>JBEKGC010000148.1:0-17738 GCA_050013055.1 Streptosporangiaceae bacterium
CGCCGCGTGTTCGCCGAGTCCGGCTACGCCCGGCGGCGGCGCTGGAAGCCCGGGCACTTCTCGTTCAACACCCGCGAGGGACAGTGCCCGACCTGCCGCGGGCTCGGCCACATCGACCTCGATGTCCAGTACCTGCCCGACATCAGCGTCGGCTGCCCAACCTGCCACGGCGCCCGCTTCAACGACGCCACCCTGGCCGTCCAGGTCGACGGCCTGACCATCGCCGACGTACTCGGCCTGAGCGTGGACGACGCCCTGGAACGGTTCGCCGACCGGGCCCCGGTCACCGCGGCGCTCCGGCCGGTCAGCGAGGTCGGCCTGGGCTACCTACGGCTCGGCGAGCCCACCCCGTCCCTGTCCGGCGGCGAGTCACAGCGGCTGCGGATCGCCTCCCGGCTGCGCGCCAGCCAGCGCGGCGTGCTGTACGTCTTCGACGAGCCGTCCACCGGCCTGCACCCGCTCGACGTAGCCACCCTGGCCGGCGTGTTCGACCGGCTGCTGGCGGCAGGGGCCACGATCATCGTCATCGACCACGACCTGGACCTGCTCGCCGCCGCCGACCACCTCATCGACATGGGCCCGGGCGGCGGCCCGGACGGCGGGCACATCCTCGCCGCGGGCACGCCCGAGGACGTCGCGCGGGCCACGGGCAGCGCCACCGGGCCGTGGCTGGCCGAGCACCTGGACCTGCCGGAAGCCCGCCAGCCCGAAGCCCTGTCTCGTGGGTAGAGCATCGGTCAAGGAGCAGGGTCCGCCATCGGCCAATTCCAGCCGCCGCGTATAGCCTTTGCCCGGTTTGCCGTGTTTACTGGCGGGTTTTTCGGCGGTGGATCCGGGCCTGGCAGTCGATTCAGTGCACGGGGGTCCGCTGGACAGGCCGCCTTACGCGGGTCCCTCGCGGTCTTACTGGCGGCGCGGTGGCTGCTGGCGCGGTGGCTGCTGGGGTGGTGATGCGAGGTGTATGCCGTGCCTGGTCCGGCCGGGCATGATGCGGGCCGGGCCGTCCGGTTCGCATGGAAGATAGGGCTTTTACGGAGGATTAGGGCAATCATAGGGTACCAAAACTTCCAGGTAAGCCGAATATTCCACTATTTTTTTCGAGAATTGTGACGGGTGGTTCCAGGTGCGGGGAGCGGCGGGGCGGCGGCTGGGGTGCGGCGCTCCGGGCCTCAGAGCCTGACCGTCGCTTCGATCGTGAGCCGTCGCGCGGGCCGGTGGTCACAGTCGGCATACGGCACGGGAATGCACCGTATCGACCGCGGAACCCGTATCCACCACTTCTAACCGGAGGGGCTGGTGCGCGCGGAGCGGGCGGGCGAAATCACATGAAAAGGATGATGCTTCTTCACCCCGGTGGGTCTGAGGCTGGCGTAGGGGACGGAAGGGAGTACGCGATGCGGACCGGTTTCGACTGGCGTGACGAGGCCGCCTGCCGCGACGTTGACGCGGACCTGTTCTTCCCGGTCGGCACGATGGGGCCCGGGCCGCGCCAGATCGAGGAGGCTAAGCGGATCTGCCGGGCCTGCCCAGCGCAGGCCGCGTGCCTAGCCTGGGCGATTGCCACGGGATCACCTCGGGCGTGTGGGGAGGTACCACCGAGGACGAGCGGCGTGCCCTGCGGCGACCGGCCGCCGTGGCCGGTCACGGCTGCGGGTCTGCTGCCAGGGGAAGCGTGCTTTTTCAGTGTCATCGCGGGTCGGGGTCCGGGCGCCGGCCTATGGTCGCGGTGACTTGGGGTCAGAGCGGGTAGCTGGCGGGGGTGGTGGTGTAGGTCCGGCCGCCGGGGGTGCGCCAGATCAGGACGCCGGGTGCGGGCTGGGTCAGCTGCCAGCCGTGGGCTTGCTTGCACCGGTGGTGGTGGCGGCATAGAGGGGCCAGCCCGCATTCGCAGGTGAGTCCGCCTGCGTGCCAGGCCAGGGTGTGGTCCAGGTCGCAGCGGGCGGCGGGCTGCCCGCAGCCGGGGGCGGTGCAGCGGGGGGACCGGGTGGTGATCAGGTGCCGGAGCTTGCGGCTGGGCTGGTACCCGGTCTCGGCGTGCCGGTGGTCGCAGGTGCCGCGGGCGATCGGGGTGAGCTGCACCCGCAGGTCGCGGAGGTAGTCACGGGCCCGGGTGCCGGGGCTGGCGGTGCCTGGTGGTGCGGGTGGTTCCGGGCCTGGTGGTTCCGGGCCGGGTGGTGCGGGGTGCTGGCCGGTGGCGCAGGCGTGGGCGGCGGTGGTCCCGTCGGGGTGCAGTGCGGTCACGCACCAGCGGGTGCGCGGGTCCCGGGCGGCGGCGGCGATCAGGGCCCGCGCGGTCCCGCCGTCCAGCAGCCCGAGCCCGCCGACCTCCCCCGGGGTGCCCGAATAGCCCAGGCAGGTGTCCAGCGGGACGGTGATGTTCACCAGCGCGGCCAGCCTCGGCCCCGGTGACGGGACTCCCGGCCGGCCGGCCGGGCCGGTCCCCGGCCCCGGGCTCCCGCCAGGCCCGTCGTTCCCGCCAGGCCCGTCGTTCCCGCCAGGCCCGTCGTTCCCGCCAGGCCCGTCGGGCTCGGGGCGGGGCCGGGTGTTCCGGCTGTCCCGTTCTTGCAGCAAGTCGAGGTAGGCGCGGACGCGGAGCTCACGCAAGGTGCCGGGGATCCCGGCGGCGCGCAGGTCCCGGGCTCGCTGATCCACATGCTGCCATGACGCGAGCACCTCATCGGGAGGCAGCTCCCGCGCGGTCATCCCGGCGTTGCCGGAGTCTTCGCGGAACGGCCGGACGTGGGCTTCGTCCTTCCGGCGTTTCTGCTTGCGCCGCTCCGCGGCGTCCGGGTCGAGCTGCAGGACCAGCCGGGCGGCGGCGGCGCGGAGCTCACCGTAGGTCTTGACCTGCGCGGCGGCGGCCAGCACCGGGTCAGCTTTCGCGGCGTCGGCGGCAGACAAGATATCGGTCTGCTCGCAGATGATCTTGGCGTGGACCGGGTCGATCAGGCCCGCGCCCATCGCCGCGAACGTCACCGGGAGCCGCCCGGCCAGGTCGCACGCGTAGGAGATCCGGTCCGCGGCGCCTCTCCAGCTCATCCGCAGGTCCAACGACACCTCATCGGCCACGAACTCGCTGACCTGCACCCGGCCATCATCGGCAGGCCCAGCTGCGGCATCAGCTCCGGACCCGGAACAGGCCGGACCGCCGCCGTCACCAGCCGCGCCAGTGCCCGCGGTCGCGGGAGGCGCCGTGGCGGGGGGTTTCGTGGCGGGGGGTTTCGTGGCGGGGGGTTCGGGGGCGGGGCGGGTTGTGCGGGGGCGGTCCGGGACGGCGGGGTGACGCAGCGCCAGCTCCCGCATCGCGGACAGCTCCAGCCATGTCCCCCACGACGCCATCCGGCGGCCGCCGGAAATCACCGCGAACAGGAAATCCTCCGACACCCCGGCCAGCCCCGACCCATCCCCCCCGGCCACCGCATACGCCACCCCGGCCAGCAGCGGACCCGGCGCCATCGCCGGCCTATGGTCATCACCGCCGAACCGGGACAGCTCCATGCTCTCCGCCGGCAGGCACACAAACAGGCCCTGCTCCGGACCCTCCGGCGGCGGCTCCTCCCACCCGTCATCATCCGGGCCGTCCGGCGGGGGCTCCTTCCCGCCGTCTGACGGGTGCCCGGGCGCGCCGTTCCCGTGCCCGGACGAGGCGCCGGGGCCCGGGGGCTCCTGGACGCCGGGCCCGGCTGGGGGGAACGGTTCCTCGGGCATGAGCCACCCTCCGTTCGGAAGATCAGGAGGAGTTTCCTACCCGTTCATTCTATCGAATTAAGAGTCGAATATCTACCGTGAGGCGTTTATTTCCAAGGCGGAGCATGGTCTCGTGAGGGCGGCGGAGGCTGGGTCGGCGTTACCGTCGCTGTGTGCCGGTAGCTGGCTCCTGACCTGCGATGGCGTTGAGAAGGCCGGCCTTTCCTGCCGCAGATCCGGGCTCACGAAGGCCCGGGTCAGCGCCGCGGGTGGCGCGCCACCACCAAGTACCTTCGGGTTACGCCCTTCGTGCCGACGGCGCGAGCAGGCCAAGCGCGCGGGCGCGGTCCACCGCCTCGTGGCGGCTGTGAACGCCGAGCTTGGCGTACGCCCAGCTCGCCACGGGCTCGCGCCGACACCAGCAGCGCCGTTACTATCTGCATCCGGGTGGCCCCGGAGACTGGGCCGTCCAGGACGGGCACGAGCGCATCGGCCGCCGCCCGCGGGTCGCCGGTGGCCAGTCGCAGCGTCGCCGCTGCGATGCGCATCTCTGCGCTGGCCCGCTCGTCCTCGTCCAGTTGGGCGAGCACCTGCTCGGCGCGTCGGGTCGGCGCCGACAGCTGCGCGACGCGTTCCGCTTCGGCCAGTCGCCCGGAGGCCATGCCTAGGTGATCGCAGGGCTGAGCGTGCGGCCGGTCGCGAGCAGCCGCAGTTCCCCGGCGCGCTGTACGGCTGCGGACCTGGAGCTTGGCGTAAATGCTGCGGAGGTGGGTGTTGACGGTGTCCAGCGAGACCGACAGTTCGCCCGCGATCTCCGGCCGGGACAGGTTGGTCGGCAGGTAGCGCAGCACCCGCAGCTCGCCGGGGCTGAGCTCGCCGGCGGGCGGCGCCGGATAAGGGCTGCGGGCCAGGGGTGGCGGGCCGGGCAGCACGTCGAGGATGTCAGCGCGGAGCGCGGCGTGCCTGGTGTGCGGCGGCAACGCCTCAAGCAGGTCCCCTGCGCCGGTCATCGCGAACGGCAGGACCAGCCGGTCGGCCTGGGCCAGGGACAGCGCGCGCTCGGCGGCCTGGTTCGCCGCGCGCTGGTCGCCGAGCTTACGGTGCGCGAGCCCGGCCAGCAGCTGGGCTTCCACCATGGTGACGTACCCGATGACCGGCGCGGTGCCGTCCAGCACGTCGCGCACCGCGCGCAGGGCGGCGGCCGGATCGCCGCCGGCCAGGCCGATCACCGCGCGGGCATTGCGGATTTCACCTGAACCGGCCCGTTCGTCATCTAGGGCCGCGAGCGCGGCGCGGGCATCGCCGGTCCGCCCGAGGCGGGCCTGGGCGGCCAGCAGCCACCCGGTCACCTGGCTGGCCAGCGCGTGCGAGCCGGCCAGCTGCGACTGCAGCCGGTCGGCCGCGCCGAACTCCTCAAACGCCTCGTGGTGGCGGCCGCGGCAGCCGTGCAGCATCCCGGTGGTGTGGTGCAGCAGCAGCCCGATGTCCGGCCCGCTGTCCGCTTGCCCGGCCTGCAGGGCACGGGCAAACCACCGCTCGCCCTCGTCGAACTCACCGGTCCAGATCAGCGCGCCGGTCAACGTGATCAGCGCGGGCGCGATCACCCATTCGCCGCCCCAGCCATACCGCTCGGCGAGCGCGATCGCCTCGCGGCAGCGCCGCTGGGTCGTGGCGAACGGGCGGATCTTCGACGCGAAGCCCAGCTGCGCCAGGCAGCTGACTTCGACGCAGGGCCGGCCGATCTCCCGGGCCAGAGCCGCGCCCTCCTGCAGGCCGCGTTCGGCGTCGGCCAGCCCCCCGGCGCCCACGCCTCGGCGGTCCCCAGGTTCAAAAGCGCCACCGCCCGCAGGTCACTGCCCAGCGCGATGTCTCGTCGGACTCACTGTTGAGCGGCGAGGCCAGGAACCTGACCTGCTCCAAGACGCCGGTCAGGTGACCGCGCCGCCTGGCCAGCGACACCTTCAGCGCCGCGATCGCCGTCCCCAGGCGCCGCCGCCGATCCGGCGCGGCCGTCTCGGCGTGCGACTCGGCGACCGCCAGGTGAGCAGCCGCCTCATCCAGGCGTCCCAGGATGTTCTCACTCATGGCGAGCACCAGGGCCAGCTCGGAGTAATCCGTTCCCGGCGGGAAGGCCCGCAGCAGAGCCTGTGCGGTGTGTGCTTGCCCGTCGAGCATCATGCTGAAGGAGTGGTCGGCGAGCAGCCGGGCCGCGTCGGTCCAGTCGCCCGCCGCCTGGGTGTGCCGGATGGCGGCAGCCACCTGGCCATGCCCGGTGAACCATCCGGCGGCCCGCTGGTGCAGGGCCGTCACCTCTTCGGGCAGCGTACGGCGCAGTTCCAGCCGCAGGAAGTCCGACAGCAGGTGGTGGTAGCGGAACCAGGTCCGGCCGGGATCCAGCGACACCACGAACGCGTTCGCGTCCTCCAGGTCCAGCAAGATCGATTCCGAGCCGGGGCGGCCGGTCAGCCGATCGGCCAGCTCACCGTTGATCCGGTCCAGCAGGCAGGTGCGCAGCAGCAGGTCCCGCACGGCGGCCGGCTGGCGGTCAAGCATCTCGGCGATCAGGTACTCCGCGACCGTGCGCTCGCTGCCGGAGAACTCCGCCACGAACCGCTCCGGATCGGGGTGACCGGCCAGCGACAGCGCGGCCAGCCGCAGCCCCGCCGCCCACCCCTCGGTCTGCCGGTGCAGCAGCGCGACCCCGCCCTCGGACAGGGCGATCCCCGAGGCAGTCAGCAGCGCGCGGGTCTCTCGTTCGGAAAACCGCAGCTCCGCCGCCCGGATCTCGGCCAGCTCACCGGCTAGTCGCAGCTGATGCAGCCGCAGCCGCAGATCATGACGCGTGGCTAGCACCGCGTGCACCCGCGGCGGAAGGTTGGCCAGCAGCTGCGTCAGCTGCGCCGCCGCCTCCGGAGAGCTCAGCTCGTGCACGTCATCGATGACCAGCGTGATGCCGCCGCCGGCATCGGCCAGCTCCGAGAGCACCCGGCCGGCCATCGCCGGGGCATTGAACCCGGGCGTGGCGGCCGGCGGTTCCGCATCGCCGGCCGGGCCGACGGCACGGCGTACCGCGTCGAGCATAGCCAGCCAGAAAAGCTGGGCGTCGTGCTGGCCTGGCGGCACCTCCATCACGGCCAGCCGGCCCGGCTGGCCCGGACGATCCGCCCAGGCGCGAAGCAGCGAGGTCTTCCCGGCACCCGCCCCGCACATGATCCGGATCAACGGGCACCTCGGCGCCACGGTGCTGTCCACGTTCCCGGCCATGGCCCCGCAGCAGCACGGCGGCACACCGTGCTCACCGGCCTGCTCGACCGGTCAGCGCTGTACGGCGTGCTCACCGAGATCGAGGCGCTCGGCCTGGACCTGCTCGAGGTCCGCCGGCTCACCCCAGGCCAGCGGTAACGCTGACGAGGAAGTGAAACCACGGCCCGTTCGGAAAAAGAATTCAATTATCCCGAACGGACGGTGGTGTTTCGCTCCGCGATCTGCTTGCGGGCCGCGGCGACAAGCTCGTCATTGGTGTTCGCGTGTCCGCCCAGCCCCCAGCCCCCGGGCGCGGCCTCCGTCAGCAGCACCCAGGTGCGCTCGGCGAGCGCCGGGTCGTGAGCGGCGTCCGCGACCATGTGAGTGAACCGGCTCACCACCGCCAACTGCTTGTCGCGGTCGAGAGCACCCGCGTTGGTCAGCACCTGCACGCGGACGTATCCGGACCCGCCGTCGACGTTCGACATGTCGCCTGCCGGCAGCTCGTGCACGAAGGCGGCCGTGTTCTGGCGGAACATCGGGATGTCCGGGACTTCCTCGATAGCCATCAGGGTCGCCGCCAGATCCATGGCGAGCCGGTGCTTGTCCGTGAAGGTGCCCGCGGTGGCGTACACGTCGATCATCGGCATTGCGTAGTCCTTTCTGTTCCCGACCGGGCTCTTCAGCAGTGTCCGTGCCCGGCGGCCCGGTTGACATCACTCGATCGAGCTATCCCTTAACGGCCCGGCCTCTTCGCCGCAGGGCGTGGATGAACGAGGTGGCGTTCTGGCGAAACAGGGGATGTCGGATTCCTGCTCGACACCTCGCTGGTAACGCCGGCGAGCTGCACCCGCGACCTAACGCCCACTTTGGCGAAAATATGACGAAGATGAGTATTAACGGTGTGTGGCGATACGAATAGATGATCAGCGATCTCCCGGTTGGTCTTCCCCTGGCCGACCAGCCGGGTTACTTCGAGTTCCGCGCGGGTCAGGGCAGCCCATCCCGTTGACGGGACTTGCGGTGGCTGGACTCGTCTGCGTACGCCAAGGCGCCGTAGCCGGCGTCGCACCCGCGCGGCGTCCCAGGAAGCACCTATCTCGACGTTGGTCGCCAGAGACTCGTCAAAGGCGGCGACGGCGTCGCTCGTCGCGCCGTCGTCGACGCGCGCGCACCCGAGATCCTCAAGGGCCGAGGCGAAAGCGAGCCGCCGGGATGTGGTCCGGTAGACCGCAGCCGCCGTTTCGAGCTTCTCCGTCTCATGCGCGGCCAGTCCGTGGACGTGGGCGGCCGCCGCGTGCAGCGATGATACGGACGGGTTCAGCTGGTGGCAGCGCTCGGTGACGTCGACCACGCTGGCCGCAAGCTCGGCATCGCCGTTCGCCAGAGCGATTCTGACGAGTTCGGGATCGTCGGCCGGGTCGTGCGGGAACAGCCGGAAGATCGACAAGCGCTCGTCGTGGCCTAGCGTACGCAGCCATCGGTGCGCGTCGGCGGCAGACCCGAGGGCCATCGCGTGGCGCGCGAGGAACCAGGCGGCGTGACGGCGGCTCGAGGGTGCAGACGTCTCCAGCATGACCTCGCAGATACGCGCTACGTCGTCCGCTGCGCGCTGGTCTCCGGTGTGGATGCGGATCCGGCCGAGGGCAGCCACGTTGGCGGCGTCAATGACGCCGAGGACCCGGTCAGCTTCGTCGACGCTGAACCTTCCCTCAAGTGCGGCGGCTGCCTCTGGCAGCCGCCCGGCCTGAAGCTCCTGAAGACCGCGCCAGGCCTCAAAGATGTGCAAGGCCCAGTTCTGCCGGTCCTGCGTGGCGCTGGCGACACCCGCATCGGCCACGGCGCGGGCTTCGCCGAATCGGTCCAGCGCCGCCAGCGTCCAGCAGCGGAAATAGTCCGCGAGTCGCTGGCTGACATTCGCCGAGGTACCTATCCGGTCGCCGGCATCGAGCCGGCGCAACGCTGACTCGAAATCGAACAGCTGATAATCCAGGCCAGCATGAGCGAGCTGGAAGGCGAACTGTGCTTCGCCACTGCCGCTCGCGCTGACGAGTGCGGACAGCCCGGCTACCGCGCCCAGCGCTTCGTCCTTGTGCCCGGCCACCACGAGGTTGTGCAGGACCAGAGCTGCCAGCCAGGCCCGGAGGTCAGCGGAGAGGCCGGCTAGAGCCAGCCCTTGGCGCGCGTTGTCGGCCCGGACGTCCGGCGACAGGCTGAACATCCTGGCAATACTCAGCCGGACCTCGGCCTCCTGTGCCGGCGGCAGGGCCTGGCGAAGCGCGGTGTCAGCGAACCGCTTGGCCTCCTGGGCCGCGCCTGCCGCGAACAGGGACACGGCTCGGCGCGAGACGAGGGGGCCCCGGAGCGGATGATGCGCGGACGTGAGCCGCAGGGCTTGCTGGGCAAGATCGGCGGCCGCCGCCGGGTCCGTTGTGCCGAGCGTTTCCACGGCGTCGAGCAAGGTCGTGATAGCGACCTCGTCGCCGGGCTCGGCACTGCCAGCCAGCTGTGTCGCGACCTCGACCGGCAGTGCTCCGCGACCGAGCAGGACCTCCGCCCCGTGCCGGTCGAGTGCGCGCCGTACCGCAGCCGGAACGCTGGCCCGGACCGCGTCACGGATCAGGTCATGCCGGAAGGCCAGCCGTTCACCCGACTCGGCAAGAATGTCAGCTTCGGTGAGCTCACGGATCGGCACCACAAGTTCCGGGACGGACAATCCGCTGGCGTCAGCCAGCTCGATTACCGTGAACCTCCGCCCGAGAGATGCCCCGCAGGTAGCGATCCGTTCGGCAGGCCTGGGCATTCTTCTGAGGCGGCGTCGCATGTCGTCACCGATGCGGGCCGGAAGCCGTTCATCGACCAGCATGGCCTGCCCGGCCTTGACGACGACGAAGTCTTCCTCCATGAGGCCCCGGACGAAGTCGACAAGCAGGAACGGATTGCCATGAGCCTGCCCGGCTGCTTGCAGCAGGCACGAGTCTGGCTCTGCGTCCAGGACGTCACTCACGACGCTCGCGACCGCGGTTTCGTCCAGCGGTTCCAGCCGCATTACCTCAGCACCGCCGACAGCCAACCGCGCAAGAGCGCCCAGGACATGAGACGAGCCGCGGCCCGGCCGGGTAGCGAGGAGCCAGACGACCGGAAGATCCGCCAGCCGCTGCGGCAGCGCTCGCAGCGCAGCCGCTGTGCCGTTGTCGGCCCACTGCACGTCATCCAGGCAGACAAGAACCGGTCCGTTCATGGCCGCCCGCTCGAGCAGCCCCTGGATGTCCTGGAGCAGCCAGAATCGTTGCTCGGGCGATGCGTGCGTGCTTGGCAGCGCCGTGCGGTCCAGCAATGGCGGCTCGCCGTCGAACAGAGCCTCGGTCAGCGCCGCAAGGTCCACCACCGCATCGATCGGGTCTGCGGTACCGCAGCCCGTTCGGAAACCTAGCTGCCTGGCACTGGCCACAGCCGAGCGCAGCAGAGTTGTCTTCCCGAGGCCCGCCCCGCCCTCGATGATCACGACGGAGCCAGTACCGGAATCCGCCTCGCAAAGGTGGCGGTTGAGCGCAGCCAGCTGCGGGTCACGCCCTCGCAGCTGCGAGAACAGCTGTGTGCTCGTCGTCCGTCCGGTGCGTGACATGCTGGCTGCTTGCCCCCAGAGGAGTAGGGCGATCGCTCTATGGTTCTAGACCATTCGCTCTAGTAAAGTCAACAGATGGTACGCGACCGCGACTCCCGCGCCGAGCTGGTGCAGACTATGGCGCGGCTGCTGCGAGACCAGGGCTACGCCGCCACCGGGCGGGCGCAACTGCTGGCGGAAAGCGGTGTGTCCAACGGGTCGCTCTACCACCACTTCCCTGGCGGCATGGAAGAGCTCGCCGAGGTCGCGCTGGAGGCCTCGGGTCAGGCGGTCGCCCACGCCCTCCGCGAAGCATTGGAGGGTGCGTCCTGCGCAGGAGCTGGGGTCTGCCGTTTCCTTGACATGGCCCAAGGACCCATCGCGGAACAAGACTGCCCAGGGTGTCCGGTCGCGCCGACCGCGCTCGAGTCACCCATCATCAGCCCTCGCCTGCGCGTGGTCGCGGCACGATGCTTTGACCAGTGGGAATCCCTCATCGCTGCCCGCCTGCGGGCCGACGGCTGGCCAGAACACTCGGTGCCGGAGACCGCCTCGGCGGTCCTCGCCCTTATCGAAGGGGCGCTACTCCTCGCCCGGGTAACCGGACAACGTAGTCATCTCGCCAACGCCAAGCAGGCGGCCGTCATCCTGCTCTTTCCGGCCCCGACCGGGAAGACCGCAGCCATCTCGCCAGGTATGTCATGCTCGTGACGGCCTTACCGGACAGGCGACGCGGGACCGGTCCCGGCGCCGGTGGCCTGGATGGCGGCGGCGATGTCGGACAGGTCGTCGTCCTTCAGCTCCAGGGTCGCGGCGGGCAGCCACCCGTCGACCTGGCCGGGACTGCGGGCACCGACGATCGCGCCGGTCACCGCGGGGAAGGTCAGCGTCCAGGCCACGGCCACCGCGGCGGGCGTGACACCATGCCGCTCGGCGACCGGGCGCAGCATACCGGCCAGGGCCAGGTTGGCCGACAGGGCAGGCTCGGTGAAGTCGGGGTGGCCGGCCCGCCAGTCGCCCGGCTCCAGGCGTGCCGCCCGCGCCGCGGTGAACGCACCGGTGAGCAGGCCCGAGGCCATCGGGCTATAGACGATCACGCCGGCGTCGTGCTCGCGGGCCCACAGCAGGACGTCGGCGGCGGCGTCGCGGTGGATCAGGCTGAACGGCGGCTGGATGGCGTCGACGGCGCCGATCTGCTCGGCCTCCTTCAGCTGGAAGATGCCGTGGTTGGACAGCCCGGCCGCGCGGATCTTGCCCTCGCGCTTGAGGTCGGTGAAGACCCGCCAGTACTCCTCCACAGGCGTGCCGTCCCCGGCGGGCCAGTGCATCTGGTACAGGTCGATCCGCTCGACCCGCAGCCGCCGCAGCGAGGCCTCGACCTCGGCCCTGATGCTGGCAGGCGCGCCGGCCCGCCGGGGCGCCGCGGACCGGTCGGCCGGATCCCAGACCAGGCCGCCCTTGGTGAAGACGTAGGGCCGATCCGCCTCGGGCAGCCCGGCCAGCGCGGCCGCCACCACCTCTTCTGAGTGTCCGAGCCCGTAGACGGCGGCGGTGTCGATCCAGTTGATCCCGGATTCCACCGCGTGCCGGATGGCCGCGACCGACGCGGTGTCGTCCTGGTTGCCCCAGGCGTAGGCCCAGTCGCCGCCGCCGATGGCCCAGGCGCCGAAGCCTGCCCGGGTCAGGTGCATGCCGGTCCGGCCCAGCCGCGTGGTGGGAAGTGAGGTCGTCATAATCGTTCTCCTTAGTCAGTGATCGAGCGAGCGCACGTTCTGTGCGCGCATGGGTGCGGGTGCAGGTGTGGAGCGGCCGCAGCGGGCTGCATGGTCAGCCCGCGGCGAGGATGCCGAGGATGGCGCTGAGCGAGGCGATGATCGCCCCGCCGACGGTGACCGCGAGGAATGACCGGGCGAAGCTGGTCTGGAAGAACTTGTGGCGTAGCCAGGCCAGGGTGAGCAGCTCGGCGGCCACCACGATGATCGCGGCGCTGATCGCCGTGCTGTAGCCGGGGATCAGGAACGGCAGGGTGTGGAAGATGCCGCCGGCGAACGTCCCGCCGCCGGTGATCACGCCGCGCAGCACGGGCCGGCCGCGGCCGGTGAGGTTACCGGTATCGGACAGTCCCTCGGAGAAGGCCATGCTGACGCCCGCGCCCAGCGCGGTCGCGGCACCCGTGTAGAACGCGGTCAGCGGGTGGCGGGTGGCCAGCATAACGGCGAATATCGGCGCCAGCGTCGACAGCGATCCGTCCATCAGCCCGCTCAGCGCGGGCTGCACGCGCTTGAGCAGGAACGACTGGTCGCTTGTCGCGGCCGGGAGGATCCCGGCGCTTGTCATCGTGCTCATCTGAGGGTCCTCCGGGAAGGTGTCTTGCTGCCGTTATCTTCAGCCTGCCGACCGCCAGGGTGAGGCGGCGTCACACGGCGGGGTGATTCGCGCGACGGCTCCCTGGACGGCGTGAAACGCAGGGCCGGCCGCGTGCGGGGGCGGACCGTCTCCGGGACGAGCAGCAGGATCAGGGCCGCCGCTGCCTAGCTTGGGTTCGGGGTGTTCCGGGCCAGGCGGAGGCCGGCCAGCAGGAGCAGCGCGGCGGCGCCGATGAGCACCGGCTCGACGGTGAACGCGGCGTGCAGGCCGACATGGTCGGCGAGCGCGCCGAGCAGGTAGGGGGAGGCGATCACCAGGATGCCGCCGAGCAGCTGGGTGCGGGCGTTGGCGGTGTCGCCGTTGCCGGGCGCGGCGGCCAGGGTGAGCGCCACCGACAGCGGGTAGAGGTTGGCCAGGCCGGCCCCGCACACCGCCAGCCCGGCGATAGCCAGGGCCGGCCGACCCGCCAGCCAGAACATGACGAAACCGGCGGTGGTGACGGCCAGGGACACGCACAGCAGCGGCACGGTCCGCCCGGCGCGGCGGATGAGATAGGCGCCGCCGATCCGGCTGAGAAGAATGCCGAGGTAGAAGCCGCTCATCGCGGTAGCGGCCGCGGCGGTGCGCAGCCCGGTGGAGGTGAGCACCTCGGTGCCGAAATAGATCGGGCAGAACTCGATGGCGATGCCCACGGCGACCATGGCGGCCAGCAGCCAGCAGGCCCGGGACAGCCGCGCCTGCTGCCCGCCGGGCCGGGCGGCCGGCCGCGGGGGCAGCGGCTGGTGCCGGTAGCGCAGGTACAGGCCGGCCAGCAGGAGCACGGGCAGGGCCAGGGCCGCGCGCCAGCCGAGCGGGGTGGCCTGGAACAGGCCGAGCAGCAGCGGGGCGAGCACCGCGCACCCGGCCGCGCCCACGTTCGCTTCGACCAGGGCCTGATCGCGGCGCTCGCCGTGCCGGTCGGACAGGATCGCCTGGATGCAGGTGAGCAGCACCGTGCCGGCGAAGCCGGTGATCGCGGCACCGGTCAGGGTGAGGGCGACGGTGCGGGTCGCGGTGAACAGGGCGATCCCGGCGGTGGCGCCGGCCGCCGAGGACCACAGCAGGGGGGCGCGGGGCAGGCGGCGCGCGACCGGGGCGAAGCTCACCCCGGCCAGGGCCGCCCCGGCCGACCAGATGGCCGAGTACACGCCGAGCATGGTGTAGGAGAAGTGCAGCTCGGACCGGAGCAGGGCCAGCGCGGGCCCGTACGCGTACAGCCAGTACGCGTAGCCGGCCAGCGCGCCGTAGCACAGCAGCGTCGGCGCGTCCCTGAACACCTCGGCGTCAGCGTCGCGGCGCGGCGCGGCACCGCGCCGGGCAGACGCGGCACGAATGGTTTTGTATCGATACACAACAGCATTGTAGATCGATACACAGCTACCGTGGGAGGGTGACTCAAGACCGGGTGAGAGCGGCCAGGCGACCGGGGCGCCCGACGCTGCGCGAGGTCGCCGACGCGGCCGGGGTTTCCCAGATGACCGCCTCCTACGTGTACTCACAGCCGGACCGGGTGGCGCCCGCGACCGCGGCGAAGGTCCGGGCGGCGGCGCAGAAGCTCGACTACCCCGGTCCGCACCCCGGCGCCCGGTCGCTGCGCCGGGGCCGGGCCGGCAGCCTCGGCGTTGTCCTCGGCGAGCGTCTGACCTACGCCTTCGACGACCCGCAGGCGGCCAGGTTCCTGGCCGGGGTGGCGGAGGTCTGCGCGGACTCAGAGACCGGCCTCACCCTGGTCCCGACCACCGGAGCCGACAGCGACGTGCAGCGGGTCGCCGAGGCGGTGGTGGACGGGTTCATCGTATGGACCACAAGCGACGACGACCCGGTCCTTGACGCGGTCGCGGCCCGCAGGCTGCCCGCGGTCGTGCAGGCGGGCCCGGGCCGCCCCGGGCTGCCTGTGGTCGGCATCGACGACCGAGGCGCCGCCGCGGCAATCGGCCGGCTGGCCTTCGCCGGCGCCGCCCGGCCGGCCGTGCTCAGCTTCCCGGCCAACCGCGGCCGCGTCCGGGCCCTGGTCACCGGGCCGCCGGACTCCTCCGTTACCTACGCGGTGACCAGGCGCCGGTGGCACGGCCTGCTCGACGCCTGGCGCGACGTCGGCGGTACCCCGAACGACCTGCGGGTCGCCGTGTGCCAGGCCAACGCGACCGGGCTCGGCGAAGCTTTCGCCAACGAGCTGTTGGCCGGCGCCGATCCGCCGGACGCGATCGCCGCGATGAGCGACGAGCTGGCCCTCGGCGCGCTCCGGGCCGCGGCCCGGGCCGGCCTGGCCGTCCCCGGTGCCGTGGCCATCACCGGCTGGGACGACACTGACGCCGCGGGCCCGGCGGGACTGACCACGCTGCGGCAGTCACTGCGGGACCAGGGCCGCCGGTGCGCCCGCATTGCCCTCGGCCACCGCGCGCCTGACGGGCAGGAGCCGCCCGGCTGGGAGGTCATCGAGCGGACGAGCACGCGCCGATAGTCAGGCCGGCCTCGCCGCCTCACCGTCGTGGCTGACATCGACGCCCGCGCGGGTCAGGGCGGCGTCGAGCAGGGTGGCCGCGGCGGCGCGGGCCACGGCGGCCGCAGCCTGGTCGTGGTCCATTCGCGCGGACTGCCCGCTGCCGTCGTAGAGCAGGTGCAGCTGGCGAGCCAGGGCCTCGGGCTCGGGCAGGCCGGCCCGGGCGGCCAGCTCGGTCAGCAGCGCGCGCACCCAGCGGCGGTAGGCTTCTGCGGCCTGCTCGACCAGGTCGCCGGGATGGGATTCCGCGCTGGCCCGGGCGAACGCGCAGCCCCGGTAACCCGGCTGGGCGAACAGCTCCCCCTGGCCCTCGAACACGGCCAGCAGGCGCTCGCGCGGGGTGTCGTAGCGGTCCACGGCCTGGGTGATGCGCTGGGCCACGCTGGCGTGGCGGGCCTGGAGGTAGGCGCGGACCAGCTCGTCCTTACTGCCGAAGGTGTTGTAAAGCGAGGCTTTGGCCACGCCGGCCTGCTCGATAACCCGGTCGATGCCGACCGTATGCACGCCCTCGTTGTAGAACAGCTCGTTCGCCGCGGCCAGCAGCCGCTCGCGCGCCGACGGCCGGGCCGCACCCGTTGCCTTGACAGCCATGATGACGGCCACCTTTCTAGACAGACCTGTCTATCTTATGCCCTGGGCGGGGCAGGCGGCACTCCCCGCGCCGCGGCCCGCGGCCCGCTCCGCGACGCGGCCGGGCTCGGTCCTGGCCAGGCCGAACAGGGCCAGCACGGCCAGCGCGATCACCGCGGCGCCGTAGTACCTGGCCGTGTCGATGAGGCCGCCGCCGTGCACCACGCCAAACCCGGCCAGCACGGCGGGCACGCCAAGCCCGAGGTAGGACACCACGTAGAGCAGCGAGACCAGGCCGGCCCGCTCGTGCGCCGCGGCCAGCGGCACCACCAGGCGGATGCCGCCCTGGAAACCGGAGCCGAACCCGGCGCCGGCGATCGCGGAGCCCGCGAAGAAGACCGCCGCCGAACCCAGGCTCACCGCCATGACGGTGACGGCCACGCCGGTGATCAGGGCCAGGATGCCGAACAGCATCACCGTCCGGGCCGCCGCCCGGCGCAGCGCGATGGTGGCGACAACAGCCGAGGCGGCCAGCACGAACAGGCTCAGGGCGCCGAGCACCACCTCGTCCGAGCCGGTCAGGGCGCGCACAAGCGCCGGGCCAAGCGCTCCGTACAGCCCGGCCAGCGCCCACACCGCGAACAGCACAGGCACGGCGGTGAGCACCGGGGCCCGCAGCGCCCGCGGCAGCCTGATCTCCGGCCGCAGGCTGCCCAGCGCGCCCGGGGTCCGGCTGACCGTCTCACGCATGGCCGCGACAGCGGCCGCCTGCACGACGAGCACGCCGATCAGGGCCAGGTAGATGAGGTGGGTGGGGTCAGGCAGGAAGCGGACCGCCAGCGCGGAGATGATCGCGCCGCTCGCGCTGCCCATCCCCGGCGCCACCGCGTTGGCGAACGTGCCGCGCTCGCGGTCCATGTCCAGCATGGCCGCGCCGATCGCGCCCAGGGCCGCACCGGTGGACAAGCCCTGGACCACCCGGGCGGCCAGCAGCGCGGGCACCCCCGTGGCGGTCGCGAAGACCACAAGCGAGCCGGCCTGCACCGCCATCGCGGTCAGCAGCACCGGGCGCCGCCCGACGTGGTCCGACAGCTTGCCCAGGGTCAGCAGCGCGACCAGCACCGCCATCGCGTACACCCCGAACACCACCGTGGTGGTGATCGGCGTGAAGTGCCACTTGGCCTGGTAGATCGCGTACAACGGGGTGGGGGCGGCGGAAGAGGCCAGCAGGGCCACGATCAGCGACGCGAGCACAAGCACGGCCGGCCGCCCGGTCAGCCGGCGACCGACCCGCCCGGCCGGACGAGGGACCGGTGCTGCCTGCGCGATGACCGCTCCCGGTCCTGCGCTGTCGTACATCGTCATGTCTGATACCAACCCTCATTGAGTAGACAGGTCTGTACACTCGTCATGGTAGACAGACAGGTCTAATCAGTCAAGGGCTGCGGATGTCACGGTGCGGGCTGCGGGCCGGCCGGACTGCGGATGTCACGGTGCGGGCTGCGGGGCGGTGAAGGCCTGGCGGCAGCGGCGGAGGAGTTCGCGCAGGGCGGGGCTTTCTGTCGCGGTCCAGATCAGGGCCAGCACCGCGGGCGTCTGGATGTCATCGATGACCAGGGTCTTCAGCTGGGTGTCGTAGCTGGCGGCCATGGACTCGGAAAGGATGGCGATGCCGAGACCGCGGATGGCGAGATCGGCGACGGCACCGGGCGCGCTGGCTTGCAACGC
>JBEKGC010000149.1:0-13763 GCA_050013055.1 Streptosporangiaceae bacterium
GTCGATCGTGAGCCGTCGCGCGGGCCGGTGGTCACCGTCGGCAGATGGCACGGGGACGACAATGATGAGACATCGTGGCGCCTCGCGAGCGGGAGCAGGGCAGCACGGGCGTGCAGGACGGGACTCACGGGGACCACGGGCAGGTCCGCAGGACGGCCAGTCGTCGCCCGGGCACGACCCTTTGCTGCCGGTAACCGGGCCAACCCTGATTGATGCGGCACTAGGTCGCCGACCAGGGCCAGAAGCTTGAGCTTGGCCGACGTCCTTGCCGGTACGGATGACGCCGCAGGGGCGCTATTCCGGGGTCAATTCCAGGCGAGGCGAACATTATTTGCGACCCGCTTCGCCTCCAGCATGATAGGATAGGCGAAGCGTCCCCAGATTCCCTGCATCCGAGATGTGATCAGCAATGAATCGATGCTGTTATCCGGCAGGCCCATGCGCAGCCCGATACGATGATGGATGCCGCAGGCCGGCATCTTCATTGTCCGGATAAACTGCCGGTCGAAGTCGAACAGAATGGCGTCCGGCCGTGACTCTGGAACAGAGTTCCCAACTCCGAGAATCGCAACCCGCGCGTTGGGCGGCACCGCCCGGCAAAAACTTTCCACTTCCTGCCGCACGTCGATGGCTTTCGCCTGTACCCCCCAGTCGAGGAGAGCCTGATAGTACTCCTGGAGATCGTAGAATAGACCTTGTGAAACCGACAGGAGCATGACCATGATTTCTCTTACCGGAGTAAGCGGGTCGCATTTCTGAATAATCTTCTCTATGTTGCGCGCCACGCTCTCGTCGTTCGCACCACTGCGAGTCTCGATCAGGTCAACCACCCACCCGTCTTGGCAGAACCCAAATCCGATCCCGCGGTCCCAGAGCCTGTAGGCTAGCTCGACGTCTTCCACCCCGTATTCCCTGAAGCTTTCATCAAAGCCGCCTGACTCCCAGAAGTCTTCAGTGCGGACCGAGTTATTCCCGGCCCACCAGACCAGCGGCGGGAGCGCCAGCTTGCCTAGGTCGAATCCAACACGCGCGAAACTCTGATACCTAGGATCAGATTCTTTAGGGATCGACCTGTATAGCTGCTCCGCGGACATTCCCTCCACGTGTTGCCTGACGCCGGCACTCCATCCGCATATCAGCCCTGTCATCGCGCGGTGAACGCTGGGCAGCCTGGTATGAGCAGAAAGATGGCTGGCCGCGAAACTTGGACTCGGGATCTCGCCGGCATCAAAGAATGCCAGCACTTCACCCTCAGCCAATTTTGCGCCGGCGTTACGGGCGGAGGCGGCCCGGAAGCCTTTGTCTTCCTGGCAGCAGTACTTGATCCTGTAATTGGCCTCGAAGGAGGCTACCAGCGCTTCTGTCCCGTCCGAGGATCCGTCATCCGCGATGATCACTTCAAATTGCTCTGCTGGCAGAGCTTCTGTGCGGAAAGCTTCCAGCGCTCTCATCAGCCATCGCGATCGGTTATAAGTAGGAATTACTATTGACAGTTTCGGCGCCAACTGGATTCTCCTTTCCATTCAGGTTTTAACATATTATGGAAAGAGGTACGCACAGTCACTGCAGGTCACAGGCACACGCGCCGGAGATCTGGGCACCGCCCGCGCGGGCGGCCGGTGAAGGACCGCACGGATATCCTGACGCAGTATTCGCAGGTGAGCTTCGGCCAGCTCCTCGCCCGGGTAAAGGCCCAGCTCCACGTCTAGGCGCGAACGCAGATCTTCGTAGATGCCTATGGCGGCCGCCTGCTGTCCGGTACCTGCCAATGCGATCATGAGGCGAGCATGCGCCGATTCGTTCAGCGGCTCCGCCACAGCAAGCGCCTGCAGCAGCGGCAACACCCGGCGATACTGGCCCAGCGCGCAGGCAAGCTCCGCGTACCGCAGCAACACCGAAGTCAGCTGGTGACGCAGCAGGAAAATGCCGGGATAGCCGGATAGCAGGTCTATGTCGGCCAGCGGGTCACCACGCCATAGCCGAGCGGCATCCTCATAGAGCATGCAAGCATACGCATCGTCACCGCTTGCCTGCGCGGCCGCAGCTTGCGCGGCCAGATCCCGGAAGAGCAGCAGGTCCACCTGCTCGATTGCCACCCGCAATCTGTAGGCACCCCGGACCGAACTAATCACTTCCTCACCGCTATCACCGGCGGCCGAGCGCTCTGGCGGTTCCAGGACCTTACGCAGCCTGCTCACATGCGCTTGTACCAAGCCCATCGCGGTGCGCGGCGGTACCTCTCTCCACAGCACGTCGATGATCGTGTCCCGGCGCACCAGCGCGCCTGGGTCCATCGCGAGCAACCCGAGCACCGCACGCCTCGCGGGAGTCCCAAGAGATAGCGGCCTCCCGTCGCGCCAGGCTTCTAGCGGGCCAAGAATCGCCAACCGCAGTCCCTGGCCAGCTTCCATCGGACCCGCGTTCCGCACGAGACCGGTTCCCCGGGGAAGCTGAGATGACGTCGGATCTTGACCCGCATTGACCATGCTGGCTGCTCGTTCAGAGTCGAGGTCGAGGGCGTTCGCCAGCGCGATGACCGAACTCAGTCGCGGCCGCCGCCGACGCGACTGTTCAATATCCCGCAAAGCGCCTAGGCTGAGCCCCGCCTTCCCGGCAAGTTCTTGCTGGGTCAGTCCAGCCTCGCGGCGGCATGTCCGTACCAGCATTCCGAACCGGGAGCCCGGCTCGGCACCCCGGATTCCGAAATCCATCCGGTTCAACATCAATCCTCCCGTAGAGCCATGCAGCCGGCCGGGGTGACGAATACGGATAGCCCGTAATGGCTGGTCTCGTCAGTTACACGGAAGCGCACGCTGACCGCCGAATTGAGTGATTCGTATCCGAGCGCGCGGAAATAGCTTTCGAGATCTATTTCTAGAATGTACGTCCCTAGCACGAGCGGAGGCTTGGTCAAGCCAGAAATGCAGCCGTCCTCATCTGTCTGATCGCGCCATTGCTTGACCGCCACGCCGTCAAGCTCTCGGCTGAGGCTAGCGGACAGGCCGGCCGCAGGCCTGCCGTAGACGCAATCGGTCACGCGAATGGATACGCTCATCTTCGAACCGGACCCGTCTTTCGTTTTGAAGCTTCACGAAACATGGTCGCGGCAGTGGCTCCTGGCCCGCTCTCGGCACGCTCCTTGTACGGTTCAGCCGCAGGCCCGGCGCGGTCAGCCGGCGGACAGCGGCGTGAGACCGGCGGCTGCCAGCGTTTTGTCTGCGGATGAAGCTTTTCGCTCCAGGGAGGACACAGATGACCCGCAAGGCAATAGCAGGAGCGGCAATCGTGATCGCGGCCTTCACGACAAGCACCGTTACCCTGATAACAGGTGGCCCAGTAGCGGCTGCGCCATCCCTCACACACCCAGTGGTGGTTGTCCAGGGACCGCCTTGGGGCTAACCGGAACCTCCGGCGAGCCGGGAGGATGCAGCGGGCCCAGCGCCTCGGTCAAGGCCATGGAAAGCGCCGGATCGGCGTCACCGGACAATCCGAGCGCCTCGCGGCGCGCCGCGTCGGCAGCGCTCGGATTCCCGGCGAGTTCCTCGATGCGCGCCTTGGCCTCCAGGAGCCTGGCCCGCATAACCAGAGCGGATCGTGTCTCGCTGAAGGTGATCAACCCCTCGGCGATCACCGCGCCGGCGTTCCTGTGATCCCCCCGGACCAGGTGCAGTTCGGCCAGCGACAGTAGGACTCGTCCGTGTACGAGGTTACGTGGCATATACCGCGTTATGCCGAACGCGGCTGACAGGTCAGGCTCCGCGAGTGAGTACTGCCCGCGCAGGGTCCTGATGACGCCAAGCCCGGTCAGCGCGTAGGCCTCGCCGACCAGGTCACCCCCATTCCGGACCATGGCGAGCGCCGAGTTGAACGACCGCTCTGCGAACGTATACGCACCCATGCGCAGGTAGAGTTCCGCGAGCCTGTGCTCGGTCTGGGCGATGGCACGCGGTGCCTTCAGCGTTCCGCACAGCACAGAAGCCTCGTCCAGCAGCCGTCGCGCCTCGTCGAAGTGGTCCCAGTCCATCTCGATCTGGGCCAGGCTTCCCAGCACGTGGATCTCACCGATGCGCTCGCCGCAGCGTCGGCAGTCCTGGAGAGCTTGCTTGTAGCGGGCGGATGCCTGGCGGCAATTACCGCGGGTCCGGTCAAAGAAGGCCAGCGCGCTGAGCGCAAGGGCACATCCATGCAGGTCACCCAGCCGCGTGAATATCTGCAGCGCCGACTGGAGGTAGTGGGGCGCCTCGCTGAGCTGGTCAGTCATCGCCAGGTTGCCCAGGGACAGCAGCAGCGCCGCCTCGCCCCGGATATTTCCCGACCTGCGTGTCACCTCAAGGGCCAGTTCGTGGGTTTTCTGCCAGTCATCGACAAGGTAATCGGATTCGAATAGGGTCACCATCGTGACCGCGAGATCCCAGCAGACCTCGTCAAGACCGGTCTGGGCCGCCTGGGTGACGGCCAGGATCAGGCCAGTCCGCTCACGACGGAACCAGCTCAGCGGGCTTTCCAGCAGGACGTCGCGCACCTGCTCGGGCAGTTCCCACTTGGCCGCGTCGCCATGCAGCCCGTACCCGCCGTCATAGGCGCGATGGTGGGCGTCGATCACGAGCGACAGCCAGCAGGAGACCAGGCGCCGCAGCGCCGCCGTCCGGTCTGCCGCCGTCTCGTCGGTGGCCAGGCGCTCAAGCGCGTAGATCCGGACCAGGTCATGCATCCGGAACCGAGTTACGTTGTCCGTGCCTGTGGGAGTCTCCCCTGGGTAAGTCTCCTCTGGGTAAGCCTCCTCTGTGCGAGCCTCCACTAGGCCGACCTCGACGAGTTCGTCGAGGACGCCGCAAGCGCGGTCGAGGCTCTCGTCAAGCAGCGGCGCGCTCACCCAGGCACCGAAATCGGCGGTCCCCAGCAAGCTAAGCCGTGTGAACAGGTGCCGCGACTGCTGGCTGAGGCCGCTGTAGGAGGTAGCGAGCGTCGCCCTGACGCCGACGCCGCCTAGGGCCAGCTCGTCCAGCCGACGCGGCTCGTCGGCCATCCGCTGCACCATCTTCGCGATGCGCCAGTGCCGCCGGGTGGCCAGCTTGGCCGCGACGACTCGGACAGCCAACGGCAGGCAATCGCAGAACCTGACCAGTTGCTGCGCCGCGGCGGGCTCCGCGCCGGTGCGCTCGGTCCCGATGACGTTGCCGAGCAACTCCACGCAAGTCGACTCGTTCAGCTTCCCCACCTGGATGTGCCTGGCACCGGGCAGGTCGGATAGGGGACGGCGGCTCGTTGTGAGCACGCCGCATTCAGGGTTGCCGGGGATCAGCGCGGCGGCCTCAGTCGCACTGGACACGTCGTCGAGGACGACCAGGATCCGTCGGTCGCCAAGCAAGCTCCGGTAGGCCGCTATCCGGTCCGGCAATTGGTGGGGAAGCATATTGGACGGCCCGCCGAGCGAGCTGATGAGCCGGGCAAGCAGGTGCATGGGATGAGCCGGCCGGCCATCGGCGCCCTGCAACTGCACGAAAAGCTGACCGTCGGGGTAATGGTGCCGGACCGCGTGGGCCGCATGCACCGCCAGCGTCGTCTTGCCTACTCCGCCTTCGCCGTGGAGACAGGCGACCGGTGGGGATCTGCCATCGCCGGCAGTTGACCGTGACAACATATCCGCGAGGATCTTCAGCATGTCCTGCCGGCCGGCGAAGTCGGCGGTCGCGGCGGGCAGTTGGCGCGGCACCACCGACCGCGTGCCGCCAGGCGGCGACCATGGCTCTCCCTTAGCGGCGCTCCAGTCCAGCGTCTTGTTCTGCTCGAGGATGGCGCGTTGCAGCATGGTTAGCTTGTCGCCCGGTTCGAGCCCAAGTTCGTCCCTGAGGATGCTACGCACCGCTTGGAAGGACTCCAAGGCTTCGGCTTGCCGTCCCGAACGGTAGAGCGCCAGCATGTGCTGCGCGCGCAGACGCTCCCGGAGCGGATGACCGCTGACCAGCTCACTGAGCTCGGATACTAGCCTGTGATGCTCGCCGAGCGTCAGTTCCGCCTCGATACATTCCTCAAGGACGCGGACCCGCTCCTCATTGAGGCGGGTTACCATCGCCTGGACAAGTCGGCAGTCCACGTTGGCAGCAGCCGGGCCGCGCCACAGGCCAAGTGCCGCGCGGAAGTCGCTGACGGCGTCCGCCAGCCGCCCGTCGGCGGCGACGGCGTTGCCGCGGCCCACCAGCCGCTTAAAGTCAGCCACATCGAACGACTCGTCAGGAACGTTGATGAAATAGCCGACGGCACTAGTGCTGAGCAGCCCGTCCCCGCCGAGTTCCCGCAACTCCCGCCGCAACGCGGACACGCAGGTGTGAACCTGGCCCTTTGCGGTGGCGGGCGGATCGTCCTCCCACAGGGCTTCGTAAACCCGCTCCATCCGAACGATCTGGCCGCGTTGCAACAGAAGCAGCGCCAGGATCGCCCGTTGACGGCCGCTCCCGAGCTCAATGATTCTGTTGCCGACGGATATGTCAAACGCTCCGAGGAGGCGGAAGTACATAATCCCAACTCCGCAGCATGGGCCCGACCATTCGTCAGGGTGTTATCCATTCGTACCACAGCGATGTTCAACCTGCGTCTAGCGACAGCTGAACATCGGTCGCCGGTCCGCCGCAAGCCAGGGATAGCGTAACGGCCCGGTGGCGCATCGTGCCGCCGGGCCAGAAGCACTGGCAACGGCGGGCGGGGTGAGCGGCAGCCGTGCTTCTCTATTGGATGGGGCCGTGGTATGAAACATACGGTATGCGATTCCGGATTCTGGGTCCGCTTGAGGTCTGCGGTAGCGACGGCGAGCTGGTCTCTCTGCGTGCGTCCAAGCAGCGGACGCTCCTGCTCGTGTTGCTGCTGCGCGCAAATGCGACGGTCAGCATCGGCCGTCTTGAAGCCGCACTGTGGCCTGATCGGCCGCCGCCTTCGTCTGACGGCGTGATCAGGACCTACGTGTCGGGATTGCGTGCCGCGCTTGGGCTTGGCGGGGCCGGGCGCCTTCCCGGGCTGGCCAAGGAGCCAGGCGGATACCGGCTGGCGCTGGCGCCGGGTGATCTTGATCTTGACGTGTACGATGATCTCAGTGCCCGGGGCCGCGATGCCCTAGCCCGCGGGGATGCGGCGCGGGCGGCCCAGCTGCTGGCTGACGCACTGGCGCTGTGGCGGGGCGAGCCGGGTGCGGATGTCACGCTGGGTGGTGAGAGCGCCGCGATCTTGGCCGACGTAGCTGAGCGGCGTGTGGCGGCCGAGGAAGCCTGGGCTGATGCCCGGCTCTTGCTCGGCGGCGGCCCTGATCTGATCGCCCGGCTGCGCATGCTGGTCGCGGAGCAGCCGTTGCGGGAACGGGCCCATGCTCAGCTTATGCAGGCGCTGTACCGAGCGGGAAGGAAGACCGAGGCGCTGGCGGAATTCCGCGCGCTGCGCAGCAGGATGGCCAGCGAACTCGGGATTGAGCCGTCCGCGCAGACCCGGGACCTGCATCAGCGGATCCTGGCCGACAAGCCCGCGCTGGCCCCTGCGCACGAACCGGAGCTGGTCCCGCGGCAGCTTCCGGGTGATGTCCGCGACTTCACCGGACGCGAGGCCACGCTGGCGGCCATGAAGGCCCTATTGCCGGGCCAGGCTGCGGGTGCTCCTGTGGTCATCGCCATTACCGGGATGGCCGGAGCGGGCAAGACCGCGCTGGCGGTGCACTTCGCGCATCTGGCGGCCGACGGTTTTCCTGACGGGCAGCTGTTCGTGGACCTGCGCGGGCACGCAGAGGCTGAGCCGAAGCCGTCGGCCGAGGCGCTGCGCGGGTTCTTGCGCGCTCTCGGCGTGCGGGAGGTACGTGGCGATACGGACGAGGCTGCGGCGCTGTACCGCTCGATGCTGGCCGGGAAGCGGATGATCGTCGTGCTGGATAATGCCGCCGACACCGGGCAGGTCAGGCCGCTGCTGCCGGGCTCAGCAGGCTGCCTGGTGCTGATCACCAGCCGCAGTCGGCTGCCTGGCCTGGTGGCGCGTGATGGAGCGCGGCCAGTCGTGGCCGGGCCGCTGAGCGATGCTGATGGCGCCGTCTTGCTGCGGAAGATTCTTGGTGCCTCCAGAGTGGAGTCCGACCCCAGCGCCGCCGCCGCGATCGTGGAGCGCTGCGCACGCCTGCCGCTGGCGCTGCGGATAGCCGCCGAACGGGCCGCGCACCGGCCTCAGCTGGCCCTGGCCGCGCTCGCTGGCGAGCTTGGCGCCGAACAACGGGGCCTTGACGCGCTGACCATCGCCGAGGACGCTGACACCAGTGTCCGTTCGGTGTTCTCCTGGTCTTACAGCAAGCTCGAGCCGAATGCCGCTCGCATGTTCCGGCTGCTCGGCCTGCACCCAGGGCCGGACATCAGCATGCTGGCCGCGACCGCACTGGCCGGATGCAGCGCGGCGGATACTGCCCGGCTGCTTGGGGCGCTGGCCGACGAGCACCTGCTCAGTGAGGCAGATGCCGGCCGGTACCGGTTCCACGACCTGCTGCGGGCTTATGCCGCCGAGCGCGCCGCCGCGGACGAGCCCCCGGCGTCGCGCACGGCAGCACTTCAGCGCGTGCTGACGTGGTACCTGCACACCGCCGACGCCGCCGACCGCCTGCTGGCGCCGATGCGCGCTCACGTACCCCTAGACCAGACGGCGGTGAAGCCGCTGGAATTGGCCGACTACGACGGCGCGCTGGCTTGGTGCGAAGCGGAGTACCCAAATCTGATGGCCGCGGTTCAGACCGCGGCCGAGGCCGGCGAGGACGCCATCGCCTGGAAACTGGCCGTGGCCTTGACGTGCTACCTGGAGATCTGCCGGCCTTGGGCGGCCTGGGTGACGGTCGCGCAGACGGCGCTGAAGGCCGCCCAACGCGCAGGTGATCCCAGGGGCGAGGCCTGGCTGCTGAACCAGCTGGGCCACCCCTACGCCGTACTCGGCCGGTTCGATGAGGCACTGGACTGCCTGCAGCGTGCCCTGCACATCCGCAGGGAAACCGGGGACCTGCGGGCAGAGGGTTCCACGCTCAACAACATCGGCATGATCTACGGCGAATTGGGGCGGTTCGAGGACTCGATCCGCTACTTCCAGAACGCGCTTGATATTGCCGTCGAGACCGGTGACCAGCGCATCCAGTGCATAGCACTGCTCAACCTTGGCGAGACACACCAGAACCTAGCCCAGCACGACGAGGCCGCGACCTTCTACCAGCGAGCCCTGCGGATCGCCAGGGACAATGACGACCCGATGGTTCGGGCGATCGCACTGACCAGCCTCGGCGAGACGTCCCGTGCCCTCCGGCAGCCCGCCGCGGGGCGTGACCATCTCAAGGCGGCCATCACCGCCTGGCAGCGCGTGGGCGACCGTAAGAATGAGGCCGAGACCCAGGTCAAGCTGGGCGATCTGCTGTCCGGCATCGGCGAGGACCAGGCCGCGCACGAGCACTGGCGCGCGGCGCGGGCCATCTTCGAAGAACTCGGCGATCCCCAGGCACACGTACTCCGCCGTCGGCACGAGCTCTAACCGCCACGCGCCAGTCCCAGGCCGACAAGCGGCGGGCCGTACTACGGCGATCAAGAAATCCGACATTACCCGCGTGATGGGCTGAAGTGGAAGAACGCCGTCAGATACGGCAATCCACTGTCAGCAAGTCACCAGCCTGGCACCGTTCGGCTGATCGAGGCTGGAGAGACAGAGCGCGACTCGCGACCATAACTGGTGAAGGGAAGTACCTTGGAACGCCCTCGTCACTACTCGTCCTGGCCAGCAAGCAACAGCGCGTGCCCCAGTCCGGAGACCTACAGCCAAGCCACTGACGCTGCGACTAGGGTGGTAGCGGTTCCCATCCTATCGCTCCGCCCGGCCGACTCGCCTCGGCTGAACGGGGAGGACAAGCGCCATATCCTGCGGCTCGCCCAGATGGATACACCGCTCCCACCCATACTAGTGGACAAGCGCACCATGCGTGTCATCGACGGCATGCACCGCCTGATGGCCGCGTCGTTGCAGGGCCGTGAGGCAATCGACGTCGTATTCTTCGATGGCAGCGAGTCGGACATATTCCTGCGCGCCGTACAGGATAACGTCACGCATGGCCTGCCACTGTCTCAGGCAGACCGCCGTGCCGCCGTCAAGCGTATCATCGCGTCGCATCCGAACTTGTCCGACCGGGCGATCAGCCAGGTAGCGGGCCTGGCGGCGAAGACTGTGGCCACCATAAGGAAACAGTCGGCCGATGCGCCGCAGTCAAAAGGGCGGCTGGGAATGGATGGGAAAGTCCGTCCCCTCAACTATATGGAGGGCCGCAAACGGGCGGCGCAGATGTTCACCCAGCAACCGGATGCCTCGCTGCGCAGCGTGGCACGTTCCGCGGGCATATCCCCCGCGACAGCGCTCGACGTGCGCAAGCGTCTTGAGCGCGGAGAGGTTCCTGCCCCCGAGAGACTAAAGACGCCCGTGCCGGTCGTGGCCATCGGCGAGGGCGCGAAGGACGACACCCCTGCCTCGCATTCAGGCCCGCAGCCAGCTTTCCGGTCGTCGCCCACATCCCAGATTCCGATTGCCGTAGTGAAGAAGCTGCTGCGCGACCCGTCTCTTTGGAACAACGAGCGGGGAAAGGGAATGTTGCGGTTGCTGCACGTCAACGCCGTTGGCGCGGAGCAGCTACCGGAGGTGGCCGCAACGGTGCCCCCCCACTGCGCGAGGATCGTCGTGCAGCTCGCCCGTCAGTACGCCAAGATGTGGTATGACTTCGCCACGGAACTGGATCGACGTGCTCGAATCGTCGACCCGCTGTTACCCGTTCCCGTACTCATGCGCCGACGGCGCCCTCCTCGGCGAACCGGACGGCCGAGACGCGCCCTATGCCGCTCGCGGCGCCCGTGATGATGGCTACCTTCCCGTCGAGCTTGCCCATTACCACTCTCCCATCACGCATGCCTCGTGAATGCCTTGCCGGTTTGCTCAGCTCGCGAATCGCCCTCTTAGGGGCATGTCGGCTGCGGGAGGTCAGTGCTTGCGGCCCCTCCGCACCGTACGGCCGACCGGGGTGCGGAGCGTTATAACGCCTCCTGGGCGGTAGCAGTGACGCGGTGCAAGCCGTCCGGGGTGAGGTCGGCAAGGGTGGGGTAGCCGTCGACGGCCATGATCAGGTCGGCCTCGGCGAGCAAGACGCGCAGCACGTGCTCGACCCCGGCGGCACCGGAGAGGGCCAGGCCGTAGGCGTAGGGCCGGCCGATGCCGACGGCGGTCGCGCCGAGGGCGATTGCCTTGACGATGTCGGCGCCGGAGCGGATGCCCGAGTCAAACAGGACGGGGCGGCCGGCGGCGGCCTCGACGACGCCGGGCAGGCAGTCGAGGGTGGGCAGGCCGCCGTTGGCCTGGCGTCCGCCGTGGTTGGAGACGTAGACCGCGTCCGCGCCCGCATCTAGGGCGCGGCGGGCGTCGTCGGGGTGGCAGATGCCCTTGAGGATCAGCGGAAGGCCGGTCAGGGAACGCAACCACGGGAGGTCGTCCCAGGTCAGCGGGTTCCCGAAGATCCCCATCCAGTGCGACACGGCGGCCATCGGGTTTTCCTCGGGCGGCTGCGCGAGCCGGGAGCGGAAGACGGGGTCGGAGGTATAGTTGGCCAGGCACATGCCTCTCAGCTGAGGGAAGTTGGCGGTAGCCAGGTCGCGGGGACGCCACCCGGTAATCCAGGTGTCAAGGGTGACCACGATGGCACGGAAGCCGGCCTGCTCGGCGCGGTGCACCAGGCTCTCGGCCAGTTCCCGGTCGGTGGGCGTGTAGAGCTGGAAGAACCCGGGGGCCGCGCCGAGGCGCGGGATGACCTGTTCCAGGGGATCGACGGACAGGGTGGAGGCGACCATCGGTACCCCCATCCGGGCGGCGGCCTCGGCGGTGGCCAGGTCGCCGTGCCCGTCCTGAGCGCACAGGCCGATGACTCCGATCGGCGCGAGGAAGACGGGGGAGGGCAGCCGCAGGCCGAACAGGTCAACCGACAGGTCCCGCTGGGTCGCCCCCACCAGCATCCGCGGCATTAGCCCCCAGCGGGTGAATGCGGCCACGTTGGCGCGCTGGGTGTGCTCGTCGCCCGCCCCGCCGGCCACGTAGGACAGGACCGAGGGCGACAGCGCGTGCGCGGCCCGCGACTCAAGCTCGGCGAAGGACACCGGCAGGCTCGGTGTTGTCCCGCCCAGACCGTTGAGGTAAATGTCGAACTGGAAGTCACCGTAAGACATGCTGGTGATCTTAGAGAAGAAAAGCCCCGCTAGCCAAGAAAATCCAGCTAGTGCCGCGGCTGGTAACGTTCGCCCCGCTTCCAGCCGCCGTCGGCCCCGGGCCCGGCCACGACGATGATCCGTTGCTAGTGCGGGGGTCCGCTGGTCAGGGCACCGGAGGCGGGTCCACCGCGGCCGTGCTGGTGGCGCGGTGGCGGCTGGGGGTGGTGATGCGAGGTGTGCGCCGTGCCTGGTCCGGCCCGGCGTAGTGCGGGCCGGACCGCCGGTTTCGCGTGGAAGATCGGGCTCCTGCGGATAGTTTGGTACCCGATAGGGTACCAAAGTCTCCAGGTGAGCCGAATATTCCACGATTTTTTTCGACAGCTGTGACGGGTGGGTTGCGGGTGCGGGGAGAGGCGGGGTTGGCGGGGACGGCGGCTGGGGTGCGGCGGTTCGGGCCCTTCAGGGCGTGACCCCCGCTTCGATCGTGAGCCGTCGCGCGGGCCGGTGCTCACGGTCGGCATAGGGCACGGGGACGACAACGGCGGAACATCGTGATGCCTCGCGAGCGGGAGCGGGGCAGCACGGGCGTGCAGGACGGGGCTCACGGGGACTGCGGGGACTGCGGGCGGGTCCGCAGGACGGCCAGTCGTCGTCCGGGCGCGACCCTTCATGTCCGAGCAGTCCAACATCTCGACAGTCCAAGACCTGTTCGCTGCACTTAACAACGGCGACCTGACGCAAGTTGAGGAAGAATTTCTGCACGACCAAGTCAGCGTTCAAGTGCCTGGCCAGCACCCGCTCGCCAGCAGGCACGTCGGCAAGCAGAACGTTCTAGACTTCTACAGCGGTGCGCGCAAGCATACCGAGGATGTCACGTTCGAGATCGAAGCCATCGCCGCCGCCGGAAACCAGGTTCTCGTCGAGTTGCACATTCAGGCCCGCCGCACGCGCGGAACCCCGACGACCCTTGACACACACGGGATGAACGCCATCACCTTCGCCGACGGCAAAATCACCGAGATCCGGCAGTACACCGGCGACCAGAACGCCACCGACGCCTATCTGACCTCGTCCGGCACCAAATAGTCTCGCCCAGACCGGCGCAGCCACTCGCAGCCGTTCCGTGTTTCCCGTTCCGACAGGGCCGTTCTAACGGGAAACACGCAGGCCGAATGAAAGCGGGATGACCGTCGACCACAAACCAAAGACCAAGGCAAAACTGACAGCCATTCAGCTGGCTCCGTAGTGCAGGCTGGCGCTGGGACCTGACCCCGGGGACGACCTGACGGCACGGCTCGCGCGCACCGTGCCTCAGTACGCCGACCAGCCCTTCCACCGGGTGCCCGTCTGCCGCATCGCAACCGTGACGGGTTTGGTCTGGTGCCTAGGCGGCGTTGACCTTGGGCATGATCTCCTCGGTCAGGCGCTTCAGGTCGTCGAGGGTTTTCGCCGTCGGCACGTCCCGGAATGGCGGCCACAGGAGCGGCATCGTCAGGCCGGCCTCCTTATACCGCTTGAGCATGTCCTCGATCTGCTGGGCGT
>JBEKGC010000150.1:0-15894 GCA_050013055.1 Streptosporangiaceae bacterium
TGAGCCTGGGTACCACAGCGGCGGGCAGCAGCGGCGCGACGCCAAGGAACGGCACGTCACACAGGACGACCGCAAGTTCGCTGGCGACAGGAAGCACCTGGTGACGCAGCGCCCGCGCGGTGTTGGTATGCCTCTCCGGAGCCAGCAGCGACGCCCGGAACGCGCGGGTAGCGTTCGGAAGGATCATCGCTGCGGACTACCGCGCCGCCACCCGGCAGATCGCGCTCGTCCTCGGCCAGGGCTACCGACCGGGCACCGCAGAGCGCGGCCTGTTCGACATGATGGCGACCGGACCCCGGCCCGCGATGGACTGGACGGCACCTAGCCCGCCCGGCTAGCTGCCTTACCTCGTGGGCGGGCGCGGTCCGTCCCGCAGGAACCGCTCTGGTGCCCGGTCGCCGCCCGGCCTGGCGGGCCTCAGGGTGAGGCCGGGGAACGCACGGCGGACCATGGCACGCAGCGCGGCGATGTCACCAGCGGCTTCGGCTTCGTCCCGCTCGCGCGCCGCATCGCGCATAGCGGCGTGCGGGTCATCAGGGGCCTCCAGCGCATCGCGTCCGGCCCTCAGCGTCTGGAGTTTCGTCAGGATCGGTTCCATCGCCTTGCCGGCGCGGCCCAACGCCCCAGGTGACGGTCTTGGCCGCGAGGTTGTCCGCCGCTGCCTCCCGCACGGTGCGGCCCGGTGACCCGTCCGGGTACGGCGGAAGGCTTGCCCGCGTGGTGCCCTGCGCCAGGTGCCCGCACGGGCGCGCAGCACGGCGGCCTTTCCTGTGCCGGATGGTGCCTGCGTGTCCTGCGGCGCGCCCGTGACGGATCCTCACCCTCCACCCGGGAAATACTGCGGTGGATCCGGGCTTCGCGGTGGATCCGGTGCACTATAGACCCCCTAATACGCCACGGAGCCCGGATCTACCACGATAAACTGTCACTAGATCGAACGTATGGGCGAAGGGAGCGTGACTGTGGCTAAAGGGACCGGTGAGGGCACGGGCCGCCTCCGCGGGCGGCCTCAACGGCGATCTTGAACCATGCCCAGGTGACTGCGACTTAAGAAGCATCCACTCTATTGTGCAGAGCTATCCGGCGGCCCGCCGCCCGTAGTCCCGTTCACGCGAGCCCCGCCCGCCTCACCCGAACCTCCCGCCCCGGCACCGCCCGCTCCGCCAGCGATTGTGGATCGTTGCCGTCGAAATACGAAGCTAACTATCCACGGTCCCTGGCCTGCGGCCCCGCATGCTCCCCGGCCCTGGTCCAGGCGGCCCGGCGTGCACGCGGGAAGACCGCCACGGCTCCACTTCTGACCCAGGGCATCCAGGAGTCACGTGACACCCAGGCAGGTGATCATCAGCCGGTGACGGCGATCAGGTCGCCTTCCTGGACGACGTCACCCTCGGCCACGTGCATCTTGGTGACCACACCCGGGTCCTCAGCCAGGACCGGGATCTCCATCTTCATGGACTCCAAGATCACCAGGGTGTCGCCTTCGTTGACCTGATCACCTTCCGAGGCGACCACCTTCCACACGTTCGCGACCATCTCCGCGCGGATCTCAGCCACCACATACTCCTCATCTGTTTGCCCGGGTCAGCTGACCCGGCTTCGCATTAGGCATTGTGCTACGAGGGACGCAGCTTAGTTACCAGGGACGTATCGTAATCGCCCGCGGTGAACTCCGCATTGGCGAGCAGATCCGCGTGGAAGAGCAGGTTCGTCTTCGGCCCCGCGATGCGGAACCCGGCCACCGCCTGCCTGGCCCGCGCCAGCGCCTGGTCCCGGTCAGCGCCGTGGACGCAGAGCTTGGCCAGCAGCGGGTCATAGAACGGCGTGACCGTATTCCCGGCTTGGTAGCCTGCGTCCACCCGCACACCCGGGCCTGACGGTTCTTCCCATTCGGTGATCAGGCCAGGCCCAGGGAGGAACCGGACCGGATCCTCGGCATAGATTCGCAGCTCGAGCGCGTGCCCGGTCGCCGCGACGGTGCCGGTGTCGAAGGACGGCGGCTCGCCCGCGGCGATGAGGAACTGCTGCTCGACCAGGTCGATGCCGGTGACAAGCTCGGTGACGGGATGCTCGACCTGAAGCCGGGTGTTCATCTCGAGGAAGACGAAGGAGCCCGTCTCGGTATCCACCAGGCATTCGACGGTGCCGGCGCCGCGATACTGCACCGCCTGCCCGGCCTGGACGGCGGCGGTCAGCATCCGCTCCCGCAACTCGGCGGAAACACCCGGTGACGGAGTCTCCTCGGCGACCTTCTGGTGCCGCCGCTGCACCGAGCAGTCACGCTCGCCGAGCGCGATCACCCGCCCGTCGGCCAGGCCGAGAATCTGGACCTCGACGTGGCGCGCGCGCTCGATGCAGCGCTCGATCAGGATTTCCGGCGAGCCGAAGAACCGCTCAGCGCGCGACGTGGCGGTCGCGAACGCGGCCTGCAGGCCGGCCCCGTCCACGGCCATCCCCATGCCGATCCCGCCGCCGCCCGCCGCGGCCTTGACCATGACGGGATAGCCGATCAGGTCCGCCTGGGCCAGTGCCGCGGTCACGTCGGTGAGGGGCTCGCGGCTACCCGGTGCTACCGGGACGCCGGCCTGCTCCATCAGGTTCCTGGCCCGGATCTTGTCGCCCATCTGCTCGATGGCCGCCGGATCGGGACCGACCCAGATCAGGCCGGCCGCGATGACCTGGCGGGCGAATTCCGCGTTCTCGGCCAGGAAGCCGTAGCCCGGGTGCACCGCGGCGGCCCTGGCCTGCCCGGCTGCGGCGATGAGGGCCGCGGCGTCCAGGTAACTCCGGGCGGGCGGGGCCGGGCCGATTCCGATGGCCTCATCAGCCTCGTGCACGTACGGCAGATCCTTGTCGGCGTCTGAGTACACGGCGACGGCCCGGATCCCCAGCTGCCGGGCCGTCCTGATCACCCGCCTAGCGATCTCACCGCGGTTGGCGACAAGCACCGAATCAAACATCACGCCAGCCTAGCGGGGGGCGCCGGGCTCTGGGGACACGCACCAGGTGATGGGGCCCGTACCAGGTGATGGGGCCCGCACCAGGTGACGGGCGCAGCGCCGGTCACGGCTGCAGGACAGAACGGCGGCTGACCACCCGGCTGAGGGCCTCGACCGCGGACGGGTCGTATTCGCGGGCCGTGTCCAGCCTGAGTTGCTGCACCGCGGCCGCCGCCCGGCCCGGCTCGAGCGAGCTGCCCACCAGGTCGTCGAAGGCGTTGGCCGTCTTGATGATGCGACTGCTCAGCGGCGGTCCGGCCGGTGCCGCGCCGCCGAGACGGCGGCGCGCAGGCGCGTCAGCGTCCCGGTAAGGCTCGTTCTGCCTGCGCACGATCTCGGCCACCGAGCCGAGCACCTGGGCCTGCTGGATCACCTCGGCGCCGAGCTCGGCGATGCGCTTGGCGTCATGCGGCGAAACGAAGATGGTGGCCCCGCCGGTGATCGGATCGTGCAGCGAAAGCTGCCCGATGTCGTGCATCAGCGCCGCGTACTCAAGCTCGAGCAGGGCAGGCTCGTGGATGCCGAGCTCGCGGCCGATGGCCACGGCGAGCCTGCTGACCCGTTCGGAATGGCCGGGTTCCACGTACCCGCCGATCTCGGTGACCTTGGCCAGCGCGCGCACGGTCTGCAGGTAGGTCGCCCGGATCCCGGCGTACCGGCGGAACGCCACCTGGGTGACGAGCAGCGGAGCGGTAAACACGACCAGCGCGGCCAGCCCCATCACCTCCGCGGCGAACGCGATGAGCAGGGCCGAGGCCCCCACCGCGGCCCCCAGCGGAAGCTGCACGCGCATCTCGTCCACCAGCGCCACCCGGAACCTGGCCCGCTGCTCGTCCACCCGCAGCAGGGCGCCAAGCGCCACCTCGAGCAGCAACGCGACGATAACCATGGACGTCATCAGCGAAAAGGCCAGGCCCCAGTCCCTGACCACGGCGGCGTCCCCGGCCAGCGGGCGGAATATGTAGGCGACGCACGCGACGCACAGCAGGCGCGAGGCCATCCCGCTCACCCGGGCCGGCCGGCCCACGGCCAGGTGCGGCAGCGCGCCGACGATCATGCCGATGGTGGCCACGGTCACCACCTGCGCGGCGCTGTGGTGGGCCTGGTTGGCGCCGACCCAGATGAGCAGGGCGTAAGCGAGCGCGCCGGCGAACCCGATCGGGGCCGACTCCCTGTCACCTGGCAGGTTGAGCCTGAGCACTTCGCCAAACGCGATCAGCAGCCCGAACGCGATCGCGCTGCTGACGCCCTGCAGCCCGGCCGCCGCGGTCTGCGCCACCGAGGCGACGACCCACACCAGCGCGGCCAGCACCAGCAGCAGCTGGCCGGAATCGGGCACCTGCCAGGGGTGCCGGCGCAGCTCGTGTCGTCGCTCGGTCATCGCGGGCCGGCTACAGGCTGTCGATGACACGCAGCGGAGCGCTCGGATCGTCGTGGTCTTGCGCCGTGACGGTCGCCAGCTCCTCCTCCGCGGCCAGCATCGGCGGCTCGGGATGCTGCCAGCCTTCGCGCTTGATCGCGGCCACGAACGCGTCCACGAACGCCGGGTCGAACTGGGTGCCCGACCACTTCCTCAGCTCGGCGATCGCCTCGTCGGTCGGCCGCGCGCCCCGGTAGGACCGGGTGGACGTCATCGAATCGAAGGCGTCGGCGACGGCCAGCACCCGGGCGAACTCGGGGATCTCGTCGCCGGCCAGCCCCATCGGATATCCCCGGCCGTCGATCCGCTCGTGGTGGTGCATGATCCCGGCCAGCGCCTCGTCCAGGAACCCGATCTCCCTGACGATGTCGAGCCCGCGCATCGGATGCAGCTGGATGGCCGCGTACTCCTCCTCGGTCAGCTTCCCCGTCTTCTGCAGGACCTTGGTCGGCACCCCGAGCTTGCCCACGTCGTGCAGCATGCCCGCGTACCTGATGGCCTCCACCCGGTCACCGTGCATGCCGATTTCCCTGGCGATCATCACCGAGCCCCGCGACACCCGGTCACTGTGACCGCGGGTATAGAAGTCCTTGGTCTCGACCGCCTGGCACAAGGCGCCCACCGTGGCCTCGTAGGCCCGCTGCTGCTCGGCGAACTGCGCGACCGCCCAGCGGGCCACGAACAGCGGGATCAGCGCCAGCAGCGGCGCGAACGGCCCGACCACGGTCCACAGCGCGGCGATGAGCAGCCCGAACGCCCCGTATCCCAGGTCGGAGGACAGCAGCCGGGCGTTCACCCCGGCGTAGCTGGCGCGCGCCGTTCCCTCGGCGTTGCGCACCAGCCAGAGCACCCCGCCGAGCAGCGCGTGATTGACCAGGACATGGGCCAGCGTAGCCACCGCGAACGGCCAGATGATGGAGGGAAAGGAGTTCACGTTCAGCGGTCCCACGTGTCCGTGCAGCGCGACGAACACCCGGCCGGCGGCATACGCGGTCAGCGTCATCATGCCGGTGTTGAAGGCGCGCTGGGCCAGCGACGGCCCGCGGCGCAGGCCGAAAACGGTGCAGGCACCCACCAGCGCGGCCCCCACCGGGCCGACCAGGACGGCCGCGGCCAGCGTGGCGGCGGTATTAGCGGACCAGTAGAGATGTCCCTGGCTCAGCCGGGTCGCCGTGGACTCGGAAAGAGCGACGAGCAAACCCAGGACGGCGATATCGCGCCAGGAACTCGCGGAGAACGCAAACGGGCCTTGGGCGAGGAACGCTGCCGCCACCGCCACGACAACAGCAATGTACGCTCGCGCGGACCATGGCAGCCTACCCAAACTGCCCCCTCACGGTCAGGGGTGTGCGAGAAAAGCTAGCAGCCGACGGAGTTACCCCCAAGTCGTTCCGAAAGCGGCAGATACGCATACGGAATCCCGCGCAACTGCACATCCCGCAGCTATGACCTCAGTACCTGGACGCATGACGCCGACCTCCATGCCACGACCGCCGAGTGCTTACCGGTTATCGTCCAAGGTTAAGGATAACGTGACCACAACACTTCTCGCAGGCCCAAATCTCATCGTGAACAAATCGTGAGCACGACCGTCACAATGGGCTATCAAAGGCGGCACATGCTGCGCAATTACCCCAGGCATGCCCAATAAGGTCACTCCGGGCGACCCGCCCCGAGCGCCCAGGGGGTGGCTACTCGGCGAACTCGATGGTCGTGCGGACTTCCCTGATCCTGACCAGAACCTTCGCGCGCAGCTCCGCGGGCGCCGGGTCGCAGCCGCAGTGCTTTTGCACCACCCGTTTCACGACTTCTTCCAGGCCGTACTCACGCAGGCAGGGCCCGCACTCGGCGAGATGCTGGCGGATCTTGGCGCAGTCCATGTCGTCCAGCTCGCCGTCAAGGTAGCCGTAGACCCGGTCAAGCACCTCTGTACAGGGCGTCTCGTGCGGGTTGCCGCAGCTCATCGAGCTTCCTCCCCCGTTGCAGAGGCGTCGGAACCAGTCTTCGCCAGCCCGCGCTCCGCGGCGTAATCCTGGAGCATCTCCCTCAGCTGGCGGCGACCACGGTGCAAGCGCGACATCACGGTACCGATGGGCGTTTCCATGATGTCGGCGATCTCCTTGTACGCGAAACCTTCGACGTCAGCCAGGTATACGGCGATCCTGAACTCTTCCGGCAGCGCCTGCAGGGCCTGCTTGATGTCGGAGTCGGGCAGCCGCTCGAGCGCTTCGGCTTCGGCCGACTTCAGGCCGCCTGAGGTGTGCGACGCCGCCCGCGCCAGCTGCCAGTCCTCGACCTCCTCGGCACCGGACCGCTGCGGCTCGCGCTGCCGCTTGCGGTAGGTGTTGATGAAGGTGTTGGTCAAGATCCGGAACAGCCAGGCTTTCAGGTTGGTGCCCTGCTGGAACTGGTGGAAGGACGCGTAGGCCTTAGCGAACGTCTCCTGCACCAGGTCTTCCGCGTCCGCGGGGTTGCGGGTCATCCGAAGCCCTGCGGAGTACAGCTGATCCAGGTAGGGCAGCACCTCCTGCTCGAAGCGCTCACCGCGCTCTTCGAGAGTCTCCGGAACGGGACCCACCCCCTCCAGGTAGTCAGAGGCCGGACTGCGGGCATGCAGACCGTATGAGCGGGAGAATACCGTGCCGGAGTCGAAAGGTTCCGTCCGGATGCCACGAGGTGGTGCGGCCACTGCCATGACGCGTTCAACACGACGGTGCAGCCTGTCATTCCGCGACCCCCGGACCAGCCGGGCCGCAGCCGGGCCGAAGAGGGTAACATCCGGCTACTTAGCCCCTTGCTGCAGGTGACAAAAGACGCTAAGCCGGGAACACACTACGTAGGCGCCCTCGATGACAGGACGTCAAGTCAGGAGTTCAAGGCCCGTGCAACATGCGGCCAGCGCCATCACCGCGCCGGACACTGATCACCTGCCTGCCTACTGGCTGTTCCACGCGGCGGTGACGCGCGCGCAGGTGGCGGCCTGGCTGCCGCCGGGACGGCACCTCATCGTGGACGTCTCGGGACCGCGCGGGCCGGGTGCGGAACTCGCCGCCCGGGCCGGCCATACCGTCGTGCGCTGCGTTGCCCCCGGCGCCGCGCCCGGGACGGGCGGGGCAGGCGCTCCCGCCCGGCCGAACGGGCGGCCGTCCCCCCGGCCGTCCCCCCGGGCCTACACCGCAGGCCGGATCGTCCCGGTGATCGCGGACTCCAGCCGGCTTTCCTTCCTGGCCGACGGGTGTGCCGATGACGTCATCGCGGATGACCGGGCGCTGTCCACGCACCTGGGCGCCGAGATGATGATCGCGGAGATCGCCCGGGTGCTGCGCCCGGCCGGGCGGGTGCTGGCCTGCGTCGACTCACTCGTCCTCGGCATGGCCGTGCTCGCCGATCAGCATCACTGGGCGCACCTGGTCGACCTGCCGCACGCCGAAGTGGTGCTCGTGCCCTGGCCGGACGGCTCGATCACCCGGTGCTACGGACCCGACCAGGCCCGCGAGCTGTTCAGCGGGGCCGGGCTGACGGTGGACTGGATCAGGTCGCGGACGGTGCTGTCAGAATCGACGGTCACGCATCTGCTGCGGCGCGACCCGAACAGCCTGCCGCAGCTTGTCCGGGCCGAACTCGGCGCGCGTTCGGATGACTCCCTCGGCGCGCAGCTGGTGATATCGGCCCGCAAACCCCACCGCCCGGAGGGCTGACCCGGCGCTTTAGCGGAGCCGTTTGTCGTAGCTGGACTGGCAGCTCACGCAGCGGGCCGCGTCGGGCCGCGCCTCCAGCCTGCCCTCCGGAATCTGCTGCCCGCAGTCGGCGCACTGTCCGTAGCTGTGGTCGGCGATGCGGGCGAGCGCGGCCAGCACGCCGTCACGCTGGCTGCGGGCGGTCAGCAGGACGGCCTCGGTCCGGTCCGCCTCGGACAACGTCGACCCCGCGTCGGCCGGGTCGTGGCCAGCCTCGGTACCCGCCACCGGTCCTGGGCGCTCCCCCTGCAAGACAGCCATCGACCTGTCCAGGTCGTCGCGCATCTCCTCCAGGCGCTTACGGGCGACGGTGATCTCCACTGATGTCCTCACATCCAGTCAGGCGCTCGATGAGCTCAGGTCCGTTATTCCGGACCGAATTAACGGCTGATGAAACGGGGTGCGACGTCAGGCCGCCGCCCGCCATGGCGGGGAGCATCGCCGCTTGCAGCTGACCAGGTTCGGAATTGTCCGGGTCAAGCCAGTCCGCCCAGTGGTCACGGGAAATCACCATGGGCATGCGATCGTGGATCTGGCCGACATCGTCGGTCGCCTGGGTCGTGATAATCGCGGCCGTCCACAGCCAGGCACGCTCGTGATCAGCAGGCACCGCCTCATCCCGCCAGAGCTCATAAATTCCGGCGAAGGCGAGAGCACCACCGTCCGTTCGGTAGATAAAAAAGGGCTGCTTGCGCGGTTTGGATCCTTCTTCCGGTATGGACTGCCACTCGTAGTACCCGTCCGCGGGCAGGATGCACCGGCGCTTGGCGAAGGGCCGCCGGAACGACGGCTTGACCGCGACAGTCTCGGCCCTGGCGTTGATCAGCTTGCCGCCGCCCGAGGCCTCCTTGGCCCAGAAAGGGACCAGCCCCCAGCGCAGCACCCGCAGCTCACGGGCCTGCGGCTCGTCGTCGCGGGCCGGCCTTTCCAGCACCGCGAACACCCGTTTGGTCGGGGCCACGTTGTAATCGGGGCCAGGCTCCGGGTCCGGCGAGGCGTCCACCCGGTCGCGCTGAACCGCGAACTCCTCCAGGAGTTCAAGGCGCTTGCGCGCCGACACAAAACGACCGCACATGCCATCTTCCTCAACTGGATACAGTTTCGATACGCCCCGGTAAGCCTGGATTGGCATTCATAACCGGAATATCGCTGGCCAAACCCCGCGCATAATCGCCGGGCCGTCGGGACCCGGCGGACGGGCGCACAACGATACGCTCAACCGTATGCACGCCGATGACCACCACGACCGCCCGTGGCCGTCCCCGACCGCCGCCGGACCGGTCCGCGCCCGGGTCCGGCTGCCCGCGTCGAAGTCCATCACCAACCGCGCCCTGGTCCTGGCCGCCCTCAGCGACGGCCCGGCGGTGATCGTCAACCCGCTGCAGGCCAGGGACACCGCGCTGGCGGCCGGCGCGCTGCGCGCCATGGGCACCGCGATCAGCGAAGATCAATCCGGAACGGCCTGGCGGATCACGGCCGGGTCACCGGCGGCCGGGTCCGGGGTCAGCGTGGATGTGGGCAACGCCGGCACCGTGATGCGGTTCCTGCCCGCGGTGGCCGCGCTGACGGCGGCCTCCGTTCACTTCGACGGCGACGCGCGGGCCAGGGAGCGGCCCGTCGGCCCGATCCTGGCCGCGCTGCGGCACCTCGGCGCGGACATCGATGACGGCGGCCGGGGCGCGGTGCCTTTCACCGTGCACGGACACGGGGTCGTTCGCGGCGGGCCCGTCACCCTGGACGCCTCCGGGTCCTCGCAGCTGGTCTCGGGCCTGCTGCTGGCGGCGCCCCGGTTCGCCGAGGGCGTCGAGATACGCCATGACGGGCCGGCCGTGCCGTCGGCGCCGCACATCGCGATGACCGTCAGGATGCTCCGCGAGGCCGGCGCCGACGTCACCGTGGCGGGCGCCGGGGGTTCTGGGGCTTCTGGGGGTTCTGGGCTGCGGCCGGATGCGTGGCGGGTGCGGCCGGGACGGCTCGAGCTTGGCACCATCACGGTGGAGCCCGACCTGTCGAACGCGGGTCCGTTCCTGGCCGCGGCGCTGGTCACCGCGGGCACGGTCACGATCGCCGACTGGCCGCGGGACAGCCTGCAGGCGGCCGGGGAGATCCTGGACGTGCTGACGGCGATGGGCGCGCGGTGCGAAATCGACGCGGACGGGCTGACCATCACGGGCACCGGCCGGATCGGCGGCATCAGGGCCGACCTGCGCGACGTCAACGAGCTCGCGCCGGTGCTGACCGCGGTGGCGGCGCTGGCGGACTCGCCCTCGGCCTTCACCGGGCTGGCGCATACCCGCGCCCATGAGACCGACCGGCTGGCCGCGCTGGCCAAGGAGATCAACGCGCTCGGCGGCGACATCACCGAACAACCCGACGGGCTGCTGATCCGGCCGCGGCCGCTGCGGGCGCCGGCCACCGGCGAGCCGTTCGGCAGCTACCACGACCACCGGATGGTGATGGCCGCGGCGGTGCTCGGCCTGGTCGTGCCCGGCGTGCGGGTCGCCAACGCGCAGACCGTGGCCAAGACCTTCCCTGGCTTCACCGACGTCTGGGCGGGGTTGCTTGGAGCCGGGCCCTGAGCTCGCGGGGTGGCTACGACCGGCTTGACGAGGACGACGTCCGGGTCAGGCCCAGGCCCGGGTCGCGGCCGCGGACCAGGCAGCGGCCCGCGCACTCCAACGCCGTGCCCGGCTTCGTCACCACCGTGGACCGGGGCCGGTACGGGTGTATGACGGACGGCGGGCTTGTGGTCGCCATGAAGGCGCGCGAGCTCGGCAAGGGTTCTGTGGTGGTCGGCGACCGGGTCGCGCTGGCGGGCGACACCTCAGGAGCGGAGGGATCGCTGGCCCGGATCGTCCGGGTCGAGCCGAGGACAAGCGCGCTGCGCCGGTCCGCCGACGACACCGACCCGCTGGAGCGGATCATCGTGGCCAACGCCGACCAGCTGGTGGTCGTCTGCGCGCTGGCCGACCCGGAGCCCAACCTCCGCTTCATCGACCGCTGCCTGGTCGCCGCGTACGACGCCGGACTCGACCCGCTGCTCGTGCTGACCAAGGCCGACCTGGACCCGGGACCCTCCCGCCGCGAGGTCAGCGCCCTGTACACGCCGCTCGGCCTGCCGATGCTGACCACCGGGCGGCCGCTGGCGGACCAGGCCCTGGCCCAGCTCAGGTCCGCGGTGACCGGCCGGATCAGCGTCCTCATCGGGCCCTCAGGCGTCGGCAAGTCCACCCTGATGAACACGCTGGTGCCGGCCGCGGCCCGGGCGACCGGCCGGGTCAACCCGGTGACCGGGCAGGGCAGGCACACGTCGTCGTCGCTGGTGGCGATCCCGCTGGACGACGGATGGCTGATCGACACGCCCGGGCTGCGCGGGTTCGGGCTGGGCCACGTGAGCCCGGAGCGGGTAGCAGAGGCGTTCGGCGACCTGGCCGAAGGTACCGCCGGCTGCCCGGCCGGGTGCGATCACCTCTCCCCCGGCTGCGCCCTGGACCAATGGGCCCGCGAGCACCACGCCGAGGCCAGGCTCGACTCGCTGCGCCGCCTGCTGCGCAGCCGCGAAGGCACCCCGGACTAGCCAAGTGCGGTGCCGACTCCGGGGCAGGTGCCGACTTCAGGGACGGTGCCGACTTCAGGGACGGTGCCGACTTCAGGGACGGTGCGGGCTCCGGGGGACGGTGCGGGCCTGCGCCAGCGCCCCCCGCTCCCATGATCGCGAAGACTTTTTACCCGCCCGTGGGGGAAAAGTCTTCGCGATCATGAAGATTTACCCGGAGCACGCGGCGTTAGGTGGAGAAGTCTTGGGTGAGCCAGAGGGTGCCGGAGGGGGTCCGGTAGATGGCGATGCCGATGTGGGTGAAGGACGGGCTCAGGATGTTCTTCCTGTGACCGTCGTTGGGCGGCTGCTCGTTCAGCATGTCCTGGGTGAGGGTCACCGCCAGCTGGGTGCTGGCCGCCGGGCTGGCGGCTACCGGGCCGCCGGTGCCGATATTCTCCCCGGCGGCCATCCAGTGCACCCCGGCGGCGGTCTCGCGGGCGCCGAGGTCCGGCTCACCCGGGCACTGGTGCGAGAGCCCGCAGCCGGCCGCCATCAGCGCGTTGTGCGCCGAAGCGCTGCGGTCCAGGCCGGCCGTGATGGTCAACGGCGGCAGGCCCGCCGCCGAACGGGCCGCGTTGATGAGCGCGAGCACCGCCCCGGCCGGGGTGGCCGACGGGCTGGCTGAGGTGCTTGGTGCGGCGCTGGCCGGGGTGGATGCGGTGGGCGCTGAGGCGGAATGGCTGGGTGAGGCGGTGGCGGACGGCGCCGGACGAGCGAGGCGGCGTCCGGGGTGGACCGGCGGCGCACCTGGCGGCACGGCGGCGGTGCTGATGCCGATGGGGCTTGGTTCGGCGCAGGCTCCGGCCCGCGCTGAGCCGCACGCGTCCGTCGTCTGCAGCGAGGTCACCGTGCCGCGAGCGGACGGTGCGACCGCTGGGGCAGGGCCGCGGGTCAGGTACAGGGTCCCGGCGACCAGCGCCATCACCATGAGCAGGCCGCCCGTCAGATACCCAGGCCAGGCCACAGACCGGCCCGGGGGGACAGAACGGGGCGGGAGGGGCGAATGGGCACCGGGGCGACGACGGCCGTGCCGGGGCGGCTGACGGCGCGGGGGCGGCTCACGGCGCGGGGGCGGGACGGCCGGCGCGTCAGCCGGCCGTCCCGGCGCATCTGCCGGTCTCGGCGCACCTGCCCGATGGTCCGTGGCCGTCCCCTGTCCGGCGGCTGGTGGTCCGGTCCTGGACAAAACGCCGGTACCGCCGCCTATCAGGCAAAAACATTAGAGGATCGGCCGCTGGTCCGCGCCGGATCGGCTCATATCACCGAGGATCGCCAGCGATGGTGCCGCCGGCCCGCCAGTAGGTGCCGGCCGCGGTCCGGGACAGGAACGCCTCGTCGATCAGGTACCTGCGCAGGGCGCAGTGGTCGTCGAAGATCGTCTTGAGGACCTCGTCGACCGCGGCTTCTGGGTAGGTGCGGCCGGGTTCGAAGGCCTGGGCGACCTGGTTAAGCAGCAGCCGGCGGCGGGTTCGCCTGGCCGGCATGGTGGTGATCCTGCCGTCCCGGACGAAGCCCCTGAGCTGATCTGGCGGGTCCGCGAACAGACCATTAGCGTTATGCCCCATTCTCGTCATTATGAATGGCCGGCCGCGGGCTGGCATCTGGTTATCCGTGCCCGCCCCGGTGGAGCAGCAGCGGCCGAGACGATGGCCTGGCTGCGCCAGGCTGAGCGCCGACTGGGGGAGGAACCGTGTATCGCCCTCTCCCGGCCGATACGGTGACACGTGCGCCCGCTGCGACGGACCGCGCTGGCAGGCGGCACTACGGCGGGCATTCGGTCTCAGGCTCCCAGGATTGGCTCCGGATCTATGTCACAGCACTCTGATCAGGCCAAACGCTACGATGACGACCTGCGTTTCGCGCATGTCCTCGCCGACAACGCCGACGACATCACCACCAGGCGGTTCCGCGCGCTTGACCTGCGGGTCGAGACCAAGCCCGACCTCACGCCCGTGTCCGATGCCGATCGGGCGACGGAGGAGTCGCTGCGGAACGTGCTGCGCCGCTCCCGGCCGCGCGACGCGGTGCTCGGCGAGGAGTTCGGCCGGTCAGGCACGGGGCCGCGGTGCTGGGTCATCGACCCGATCGACGGGACCAAGAACTACGTGCGCGGCGTCCCGGTCTGGGCCACCCTCATCGGGCTGATGGACGGGCCTGACGTGGTCGTCGGGGTGGTCTCGGCGCCCGCCCTCGGCCGCCGCTGGTGGGGTGCCCTGGGCGGCGGCGCCTGGACCGGGCGCAGCCTGACCAAGGCGTCGCCCTGCCAGGTGTCCGGGGTGACCAAGCTCGGCGATGCGTCGCTGTCCTACTCCGGCCTGGGCGGCTGGGCCGATCACGGGCGGCTCGACAACTTCCTCGGCCTGACCAGATCGGTGTGGCGGACCCGGGCGTTCGGTGACTTCTGGTCGCACATGCTGGTGGCCGAGGGGGCCTGCGACGTGTCCGCGGAGCCGGAGGTGTCGCTGTGGGACCTCTGCGCGCTGCAGATCATCGTCACCGAGGCCGGCGGCCGCTTCACCTCCCTCGAAGGCGAGGCCAGGCCGGACGGCGGCAGTGTGGTCTGCACCAACGGTCATCTGCACGACGAGGTGCTGGCCCAGCTTAATCAGTCCGTGGGCTAATCGCACCTGGGGCTTGCTCTCGGCGGCGATTTAACCGATGCTGGAAGATCACAAGTGCACAAGCTTCCTAACGAGGGGGTGTTACTCGTGAAAGTACGAGACGGCATGTCCCAGCTTGTTCTTACCATCGGGCCCGCGCACACGCTTCGGCAGGCGGCACGGATGATGTCCGCGCGGCGCGTCGGGGCCGCCGTGGTGACCGATCCGGAGCATGCGGGCATCGGCATCTTGACCGAACGCGACATCCTCGACTCCATCGCCGCGGGCGAAGACCCGGACGCCGAACTGGTCGCGCAGCACCGCACGGAAAACCTGACCTACGCCTCACCCGACTGGACCCTGGAAGACGCCGCCGCGGCGATGACGCGGGGCGGGTTCAGGCACCTGGTCGTGGTCGAGGGCAACGACGTGGCCGGGCTGCTCTCGATGCGCGACATCGTCCGCTGCTGGACATCCGTCGAGGCGGCGGAACCCGCGGTCACGTCGGCCTGAACCTGGCCCCGCTGAAGACCGGCCGCACCAGGATGCTGGCCGGCCGGCTCAAGGCGTCCGGCGCCGACCGTCCGGCGCCGACCGTCCGGCCGCCCGGCCGCCCGGCCGCCCAGGCGCCCGGGCGTGTTAGGGTCGCCGGGTGGCGGAGCCCCTGACGTTCGAATATTCCCCCTGGGCCTGGCCGGATCGCCGGATGGCGTCGCGTCCCGGCCGCCCGATGACGTCGAGCAGATTTCCGCGGCGGTGGCCGACCTGCAAGGCGACGGGCCGCCCATCATGCCGCGCATGTACGTGAGCTGGACCGGACCGGACCGCACCAAGCAGGTGCTGGGCGAGGTCGGGGAGTACGCGGCCCTGGGCCTGCCGTGGGACCTGGTGCTGTGCTACCGGGACCGGTCCGGTTCGGTGGCGGAATGGGCGTCGTTCGTCTCCCAGGTGGTGGCCGAGCACGGGCACGGGCACGCGCTGGCGGCGACATGTACCCGGACGTGTTCGGGCCGCGGTTCGGCCTGGACCAGCTGCCGGGCGCGGTGGACTGGCTGCTGCGCACCTTCAGGGAACGCGACCTGGCCGGAGCCGGCATCCCGGCCACGGTCCCGATCCGGATCTGCGAGAACGGCTGGCCGACCGGGCCGGACCGGCCCGAGCAGACCCAGGCTGACGTGCTTGAAGCCATCCTGCGCACGGTGCACGGGCTGTGCGCCGAGCTCAACGTCACGCACTGGGAACTGTTCAACGCTGCGGGACGCCGACAGCTCCAGGGACGGCATGTTCTACCACTTCGCCATCCTGCGCGACGACTACTCGCGCAAGCCCGCCTTCGCCCGGCTGCGGACGCTGATCGCCGAACTCGGCCGCCCCGTGCCGCATTAGCGGCCCGTGCGGCCGCTGACGGGCGGGCAGGGAAAGGAGGCACACTGAGGTCATGAACCGCGAGGGCGCGGAAACCTACCTGCGGGTGCTGGCAGAAAACCAGCTGCGCGGCCCGTTGTCCGGAGCGCGCGGGCAGCCCTGGCTGCTGGCCGGC
>JBEKGC010000151.1:0-13649 GCA_050013055.1 Streptosporangiaceae bacterium
GGCGACGGTCATCCATCTGGGACTGCCGTTGCCGGCAGCCTCGTGCGGCCTACCCGCGAGCATCGGACGGAGCCGCCCTCAAACGCTCGCGCAGGGAACCATGTGGTTCCCCTCTTGGCCTTGCTCCGGGTGGGGTTTACCTAGCCGTCGCAGTCACCTGCGGCGCTGGTGGTCTCTTACACCACCGTTTCACCCTTACCCCCGCGCTGGCGCGGGGGCGGTCTGTTTTCTGTGGCACTATCCCGCGGGTCACCCCGGGTCGGCGTTACCGACCACCCTGCCCTGTGGAGCCCGGACCTTCCTCACCGGGGCTAGGCCCCGGCGCGACCGCCCGGCCGACTCACCCACGGCTCAGGATACGCTGCTCTGGCCGCCGCACAGCTCGAGGTCCTCCGCCATCGGCTACACGGTTGCCCTGGTACACCTGGCCGTCGTAGATCGCCGTGACCTTTCCTTGGTGTGCGGAGCCCTGGTGTGCGGCATGATCGCCGTGTTCGCCTCCACCGTCGCAACATCCCGCTCACCGCGCACGCGCAGATCCAGCTAGAGGTCGGCACGCCGCTCGTCGCCCCGGTATCGATCACCTGGCCCAGTGGCCTGTAACGCCCTTGGCCCGAGCGGGTGGCGTCCGGTGGGGCCTAGTCCTGCAGGTGCGCGGTGTCGTTGAAGGAGCGGAGGACGGCGAGGCCGTCGGGGTACCAGTCGATCTCGCACAGGGCGGCGACGTCCAGGTGCATCCGGTACAGGGCGGTCGGCGGGGCGAGCAGGGCCGCCGCGACCAGGGTCTTGATCGGCGTGACGTGGCTGACGATGAGAACGTTCTGGCGCGCCTGGCTGGTCAGCACCCGCTGCAGGGCCTCGGTCACCCTCGTTCTCACCTCGACGAAGCTCTCGCCCCCCGGCGGGGCGACCGCCGGGCTGGCCAGCCAGCTCGCCATCTCGGCAGGCCAGCGCGCCCGTACCTCAGCGAAGGTCAGGCCGTCCCAGGCACCGAAGTCAGTTTCCCTGAAACCCTCATCGGTCACCATCGGGACGCCGGTGACCGCGGCTACTTCCTCGGCGGTCCGCACCGCGCGCCGAAGCGGTGACGACACGATCGCGCCGATACCGGCGGATGCCAGCCGCTTGGCCGCGGCGGCGGCCTGGTAGACACCGGTCTCGGTGAGCGGGACGTCGGACAGGCCCGCGTACCTTTTCTGCACCGACATCGGCGTCTCCCCGTGCCTGAGCAGCAGGGTGACCGTGGGCTCAGCCTGGGGAGGCATCCAGTTGGTCCGCGCGCGCACCTAAAGGCCAGACTCCGCGGTGCGGACCAGGATCCGCCGGCATTCCTCGCACCTGATCACCTCGTCGGGGGCCGCCGCCCTGATCTCGTTCAGATCCACCGTGTTCATGTTCAGGTGACAGCCCTCGCAGCGGCCGGCCCGGAGCATGGCCGCGCCGACGCCGCGGGTGGTCCGGATCTGGTCATAGAGCTTCAGCACGTCGGCGGGCAGATCGGCGGCGACCGCATCGCGCTGGCCGGATGCCTTCGCGCCGTGGGCATCGATATCGGCGAAGGCCGCGTCCCGCTGGACGGCGAGGGACTCCATCTGGTTTCCCAGGCTCTCGCGTTCCGCGGCCACCTCGTCACGCCGGCTGACGAGGGTTTCCCAGCGCTCCATCAGCTCGAGCACGATCTCCTCGAGGTCGCCCTGCCTGCGGTGCAGCGACTCGATCTCCGACTGCAAGCTCGCGAGCTCGCGCGCGGCGGAGACCTGGCCCGCGTCCAGCCGGGCCCGGTCCTTGTCGATCCTGGTCCGGACCAGCTCGACGTCGCGCTCGGCCCGGCTCTGCTCTCTGGACAAGTCGCTGAGCTCGGTCTCGATCTGGACGACGGCGTCCTTCAGCTCGCTCGCCCTGGCCTCAAGGCGGGCCAGTTCGGCGACTTCGGGGAGGCCTTGCCTGCGACGGGCCAGACGGACAAGATCGGCGTCCAGGTCGGCCAATTCGAGCAGGCGGAGCTGGCTCTGCGGTGATGCCTTCACGAAGACCAACGTTAGTCCAACTTGAGGCCGTCCGTTCCCCCAGGGAACGGGGTCCGGGCCCCGCAGGGGCCCCCAGGGGGGAACGGGGGGGCGGGAGCCCCCCCGTGATCGGGGGGTTCCGGGGGGGTTACCCCCCTGGCTAGCACAGCACTACTCTTCCGCCATGGAGATCCCTCAGGTTTCCCGGCCCTATATGCCGGGATATGGCATCGCCGGGCCAGAGGAAGGAAGCGGGCTGCTGCACTGGTCCTGGGCGGCCGAGCGGCTGACCGCCGCACGGAACTACTGGGTGACGTCGGTCTGGCCAGACGGCCGGCCGCACGTCATGCCGGTCTGGGGCATGTGGGATGACAGCACGCTGTGGTTCACGAGCAGCACGGGGTCCCGCAAGGTCCGCAACCTGACCGCCGATCCGCGATGCTGCGTCACCACCGAGGACGCCTCGGATCCGGTGGTCATCGAGGGCACCGCGCGCATCTCCACCGAGCTGACGGTGCTGCGCCGGGTCGTCGACCTGATGAACGCCAAATACCGGACGGACTTCGGCGTGGACTTCCTCGACCCCGAGAAGAACGCGACCATCGGGGTCTGGCCGCGACGGGTATTCAGCATGCGGGCGGTGGACTTCACCGGGTCACCCACGCGCTGGACCTTCGAGGATTAGCCGGGTCAGGACCAGCAGGTAATCAGAGCGCAATATTCGCGGCGCTAACGAACGGCGTCCGGGCAGGTAGCGTGGGTTCAGCGCGGACACGCGATTCTGCCATGACAGCAACGTCCCAGATCTCCGACGACCGGTCCCGGCGCCCAGGCGCCCTCACCGGCGCTGTCGTCGGCGTGCTCGCGGCGGCCGTCGCGATCGGCGCCGGCCAGTTCGCCTCGGGCCTCGGCGTGCCGCAGAGTTCGCCGGTGCTCGCGGTGGGCCAGGCCGCGATCGATCTCACCCCGCCGCCGGTCAAGGACTTCGCCATCTCCGCGTTCGGCACCCACGACAAGACGGTGCTGCTCGGCGGCATCCTGGTCGTCATCGCCTTGTACGCCGCGGTGGTCGGGATACTCGCGGTCCGGCGGCTGGCCTTCGGCCTGACCGGGCTCGCGATTTTCGCCTGCATCGGCTTGGCCGCCGCCCTGACGAGGCCGAACGCCACCGCGGGATACGTGGTTCCCACCCTGGCCGGTGCCGTGGCCGGCGGGCTCGCGCTGATCTGGCTGGCCCGCGCGGCGGCCGGGCTCGGTGCGCCGGCCCGCCCAGGCCCGCGCGGCCGGTCAGCCTCACGCGGCGCCCGGGCCTTCGGGACCCGCGTCGTCCGGCCTGGTACTCCCCCGGACGCGCTCGCTCCGCCTGACCTCCCCGCCGCGAACGACGGGCCCGCTCCGGCCGACACGACCGGGGCCCAGCCGGTCGTCCGCGCGGGGCCGGCTTACTCCTTTACGTTCCTGCCCAATCCGGAGGATCCGGAGCCATCCCGCTGGCCCGCGCGCCGAAAGTTCCTGATCTCGGGCGGCGTGGCCGCGATCGCGGCCACGTTCGGGACGGTCGCCGGACGAAACCTGACCGACGAGCACAACATCAGCCTGGCGCGGGCCGCCATCCGGTTCCCCCGGCCCGCGGTGCCCGCGCCGCCGCTGCCCGCGGGCGCCAACCTGAACATTCCCGGCCTCAGCTCGTTCATCACTCCGGACAGCAGCTTCTACCGGGTGGACACCGCCCTGCTGGTGCCGCAAGTGGATCCGGCGACCTGGCACCTGCGGATCCACGGGATGGTGCAGCGCGAGGTGACCATGACCTTCGCCGAACTGCTGCGGCGCCCGCTCATCGAGGCCTACGTCACGCTCACCTGCGTCTCGAACCCGGTCGGAGGGCCCTACGCGGGCAACGCCAGCTGGCTCGGGGCGAGCCTGGCCGCCCTGATCAGGCAGGCCCGCCCGCTGGCCGGCGCCAATCAGCTGCTGTCCACCTCAGTGGACGGGTTCACCGCAGGGACCCCGTTGCAGGTCGTGCTGGACGGCAGGGATGCCCTGCTCGCCGTCGCGATGAACGGCACGGCGCTCCCCGTGGTGCACGGCTTCCCGGCGCGCTTGGTGGTGCCCGGGCTGTATGGCTACGTGTCCGCGACCAAGTGGGTGACCGATATCGAGGTCACCACCTTCGCCGACGCCGACGCCTACTGGCCTCAGCGCGGCTGGTCGCAGCAGGGACCGATCAAGACCGAGTGCCGGATCGACGTACCCGGTGCGGGCGCGTCGGTCGCCCCGGGCCGGCTCGCTGTGGCCGGAGTGGCCTGGGCCCAGCACAAGGGCATCGCCGCCGTCGAGGTGCGGGTCAACGGCGGTCCCTGGCACGAGGCCCGGCTGGCCGCGGTGCCCGGTATCGACACCTGGCGGCAGTGGGTCTGGGACTGGACCGCCGCACCGGGTAACTACTTGCTCGAAGCCCGTGCCACCGACGCGACCGGATACACCCAGACCGCCGTCCAGGCCCAGCCGCCGCCCAACGGGGCCTCCGGCTACCCCTCGGCCCAGGTCACCGTCCGGTCGGCATGATCGCGGATCGTTACCTTCGAAAGCGGAACAGGAGGCTAGATGAGCGGCGACGCCGGTGGCGCTTTCACCATGCTGGCGCAGGAGTACCTCGATGACCAGGCGGAACGTAACCCGCCGGCCGCCACAGGTCTCGGCGACCACAGGTACGACGACCGGCTGGCTGATCCGTCCGGGCCAGCCCGGGCCGACGAGCGCCGCGCCCTTGACCGCTTCGCCGCCCGGCTGGAAGCGATCAACGACAGCGCCCTGTCAGCCGAGCACCGGGTGGACGCCGCGATGATGGCGGGCAGCGTGGCCCGGCGGATGTTCGAGCTCGACGAACTGCGGGAGCACACCTGGAATCCGCTGCAGGCCAATCCGGGCCAGGCCATCTATCAGCTGCTGGCCCGCGATTTCGGCCCGCTGCCGGAACGCCTCGCCGCGCTGGCCGGCCGGCTGGCGCAGGTCCCGGCCGCGCTGGCCGAGGCCCGCAGGCAGCTCGGGTCCATGCCCCGGGTGCACCTGGAGACCGCCATCGGGCAGTTCGCGGGCACGATCACGCTGGTCAGCGACGGGGTCGACCAGGCGCTCAAGGACGCGCCGTCCTCCGCGCCGCAGCTCGGCCAGCCTCGGACCGCCGCGCTCGAGGCCCTCACCGAGCACCGCGACTGGCTGTCCGCGCGGCTGGCCGATGGCGTCGCCGCTGGCGGCTTCCCTGACCCGAGGATCGGGCCCGGGCGATTCGCCCGCAAGCTGTCGCTCACGCTGAGCGCGGCCACGGACGCGGACGCGATCCTCGCCCGGGCGCAGGCCGACCTGGACCGGGTGAGCGAGGAGATCACCGAGCTGGCCGCCCAGATGGCGGGCTCGGCGCAGCCCGGGGTTACCGGGATGGTCCGGCAGGTGCTCGACCAGCTGGCCCAGGACGTGCCCGGTGACACGAACATCCTGGAGGTCTGCCGGGACGCGCTGACCGCGCAGACCGCTTTCGTCACCGATCACCAGCTGGTGTCCGTCTATGACGATCCGGTCGAGCTCATCGTGATGCCGGAAATCGACCGCGGGGTCGCGGTCGCTTACTGCGACTCACCCGGCCCGCTCGAACCGCTGCCGCTGCCCACGTTCATCGCCGTCTCGCCGACCCCGGCCGACTGGCCGCCGCGGCGGGTGGCCTCGTTCTACCGCGAGTACAACCGGCACATGGTGCATAACCTGATGGTGCACGAGGCGATGCCCGGCCATTACCTCCAGCTACAGCACTCCCGCCGGTTCAAGGGCTCGGACACCGCGATCCGGGCCGCGTTGCGGTCAGGCTCGTTCACCGAGGGCTGGGCGGTCTACACCGAGGAGGTCATGGCCGAGCACGGATATCCCGGCGCAGGCGATCCCCGCGCGGTCCGGATGCAGCAGCTCAAGATGCAGCTCCGCACGATCATCAACGCCATCCTGGACGCCGGGATCCACGCCCACGGCATGACCGAGGCCGACGCCATGGCCCTGATGACCGAGCGCGGCTACCAGGAGGAGGGCGAGGCGGCGGGCAAGTGGCGGCGGGCGCTGATCACTTCGACGCAGCTGTCCACGTACTACGTCGGCTACTGCGAGATCTCCGATCTCGCCCGTGAGCTGAAGGCGGCCGCTCCCGGCCAGTCCGACCGGGAGGTCCACGACCGCATGCTAGCCCATGGCTCACCGCCGGTCCGGCTGCTGCGGACCCTGATCACCTAGTGAGAGCACCGGGGCGGCTCCCGACCGGTGCAGGAACAGCCGCCGCTCGGCCAGTGACCAGCCCAGCGAGGCGAGCAGGTAGACCCCGGCCGCGAGCGGCGCGAAGGCGGCGATCACCACCGTCAGGTACGGCAGCACCCTGGCCAGTGCCCCGGTCCCGGCGGCAGGCGGGGCCGACATCAGCCTGGCGAGCCGGCTCGAGAGCCAGCACAACCCGGCCATCAGCACGAACACGCCGAGGAACACCGCGCCCTGCGCGCTGACCGGCCCGGCGCCGCTGAGCCAGTGCGTGCCGAGCGGCACGCCGAACACGTCGCGGGTCAGCAGCGTGTTGGGCTTCCCGGCCACCTGCGGCGACCGGAACAGCAGGTACATGACCGACAGGAGCGGCCACTGGAGCAGGACCGGCGTGAGGCCGGCGAACATGCTCGTGCCCTCGCGGCGGTAAAGCGCCGACATTTCCTTGTGCAGCCGCTCCGGCTGCTTGGCGTACCGCTGGCGCAAGGTCAGCAACTGCGGAGCCAGCCGGACCGCAGCGGCCTGGCCGCGCAGGGCACGGAAGCTGAGCGGCATCACGATGAGACGGACCGCCATCGTGACCGCGATAATCGCGGCCACGGCGGCGACACCGCCGAGAACGGGTGTGAGGATTCCGGTGAACCCGGAGACGAGGTGGTACGCGGCGTCAACGGGGACGCCAAAGATACTGACCATGACAGAACGGCCTTCCAGCTACGACGGGATGATGGCTGGAGGCGGCCGCTAGGCCCGTAGGTGTTCTGGGGTCTTTCGGGGTCGGCGGCCGCCTAGGCCGCCGAGGGTGCTCTGGGTCTCGCCCGTCCCGCCGCGTCAGGATCGCACTGGCGCAGGAACGCCGCGCGCCAGGACTTTTCTCGCAGCGCCGAGGCGCGGCGGATCATCGGCATGGCGGCGGTCGTGCGGGCCACGCTGGCCACCGAGGCCAGCAGGGCCAGCACCGCCGCGAACATGGCCCCGGCCAGGACGGTCGCGGCCAGCGCGGTCAGGCCCCAGGAGCCAGACGGGCTGACGGCGAGCTGCGTGAGGTCGCGCAGCAACCCGGCCAGCACCGCCAGCAGGCTGCCCATCGCCACTCACCCCAGTCGACTCAGTCGCCGCCCTCTCAGCGTACGCCGTCTAGGGCCAGCTCCGCGACGGCGTCGAGCAGCCGGCCGACGTCGGCCTCGTCGTTGTAGTGGACCAGGCCGGCCCGGACGGCTCCGCCGGACTCCCGCAGGCCCAGCGCCCCGGTCAGCTCCCACGCGTAGTTGTCGCCGCTCCACACGTTGACCTTGCGTGCCGCCAGCCGCTCCGCCACCTCACGCGGCGAGTACCCGGCCACGGTGAAGAACGCCGTCGGCGCTCGGCGGGCGGCGTGACCGTACGACGTCACGTGCTCCATCGCCGTCAGGCCTGCGAGCAAGCGGGCGAAAAGCTCCCCCTCGTACTTCTCCACGGCGGTCATCGACGCGAGCAGCCGCTCCCGGCGGTGCCCGGCCCCAGAGCCAAGGGAGCCAAGGGAGCCGAGGGAGGCGAGGGAGGCGAGGTGATCGACGGCCGCCACCACGCCGGCCAGGTCGGCGAACCCCGGAGTGCCCCGCTCGAACCGGCCGGGCACCCCCGACGGAGCGGGCCTCAGCTTGTCCGGCTTGAGCGTCTCGAGCAAGGCCGGGCTGGCGACCACGGTGCCGATGTGCGGCCCGGACCACTTGTAGGCGCTGGTGGCGTAGAAGTCCGCGCCGAGCGCGCCGATGTCCACCGGCACGTGCGGCGTCGCGTGCACGCCGTCCACGTAGCACAGCGCGCCGGCCGCGTGCGCCGTCGCGGCGATGGCCGCCACGTCCGGCCTGGTGCCGACGACGTTGCTCGCCGCGGTCACCGCGACCAGCCGGGTACGGTCGCTGATCAGGTCCCGGTACTGGCCGGCCGGCAGTTCGGCGGTGGCGACGTCGACGTCGGCCCAGCGCACGACCGCCTCCCGCCGTGCGGCCGCCTGGACCCACGGCCGTACGTTGGCGTCGTGGTCGAGCCTGGACACCACCACCTCGTCCCCCGGCCCCCACTGCCGGGACAAGGTTTCCGCCAGCCGGTAGGTGAGCGTGGTCATGTTCGGGCCGAGGATCACGCCGTCCGGTTCCGCGCCGGTCAGGTCGGCCAGCGCCCGGCGGCACTCGGCCACGATGGCGTCGGATCGCCCGCTGGCCGGGAAGGCGCCCCCGGCGTTGCCGATACCGGCCCGGTAGGCATCCGCGATCGCCTCGATCACCGGCGCGGGCACCTGCGTGCCCGCGGCGCCGTCCAGATAGGCATAGCCATCGCGCAGGGCCGGGTAGGCCGCCCGGACCCGGGTTACGTCAAAGGTCACGAACCAGGGACTCTACTCCGCCGGTTTGAGCGCGCTAACACCAGCGCCCAGCCCGGGTCACGACCCGACGCGGCCAGCAGGAAAGGCCAGGGATCCTCGCCGTCCCACCCGGCGTCAAGCACCGGCCACAGCTGGGGCATGCCCGCCCGCCAGGCGGTCAGCACCAGGTCGGGCTGGGCGGGATGGTAATCCTTGCCCTGGGACCTGGCCAGGTCCCAGGCGTGCAGATGCCACTCGGCACACGCCACGCCCGCCATCGCGCCCACCGTGACGTCCGTCCCCCGGTACCTGTGATGCAGCCGGTCCCAGCACTGCGCCAGCCTGCGCCCGTAGGACCTGGCCGACTCGGCGAACGCGGTGATGTGCTCGGGCCCCGGTGCGTCGGGCAGCGCGGCGAGCTCCGCGGCGTTCTGCCTGGCGAGTTTGCGGCCGAGCGAGTCGGCCGGCGCGCCGGTGGCCATCAGCCGCGCCAGCCTGCTGGCCGGCGCGTCATCCAGGTACTCGTGGTAGTCGTCAGCGACACATCGCAGGTGACCCGCGAGGTCGACCGCCCGCCAGTCCGAACACGGCGTCGGGGACAGCCAGGTCACCTCGGTGAACTGACCCGCCAGCTCGCAGATGACGGTGACACCGTCACGGTAGGCCGCCAGAATCCCCGCGCGGGAGACGCGGCTCATCTACGCCCGGGGCGACTTGTGCGGTTGCGCTGCACGGTTCCTCCCCTGCCGATGACCCCGAGACCCCGGGTCAGCCAGCGTGCCAGAGTTGAAGCTAGCCGACAAGCCGGCCGTGGAGAAAAAATCAGGTGACAACGCGCCGGCTACCCGGTTAACCTCACGCCTAATGCCCTCTGTTACCCCTTTGCTGGTCACGCACGCCTCCGCCCGGGTACGGCCAGTGGGGGCGCTGTGGCGGCTACGGGGCTACCTGAAACCGTTCAGGACGCAGATGATCGTCATGCTCTGCGCCGCGCTCGGCGCCGTCTCCGCCGAGCTCGCCATCCCGCTGCTCACCAAGTCCGTGATCGACGGCGCCATCGCGCACGACGACAAGCGGCTGCTGATACCGCTGGCCCTGGCGGCGGTCGGGCTCGGCGCGGCGGTGGCGCTGCTGAACATGATCCGGCGCTGGATTCAGTCCACCGCGGTCGCCGCGATCGAGAAGTCGATCAGGGACGACCTGTACGAGCACCTGCAGAAGCTGCAGGCGGCGTTTCACGACGAGTGGCAGTCGGGCCAGCTGCTTTCCCGGGCCACTACCGACCTGTCGGCCATCCGCAGGTTCGCCGGGTTCGGGCTGATCTTCCTGGTCACCAACGTGATGACGTTCGTCGCGGTGGTCACGCTGCTGATCAGCCTGAACTGGTGGCTCGGCCTGATCACCGGCGTGGTGTTCGCGCCCGTGCTGCCGGTCTGCTTCAGGTTCGAAAAGCGCTACCGGGTGCTCTCCCGCCGGGTCCAGGATCAGCAAGGCGACCTGGCCACGCTGATCGAGGAGTCAGCGACCGGGATCCGCGTGCTCAAGGCGCTGGGCCGGGGCCAGCAGGTGGCCGCCAGGCACGGCGCCCAGGCCACCGAGGTCTACCGGACGCAGGTCGAGAAGGCGGGCCTGCTCGGGTCGTTCTGGGCGCTGCTCGACCTGATCCCCAACGGCGTCATCGGGATCATCCTCGTGCTCGGCGCGATCGCGGTCAGCCACCGATCGCTGACCATCGGCGGTCTGGTGGCCTTCATCACACTCGCGCTGCAACTGGTGTGGCCGGTCGAGGCTCTCGGCTACATCATCGCCTCCGGGCAGGAAGCGGCCACCGCGGCTCAGCGGGTCCTTGAGATCTTCGACACCAGGCCGGAGATCACCGATGAATCCGCCGAACGGACGGTGGTGCCCGCACCCGCGCAGGTCGTGACCGGGCGGATCCCGGGTCCGCGGCGGGAGCCGGCCGGCCGTGGTCACCTGGTGTTCGACCACGTGAGCTTTAGCTATCCGGGGGCGGCCGACCCGGTGCTGCGCGACATCGTGCTCGACCTGCCGCCCGGCAAGACGGTCGTGCTCACCGGGGCCACCGGGGCCGGCAAGTCGACATTGCTTCAGCTCGTACCGCGGCTGGCCGACGCCAGCTCGGGCTCGGTGCGGCTGGACGGAACCGACGTTCGCGACCTGCCGCTCGACCGGCTCCGCACCGTGGTCGGGTGCGCCTTCGAAGACGCCACGCTGTTCTCCGCCAGCGTCAGGGAGAACGTCACGTTCGGCGCTCCGGACGCGGACGAGGCCGCGGTCGAGGCCGCGCTGACGGCGGCGCAGGCACGGTTCGCGTTCGACCTGCCCTGGGGCCTTGACACCAGGATCGGCGAACAGGGCATGGCGCTTTCCGGCGGCCAGCGGCAGCGGATCGCGCTGGCCCGGGCCATCTTGGCCCAGCCGGACGTGCTGATCCTCGACGATCCGCTGTCCGCGCTCGACGTGCATACCGAAGAGCGGGTGACCAGCGCGCTGCACGAGATCCTGGCCGGCTCGACGGCCCTGGTGGTGGCGCACCGGCCGTCCACGGTCGCGCTGGCCGACACGGTGGCGCTGCTGTCCGGCGGAGTGATCACGGCCACCGGCAGTCACCGGGAGCTGCTGGCCTCCAACCAGGAGTACGCCGCGCTCATGGACACAGAAGGGCTGGAGGAACGGGCGTGACCGTGACGCCGGGGGGTAACAGCGCGTGGCGCGGGGTCGCCGCGGAGAAGACCGAGGAGGTCAGCGCCGGCCTGGCCGCGCTGCTCCGCGAGCGGAGCAGCGCGCTGCTCGGTGACCTGCTGCGGCCGCACCGGCGCGCGGTGACCGCCACCGTGTCGCTGATCGTGCTGGAGAGCCTGGCCGCGCTGGCCGGGCCCTGGCTGGTGGGCGTGGCCATCGACACCGGGCTCCCGCCGCTGCTGCACGCGCACGACGCGATGCCGCTGCTCGGCATCGCCGCCGCGTTCGCGGTCGCGGTCGCGGTCCAGGCGGTCACCACCCGGATGTTCGTCACGATGACCGGACGGGTCGGCCAGAAGGTGGTGCTCGAGCTGCGCCGCCGCCTGTTCGCGCATTTCGTCGGCCTGGACGTGGCTTTCCACGAGGACTACACCTCCGGCCGCGTCATCTCCAGGCAGACCTCCGACCTCGATGCGATCTCCGACCTGTTCGAGGAGGGGCTTGACTCGCTGATCGCGGCCATCTTGACCCTGCTGCTCGTCGGCACGGGCATGCTGCTGCTCGACTGGAAACTCGGCCTGGTGGTGCTGGCCGGCTTCATCCCGCTGACCTGGCTGACGGCTTGGTTCCGGGGCGAGTCGGCCCGGGCGTACCGCCGCACCAGGGAGGCCATTGCGCTGGTCATCGTGCACTTCGTGGAGACGTTCGGCGGGATCCGGGCGGTGCAGGCCTTCCGCAGGGAAGACCGGAACGCCGACATCTTTTCCGGGCTCGGTGAGGATTACGCTCAGGCGAGCGCGCGCGCCTCCCGGCTCATCGCGATCTACGGCCCGTGCATCTCCCTGGTCGGCAACGTCATCACCGGCGTGATCCTGGGCTACGGCGGGCTGCTCGTCATCGAGGGCAACATCAAGGTCGGCGTGCTCGCCACCTTCCTGCTCTACCTGCAACGTTTCTTCGACCCGCTGCAGGACGTATCGCAGTTCTACAACACGTTCCAGTCGGCGGCCTCTGGCCTGGAGAAGATCTCCGGCGTGCTTGACCAGGACGCCGCGGTCCCTGAACCCGCCGCCCCGCAGCCGCTGCCGGCCCGCGCCGCGGCCACGGCCGGCCGCCGGGTGCGGTTCGAATCTGTCACCTTCGGCTATCGCGACCACCTCGTGCTGCCCGGACTCGACCTGGATATCCCGGCCGGGCAGACGGTGGCCATGGTCGGTGAGACCGGCGCGGGCAAGACGACCATCGCCCGGCTGCTCGGCCGGTTCTACGACCCGCGGTCGGGCCGGGTCACGCTGGACGGAATCGACCTGCGGCAGGTGCCTGACGCCGTGCTCCGCAGCGAGATCATCGTCATCACCCAGGAGAACTTCCTGTTCGAGGGATCGGTCGCGGACAACATCCGGCTCGGCCGGCCCGAGGCGTCCGCCACGGACGTGCAGACCGCCGCGCAGATGATCGGCGCGCACGATTTCATCGCCGCGCTGCCTTCCGGTTACGACACCCCGGTCGGCAAGCGCGGAGGACGACTGTCAGCCGGGCAGCGCCAGCTCATCTCCTTCGCCCGGGCGTTCCTGGCCGCCCCGGCCGTGCTCGTCCTTGACGAGGCGACCTCACTGCTCGACATCCCCAGCGAGCGGCTGGTCCAGGGCGCGCTGCGCACCGTGCTGGCCGGCCGGACCGCCGTCATCATCGCGCACCGGCTGTCCACGGTGGCGATCGCCGACCGGGTGCTCGTACTCGAGGCGGGCCGGATCATCGAGGACGGCCCGCCCGCCGAGCTGATATCCGGCGACGGCGAATACGCGGCCCTGCACGCCAGCTGGGCGGCCAGCCTGGCCTGACCCGGTGGGGATGACGATGCCGGTCTCGCGTACTCTAAGGGGTCATGAAACGGCAGAAGCCAAGCGCCGAGGCAGAGCAGCAGTATCAGGCCGACCGTGCGCTGGCCGCGCGCCGCGGCGAGCTCGTCGGAGCCGCCCGCGACGCGGAAAGCCAGTTCAGGAAGGCCCAGGCCCGACGGGCACCCGAGCGCGAATCACATAACCTCGCCCTGGCCCTCGACGCCGCGCTCACCGAGGCCATGCAGGCCGCCTTCGCCGCGCAGCGGGCGGCGATCGGCCCGCTCGGCTACGACGACCGCATTTACCGGCGCAAGGCGAAGGCCACGCCCAAGGTGCACGCGCTCACGGCCGAAGCCGAGCACCTGCTCACGCTGCGGGAGACCCACCGTCTCAACAATGTCCCGGACGTACCGTTCGAGTACAGCCCGCTGGCCTCCCCGGTGACCAGCGCCTAGCGAATGTCCG
>JBEKGC010000152.1:0-19793 GCA_050013055.1 Streptosporangiaceae bacterium
GCAAAGCCAGCGGCGTACTATTCCTCGATGGACAGGTCAAGCGCACCTGTTGTGCAGAGCGCGTCAGACGTCTCCAGTTCACTCACGCCCCGCCTGGCGGAGATGTCCGCCGATATTTATGACCTGATCGTCCGGGAGATCCCGCAGCTGCGCGGCGATAAGCGGGTGCTCGCGCTGCTGGAAGCCAGCGTCGGGGAAAACGTCGCCACCGTCCTGCACATCATCCAGCATGGTATCCAGCTGGAGAACGCGCACGCTCCGGCGGCGGCGCAGGAATATGCGCGCCGGCTGGCGCAACGCGGCGTGCCCGCATCGGCGCTGCTGCGCGCCTACCGCATCGGAGCCACCCGGTTTCAGGACTGGTGCCTCGAGGAACTCGGGCGCAGCACAGATAACGCGTCAATCGTCAGCGCGGCCGGCCTGCGCATCGCCGACATCACCTCGTCGTACATCGACAAGGTGTCCGAGGAGGTACTGTCCGCCTACGAAGCCGGGAAGGAAGGCTGGCTGCGTAACCGCGGTGTGGCCCGGGCGGCCAGGGTCCAGGCGTTGCTGAAAAGCGAGCGGGTCGACGTGGTTTCCTCCGAGGCGATCCTGGGATACCGGCTCAGGCAGTACCACGTCGGCGTGGTGTGCTGGAGCGACAAAGCGACGTCGGGCGAAGGCACACTTGGCGAGCTGGAGAAGGCGACCGCGGAGATGGCACGCCAGGCCGGCCTGGACGGCAGGCCGATCTTCCTGCCGCAAGACGAATCAAGCGCGTGGGCCTGGCTCCCGCTCGGCTCCAGAGACGCCTTCCCCAGCGTGCGTGACATCGGGGCAGGATCTCCGATCCGGTTCGCCCTCGGCGGAGCCGGTTCCGGCGTCTCCGGCTTCCGCCGCACCCACCAGCAGGCCCTGGGCGCGCATGCCGTCGCGCTGGCGGCAGGCGGGTCAGGACAGCCCATGACCAGTTTCGCCGATGTGGCGCCGCTGGCCCTGATGTCGGGCTCGACCGAGCTCGTCCGGGCCTGGGTCATCGAGACCCTCGGGTCGCTCGCGGACGACGACAGCCACCATGCCATGCTGCGCGATACGCTCCGCGTCTTCCTGCGGGAGAGCGGCAGCTTCGTGGCCACCGGCGAACGGCTGACCCTGCACAAGAACACCGTCCGGTACCGGATAGGCAAGGCCGAGGAGAGCCTCGGCCGTCCCGTCGGCCAGGACCGCCTGCACATTGAACTAGCGCTGCTCGCCGCCCAGTGGCTAGGCTCGGCGGTCCTGCGGCACGTCGCCCCGCCCCGGCTCTGACGGGGCGCCGCCCCGATGCCTCGGCAGCGAGAAGATCTTCATTATTTACCGGCCGGGATCTTCCCGGACCGGTTCGGGGGCGGGCGGGTCAAAGTTGACGTCGACGTGTTGGAAGCCCTTGCTGCGCTGGGCCTTAGCCTGGCGAGAGTACGCGCGCCGGTCACCGGCCGTCAGGGTGACGTTGTCGGTGAAAGGGGTGAGCAGCGACCTGGGATGCAGGCCGATGACGCGCACGACGTTGATCTCCGCGCAGAGCAGGACGACCGTGGCCGTGATGTAGAGGAACGCGAGCAGGCCGAGGACGATGGCGAAGACCGCGTTCGTGGCGCTGGCGCGCTCGACCACATGCCGGACGTAGATAACTCCGAACGACTGCAGCAACTGCCAGATCAGCGCCGCGGCTATCGCGCCAGGCACGACGTCGCGCACGGATAGCCGCCGGGCCGGCGCGAAGCGGAAGGCGAAGATGGCCATGGCGACGTTGATGACGACGGACGCCGCCAGCGCCAGGGACTTCCCTGCGGTCCCGAGCACCCCCGCTCCGCCGCCGCCCGCGATCGACAAGGCGGTCGTGCCCAGGATGGCGAATCCGACGGTGGCCAGCAAGACCACGCTGCGGCCGCGGGCCCTGAAGGGGTTCGGCCGGTTGTTGCGCGGCACTCCCCACACGGTGTTGGTCGCATACTGGAAGGCCTGCGCCACTCCCAGCCCGCCGTAGAGGGACCCGGCGATCCCCACCACGAGGCCGACCGGGCCGCCACCCAGCCGCTTCGGCGTGGCCAGCTCCCCGCCGATCACCGGAAACTGGCGCAGCGCCGAGCTGAGCACCTCGTGCTGCAGCCGCTGGTCACCCGACAGCACGAAGCCCAGGATGGTGGAGAGCAGCAGCAGCAACGGGAACAGGGACACGAACCCGTAGTAGGTGAGCAGCGCGGCCAGATAGGCACCAAAGTCGTCGAAGTACTTGTAGACCACCGCGAGCGGGAAGCCCGCCCACGGGTGCCGGCGCTGAAAAAGGTCCAGGCGCTCCGCGACCGCCACATCGACCACCTCGCCGCACGTCGGCCGGTCACCCCGCACCATGGGGCCAACCCTCAAGATATGCGATCCGCCAGGGCGGTGATGATAGATGCATGGGAACTTCGGCAGACGCCGGTGACCGGCCGGCCGGGCCGGGGGGCACACCGTACCTGCCTGAGCCGACCGGCCCGGGCCCGGTCGGTACCACGTCCCTGTGGCTGACAGACGCCTCCCGCCCCGATCCCTGGGCCGCGGGGGTGAGCGCGCGGGAGCTGATGGTCTCACTGTGGTATCCGGCGGCGCCGTCGGACGGGCCGCGCGCCCGGTACATGACGCCAGCGGAGTCGGAACTCCAGCTCACCAGCAGGGGCACGGGATTCTGGGAGAAGGTGACGGCAGGCCGGGCCGCCGATGTGTCCTTCGTGCTCGATGAACTGACCGGCTCGCACCCGGCATGGCCGGGCGCCGGGCTGATCGACCCGGCCCGGATCGCGATGGCCGGTCACTCCATCGGCGGCGCCGCCGCCATCGCCGCCATGCTGGCCGACTCCCGCATCCGGGCCGGCCTCGACATGGACGGCTCGACTCACGCCCCGATCCCGGATGAGGGCCTGTCACGGCCGTTTCTCTTCCTGGGCAAGCAGTCCAACTACACCCCGGGAAGCGGAGGTAACGTGACCACCTGGGAACGCGACTGGAAACTCCTGACCGGCTGGAAGCGGTGGCTCCTGGTGGCCGGCGCCGTGCATGCCTCGTTCACCGACCTCGGGCTGCTGGCCGATCAGGTCGGTATCGACATCGGCGCCGCCGTCCGCGGATCCCGGTCGCTGGACCTTACCCGCGCCTACGTCCGGGCCTTTTCCGACCAGCACCTGCGCAGCACGCCACAAGCCTGGCTGGACCAGCCGTCACCGCGCTACCCCGAGGTCATCTTCTGTTCCCCGGACTGAGACGCGCGGATAGCACAGGTGTCGTGGCGGCGGGCGTCACTGTTCGTCGAGCCGAAAGCCGATCTTCATCGTCACCTGGACCGTCGGATTCTGGCCGTCCGTCAGGGCGCCCCTGATCTGGATCACCTCGAACCAGTCGACGTTTCGCAGGGTGTGCTGCGCCCGCTCCAAGCCGCTGCGGATCGCCTGGTCGATGCCATCACTGGAGCTGCCGACAATCTCGGTGACACGATATACGTGGTCGCTCATAGGTTCTCCGAACGGGTCTGCGCCACCCTCGCGGCGCGGGGTTAGCCGAGGTCGCCGGCCTAACAGGTTGAGCGTAATAAGCGAGTTGAACCTATACCAGGATGTCTCTCATCGTTCCCGGGCCGGCTGCAGCACGGCCGGGCCGAGCCAGCGGCCCGCTTGCAGCGCGAGTTCCACGTCGTGGCGGTGCTCGGCGGCGGGCCGGCCCAGGCTTTCCTCGGCCTTGCGGATCCGGTACTGCACCGTGTTCTTGTGCAGCACCAGCTGCTCCGCGGTCGCCTTGTAGCTGCCCCCCGATTGCAGGAAGGCCAGCAGCGTGTCACGCAGCCGGGCGTGCGGCTCATCGTCGGTGGCCAGGGTCCCCCAGCGTGGCCAGCACCCAGGCGACCCCGCCTGGCGGGACAACCTGCTGTTCGGCGAGTACTTCCACGGCGACAACGGCGCCGCCCTCGGCGCCTGGCACCAGACCGGCTGGACCGGCCTGGTCGCCGACGTCATCCGCCGCCGCTACGGCCAGGTGAGCCCCGTCGCCGACATCATCCGGCTCCTGGACCAGGAGAATCAGCCATGACCACCGCAGCCGCGGCCACCTCGAGCTGGCCACGGACGCGGAACGCATGGCATCGATCGTGGAGGCATTCCCCCCGCCGACAGGAGCCGAGGCTAGCTGGCGGTCAGGTACATACCGCCCTTGATCGCGAGGACCTCGTTGCAGCCGTCCTCGATCATCGACAGGCGGGCGTCCCGGAAGATCTTCTCGATCGGGTGGCCCCGGCGGATGCCGGCGCCGCCGAAGATCTGTACTGCCTCGCTGGCGACCTCGAAGGCCGCCTGGGTGCCCGTGACCTTGGCGGCCATGGCGGCCTGCAGGGCGGGCACGGGCTGGGTGAAGTTGTACAGCACGGCCCGGCGGGCCAGCGCCCGGGCCGCCTCGACCTTGCGGTACATGTGGAACAGCCGGTAGGCCACACTCTGATGCGCGGCGATGGGCACGCCGCCCTGCGTCCGCTCCCGGGCGTAGCCCAGCGCCAGTTCGTAGGCGGCCCGCGCGGTTCCGGCGAAGATCGCCGCCATGCAGGCGTTGCCGACGGACAGGACCTGGTAGGCGGCGCGCTTGTAGTCGTCCGGGCCGGCCAGGACGCATCCGACGGGAAGCACGACGTTGTCGAAGATGACCGCGCCCTGGTTCAGCGCCCGCTGCCCGAGCTTGTCCAGCGGCGCCCCGCGGCTGACCCCCGGAGTCTCCATCGGGACGATGACAACACAGCCCCGTTCGGGGTCAGGGCCGCCGCCGGTGTCGGCGGCGCAGTACAGGATGCAGACCTCGGCGATCGTGCCGTTCGAAATCCAGTCGGCTTTGCGCCCGTTGATGACAACCCGGTCATCCGACAGCGTCGCCACGCAGTCGGGACGGCCGTACTCGCCGCCGGCCTGGAAAATCTGACGGCTGGGATCGAGCTGATCGGAACCGTGCCCGGGCTCGGTGGTGGCCCAGCAGCCGATCTTCGAACCCGGGGTCAACTCGAGCAGATGCTGGTTACCGAACGAGGCGGCCATCCACCGCGGGAACATGGACACGCCCAGCGAGCTGGCCAGGCCGGCGTCGCCCCAGCCCAGTTCTTCGAGTATCAGGCAGAGCACCTTGGCCGCCTGGGACGGCTCGAACGCCAGCAGCTGATCGACTCCGATGCCGAGCTGGCCGAAATCCGCGAACACCTGCCACAGCGGCGAGCCCGGCGCGATGACGTCCGCTGGTGTCATCCGGTCCAGCCGCTCCCCGACGGGTCGCATCACTTCGGCAGCGAAGCGGTGCACCCCGTCGAGGAGGTCTTGCTCCTCCTTGGCGAGTGGCGCCTCGGCGCCCGTCAGCTGCAGGGTGCCGTGCGGGTCCTCGTCCCATCCGGCGATCAGGGATCCTTCGGCTGGACGGGGGATGCTAGCGAACTGAGTCATGGCGCTCGTCTCCTCGTGGGGTCGTCAGGACGACAGGCCGGCCGTCTTGAGGTCCGGCCGACGGTCCGCCCCGGCCTCCGCCAGGTAGTCCCTGACCGGGGTCCCGAGCGGCAGGGTGATGTCCGCGACGGCGTAGACCGCACCTAGCGTCCGTACCGCCGCCATCTTGTAGAGCGGGTCGAACTCGGAGACCGAGTCCATCGTCACCGAGCACCGGCCGCCCCACAGCTCCGGTGTTCCATCCGCGCTGATCACGGGGGCCGCGGAGTAGTCGGTCCTGATCAGCTCGCAGATGCTGGGCAGATCGGCGCCGAGGCGGCTGTTCGGGACCCTGCGCAGGGTGAGCGCCGGCAGGAAGCTCACCTCCCCCGCTTGCGCCGGGCGTTCCGGGTTCATCGTGACGGTCAGCAGCCGCTTCCCGGCGGGCCGCTCGACCGTGAACATCATCTGCTCGCCGAACGGCGTACCGGCCGCCGGGCGGGTGTAACCCATGCTGGCGAACTTCTTCGGGAACCCCCACAGTTCGCGGCCGCACGCCAGCGCCGCGTCGTTATCGACGTAGATGAACGGGCAGAACGTGTAGGGCTCCCCCTCGAAGCTGACCCGGATCAGCATGATCGCCTCGTTGTAGATGCCCAGCGTCGAGAACGGGTAGTGGACCACCCAGGCGATGCACACCGGTGGATCCTCCAGGGGCGTCACACCCGGTGGGAGCAGGTCGGCCACCCCGGCCGGGTCGGCCTCGTACAAGGCGATGATCGCCTTGGCACCTCGGTAGAGGTAAGGCGGCTTCGGGTAGAACCCGCCGGTCACCGGGAGGGCATAGCCCTCGGTCAGTACGTCCATGACATCGGCCCGCACTCGCTCAGCTCGCCGTCGCCGCTGCGCTCAGCAGCAGCGGGTAGGCCCGGCGCTCCAGCCGGCCGGACAAGTCAACGTGGACGAACTTCTCCTCGGTGTACTCCTCTAGGGCATGCGGCCCGAGTTCGCGGCCCAGACCGCTCTGCTTGAACCCGCCGAAGGGATAGGCGGCGCTGACCATGTGCCAGTCATTGATCCAAACGGTCCCGGCCTCGAGCTGGCCGGCCACGTCGAGGGCGAGCTGGGTGTCCGTGCTCCAGACGCCGGCCGAAAGCCCGTACTCGGTGTCGTTGGCGATCCGGATCGCCTGCTCGGTGCTCTCGGAACGGATCACCGCGAGGACCGGGCCGAAGATCTCCTCCCGTGCGATGGTCATGCCGTTGGCGACGTCGGTGAAGATCGTCGGCTCGACCCAGAAGCCGCGTTCGAACTGCTCACCGGCCGGTACGCCCCCGCCGTAGGCGAGCGCGGCGCCTTCGGCCCGGCCGGTTTCGATGTACCGCAGGATCCGGTCACGGGCCTCAGCCGAGATGACCGGCCCGAAATCCGTGGCGACATCGAGTGGGTCCCCGATCGAGATCGTCTTCGCCCGCTCGATCAGGCGCTCGACGAACTTGTCGTGCACGCTGCTCGCCACGATAACCCGGGTGCCGGATTCGCAGGCCTGTCCCTGATTCATCAGGCCGCCGAACAGCGTGCCGTCCACGGCGAGATCCAGGTCGGCGTCGTCGAGCACGATGTTCGGTCCCTTACCGCCCAACTCCAGGGTCAGCCGTTTCACGTTGCCCGCGGCCAGCCGCATGATCTCCCGCCCGACGGCAGTCGAGCCGGTGAAGGCGATCTTGCGCACGTCCGGATGGCCGGCCAGCCTGGCTCCGACCACGGGGCCCTCGCCGGTCACGACGTTCAGGACTCCCGGCGGCAGCCCGCACTCCTGCGCTATCTGGGCGAACTCAAGCAGCGTCAGCGGGGTACGCTCGTCCGGTTTGACCACGATGGTGTTGCCCGCGGCCAACGCGGGGCCGATCTTCCACACCGCCAGCAGCAGCGGGAAGTTCCACGGCACGATGGCCGCGCACACGCCGACCGGCTCGCGGCGAACGATGCCGCTGGCCAGCGTCGGGACGCGTCGCAGCGGCCCGGGACGCTCGCAGTCGTAGCTGCGGGCCAGGTCGGCGAAGTACTGCAGGTGGGCGATCGAGAAGCCCAGGTGGAACGCCCCCGCCTGACGCAGGGTGGTGCCGTTTTCCAGCACCTGGAGGACCGCCAGCTCCTCGATCCGCTCGGCGAGCCGTCCCGCGATCGCGTCGAGCACCGCGGCCCGCTCGGCCGGCGGCGTCCGGCGCCACCGGCCGTCCTCATGCGCGGCCCGGGCCGCGGCGACCGCCCGGTCGGCCTGCTCGATACCGCCCTTGGCCACGGTGGCCACGAGTTCTTCCGTCGCCGGGCTGCGGATCTCGAACCGGTCGGGGGTGTCCACCCGCTCGCCGTCGATGAGCATCGAGTAGTGCCGGATGGTGTCCATCACCGCCCCCTTCCTGGCTGTGATCTACGACACTAGACAGGCCTGATCGGGCGAGAAATGTCCCGGCGGCATAAGGATTTGTCGCGTTCTTGGGCGAATGACACAAACGGCCGATCAGGCCGCCGCCACTCCGTCGGGGGGCGCAGCCAGAGTGTCCTTAGCAGCGCGGTAGCTGGAAGCCGGACGATATACGAAAACACATCCGGTTCCCCGGGTGGTTCGGCGAGCACCACTCGGGCGGTCAGCACGGGGCCGAGCGATTCGGTCTCGACCCGGCCCAGGCCCGCACCTGCCGCAACCGCACGACGTCCCCAGAACGGAGCGTGACCACCTGCGGCCGGCCGCGACGGCTGGTTCCACACCGGTGACCTGGGCCGGGTCGACGAGGACGGCTACTTCGCGATCATCGACCAGAAGAGAGACCTGATCATCCGCGGTGGCTACAACATCTACCCGCGGGAGATCGAGTAAGTCCTTGGTGTTCCCATTTCATGCGTCCTTCATGGCCGGCAGGTTACGGATTACCTTTCCTCATTCGCCAGTCCACATGGCCAGCTCGGGATCGGAAAAGCAATGATGGCTGTCGAGCTATTGGCCAGGGCTATAAAAAGAGCACCGGTCCCTAATCGTCCATCGGCAAGATCGCCGGAGTGTGCGAGAATCCGCACGTGGACATGGATCGTCCGGCGGTAGCCGAGCTGATGGCGGATGTCTCGGCCGCGCTGGCCCAGCGGGTCAGCGCCCTGCGCGAGGATGTCTACCAGGTGATCCTGCGAGAGATCCCGGAGCTGAACGGCGACAAGCCTGTGCTTACCCTGCTCGCCTCCAGCGTCCACGGCAACGTCGATACCTGCCTGCAGGTGATGCAGCACCGGATCGATCTGGGCAACGTGCACGCCCCGGCGGCGGCGGCGGAATACGCCAGGCGGCTGGCGCAGCGAGGCATACCGCTGGCTGCCCTGCTGCGCGCCTACCGCGTCGGGCACGCCCGCTTCTTCGACTGGCTCCTGAACGAACTCGCCCAGCAGACGAACGACGCCGAGATGGTGAGCACCACCGCGCTCAGCATGTCCAGGGTCGTCGCCGAGTACATCGATCAGACATCCGAAGGCATCGTCTTGGCCTACGAACATGAGAAGGAGGACTGGCTACGCAAGCGCAGCACCGCCCGGGCCGCCCGGGTCCGCGACCTGCTGTCGGGCAAGCACATCGACCTGAGCGCGGCGGAAGCCACCCTCGGCTACCGGCTGCGTCAGTACCATGTGGGCCTGGTGTGCTGGGTGGGTGACGCGGTCAGCGGTGCCGACGAGATCACCCGGCTCGCGCGCGCCGCCGGGCATGTCGCCGAGCATGCGGCCTGCCACGGTAACCCCCTGTTCCTGCCCTGCGACGAATCAAGCGCCTGGGCGTGGCTGCCGCTGGGGACCCGGGACACGTTCGGCTCCGCGGCGGCAGCTGCCTGCACGGGCGACGCGGATAGCGACATCCACTTCGCCTTCGGCGATCCGGCGAAGGGCACGGCCGGTTTCGTTAGCAGCCATCAGCAGGCCATTGCGGCCCAGTCGGTCGCGCTTGCCGCGGGACCTCCCGGTCCGCGCGTGATGACGTTCAGCGAGATCGCACCGGTCGCGTTGATGCTCGAATCCAGGGAACTGCTGCACGGTTGGATGCAGGCCACGCTGGCGGATCTGGCCACTGACGACGAGCACCACGCTCGCCTGCGGGATACGCTGCGCGTCTTCCTGCAATGCGGGGGCAGCTACAAAGCTACTGCCGAGCAGCTGATGGTCCACAAGAACACCGTCCAGTACCGGATCCGCCAAGCACAGGAAAGCCTCGGCCGGCCTCTGGACGAAAACCGCCTGGGCGTCGAACTCGCTCTGCTGGCCGGTCATTGGCTCGGCCCCGCCGTTCTGCGGTCGGCCGCCGGCGGCCGACGGGCTGACTGACCCGTCTCGCCGCAGCGCGCCGTCGCCTGAGGTCTTTGCCATGGCATGCCGTGGCCGGCAGCTATGCCTCTATAGGCGGTAGCTGTTGGCCGCAATCGCCGACCGTCGTGTCTGCTGGACAGGACACGCACCACGGAGTTCCCCGGAAGACGTGGCGCGGCTGAGGCAAGCGGAAGGAATGCCTGTCATGTTCAAGTCGTCATCCACCTCGTTGATCCTGCTCGGCATCCTCGCCGTCATCATCGGGATCTTCGCCATCGCCTGGCCGGGCGTCACGATTCTCGCGCTGGTCATCTTGTTCGCGGTCTACGCGTTCATGGACGCGGGACTGCAAGGCGCGAGGGCCTTCAGCAGCCGGGCCGCCGGCCCGGTCTTCGGTCATCTGCTGCTCGGGCTGATCGACCTGGCGGCCGGGGTGTTCGCCCTGGCCTGGCCCGCGCCCACCGCGTTCGTCCTGGTCATCGTCGTGGCGGCGTGGGCGCTGGCCGGCGGCGTCGCCGAGGTCTTCGCCGGTTTCCAGACCGGGGAGACCGCGGGTACGCGCGCGATGTTCATCCTCGCCGGGCTGGTGTCCGTCGCGTTCGGCGTGCTGCTGTTCGCCCGTCCCGGCATGGGCGCGGTCACGCTGGCGCTGCTGTTCGGCCTGTACGCCCTGATCTACGGGTTCTCGCAGATCACCGTCGGCATCGGTGTCCGCCACCTGGGCGGCGACGTGAGGTCCCTGTCGGAGCTGCGCCACGTGGCCTGAGCGCCCGGTTCGGGCCTATTGTCGCAGGAAGGCGACCATCCCATGAGCGCCGCCGGACCAGGCAGGCCTGCCCCGGCCCACGCCGCGCCTGCCCGGGCCGAAGCGCATGTCCAGCACCGGCGCCTGCGGGACGCCGCGGCCAGGCGCGGCGTCCCGCTAGCCACCATCCTGGTGACCGTCGCCGTCGTGGTCCTGGTGTACCTCGCGGGCAAGCTCGCGTACCGGATCCGCGATGTCCTGTTGATGATCGCGGTCGCCGGCTTCGTCTGCCTGATCCTGAATCCCCTGGTGGTGGCCCTGCAGCGGTGGGGGATCCGGCGCCGGGGCGGGGCGGTGGCCATTGTGGCCACCTGGACGGTGGCGGTCTTCACCGGCTTGCTGGCGGCGTTCGGCTATCCGCTGGCGCACGGCGTGACCCACTTCTCGCAGGGACTGCCGTCCTATGTGCAGGCCGCCGAGCACGGCCGCGGCTGGATCGGCCACCTGGTCACCCGCTTTCACCTGCAGGCCTGGGTCAACCGCAACGCCCCTAAGCTGCAGAGCCTCGGGACGACCCTGGCCAAGCCAGCCTTGACCGCCGGGAAGGGCGCGGCGTCGTTGCTGGCCACGCTCGCGACCATCTTCGCCCTGATCGTGCTGTTCCTGCTCGAGGGCCCCAAGATGCGCCAGGGACTGCTGCAGTTGATGCCGCCGGAGCGGGCGGCGTACTACACGCGGGTGGCGCGCGAGATCGGCCAGTCGGCGACCGGCTACGCGCTGGGCAACCTCCTGACGTCGCTGATCGCCGGCCTGGTCGTCTTCGTCACGCTCACCCTCCTCGGGGTCCCGTTCCCGCTGCTGTGGGCGCTGTGGGTCGCCCTGGTCGATTTCCTGCCGATGATCGGCGGCGCACTGGCCGGCATCCCCACCGTCCTGTTCGCCCTCGGCCACTCGCTGACCGCGGGCATCGTCACCGCGGCCGCGTTTATCGTCTACCAGGAGATCGAGAACCACGTGCTGAACCCCGTGGTCATGAGCCGCACGGCCAACGTCAACCCGCTGCTCGTCCTGCTCTCACTCCTGGTCGGGACCTCGATCGGCGACTGGGTGGGCGGCTTCTTCGGCAGCTTCGTGGCCGCCCTGCTCTCCATCCCGGCCGCGGGCGCCCTGCAGGTCATCACCCGCGAACTGTGGCAGGCCAGCGCACGGCCGCAATAGCGCACGCCAGCATCACGAGAAAGGAATACCGGAAATGGGAACCACCAAGGATGTCCGGGACGCGGTCCAAGCCGAGCTCACCTTCGACCCGCTCGTGGACGCCGCGGACATCACCGTCAGGAACATGAACGGCGAGGTGGGGCTGAACGGCACCGTGCCGAGCTATCCGCAGTACCTGGAGGCCGCCGCGGCGGCGCAGCGCGTCTCCGGGGTGAAGAACGTGCACAACCACCTGGCTGTCGTACTGCCGGACGACGACTACCGCGACGACGCGTGGCTGACGACCGCGGCCAACAACGCCCTGACGCTGAACGTCACCGTCCCGGACGGCGTGGAGGCCACCGCGCGGGACGGCAACCTGACCCTGACGGGCCTGGTCGAGTTCGGCAGGCAGCGCGAAGCGGCCGAACTGGCGGTCGCCGGGCTCACCGGCGTCCGCAACGTCAAGGACGAGATCGAGATCACCTACGACGCCGATCCGGTCGACGTAACCGGGCTCGTGCAGGACGCTCTGGACCGCAACGCGCTGGTCGAGGACGACAGCGACGTCCACGTCGACACCGGCGGCAACACGGTGACGCTCGGCGGGCACGTCCGCACCTGGGCCGAGCACGACGCGGTGGTCGGCGCCACCTGGATGGCCCCGGGAGTCCTGCAGGTCCGCGACTACCTCGACGTCACCGGCTGACCAGGCGACCGCGGGCACCGGCGGCCCAGCATGACGGCTCAGCACAGCGCGGACACCCCGCCGGACGCGGGTGCGGACCGGGCGCCGCCGCGACCCAGCGGCCGGCGGCGCCCGGCCGTGCGCTGGATCGTGCACGGCGTGCTGCTCGTGGCCCTGGCCGCGGGCGTCTTCGGCCTGCTGCCGCGGCTGGGCGGGCTGACCCGCGACGCGGCGGGCCTGCGGCACGCCCGTCCGGCCTTCCTGGCCGCGGCGATCGTGGCCCAGGCGGTCTCGCTCGGCGCCTACGCCCAGCTCTACCGGCGGGTGCTGGCCGCACTCGGGGCGCGGATCCGGTTCCGGCTGGCGGCGGACGTCATCCTGGCCACCTTCTTCGTCAGCCACCTCACCCCGTTCGGCTCGGCCACCGGCACCCTGGTGAACGCGAGCACGCTGGAGGCCGACGGCATCGCCGCGGCCACGACCGGCGAAGCCATCGCGCTGACCAGCCTCACGTCCACGATCGCCCTGATCGTCCTGTTCGGGACCGGGTTCTTGGCCACGGCTGGCCGGCACGTCTCCCACCAGTACCTCGTGATCGCGGGCGTCGCGATCTTCGGTGTCGCGGCGGCGCTGGCCGTGCTGCTCGCCGTGGGCGCCCATCCCGCCGTCGCCGGGCGGGCCGGGCGCTGGGCCGCGCGTGTGGCCCGGCACGTCCGGCCGGGCATCGACCCCGACAGGGTAGGCCAGACCAGCAGTCGGCTCGCGTCGCTGGCCCGGACCGCGCTGACCGGGCGGGCCTTCGCGGTCAGCTTCGGGTTCGCCTCGGGTGACCTGCTCTTCGACCTGCTCTCGCTCGATCTGGTGTTCCTCGCGCTGCGGTACCAGCCCGGCTTCGGCCCGCTGACTGTCGCTTACGCGGCGGCGAACATCGCCAGCGCGATCCCGCTGACCCCCGGCGGGCTGGGCGTCATCGAGATCACGCTGGTAGCCGTCACCGTCGGCTTCGGCGCGCCGCGCGCCACGGCGGTGCTGGCCGTACTCGGCTACCGGATCGTGAACTTCTGGCTCCCGCTCATCCCCGGCGCCATCGCCTACCTCCGCCTCCGGCTGCGACGCGCCGCCAACGGCAAGACAAAGCCCGCGACCGCGCAGTCCGGCCCGCCTGTCACATAACACTGGCCTTCGCGGCCAGTACCAGCCGGCCCACCGCGGTGCTGACCGGCCCCCATCATCGCCTCGGGGACTGGCCCGGACCGGCGGAACCAGATCCCGCGGCCGGCCCGGCCGGCCTGGTCCGCGCCCGGATCGGCGGATCTCCCCTGACCGCCACGGCGGCCCTGGCCTGGAGTGCTGATCTGCCGCGCCCGCTCCAGCAGGTGCTCTTCGACACCGCAGAAAGCGTCGTCTTCTGAACGAGCCAGTGAGTGCGTCGGTGACCGCGGCGCGGATGTCGCTGGTCTCGCTCATGTCGTCCCCGAGTCCGGTCGCGGCCGGCCCCGCCGCAGCCGGGTGCGCCGGGGCCGGCCTTCCCGATGTGCCGGCCTCGTCAGCCGGTGACGTACAGGTCGTCGGTTACGTCGTAGACGCCGGTGGCCATCCACACCGCGTCGATGACCGCGTCGTGCTCGGCCCAGGTGCGGACGTGGCCGGTCAGCGTGACCGTGTTCCCGCTGGTGTCCACGGCCACGTCGCTGTCGTCGGGAATCAGCGCGTAGCGGTCCAGGGCGTCCTGGACGCCGAGGGTGACGTCGACCGGGTCCGCGCCGGCGCTGATGTCGATGTCGTCCCTGACGTTGCGGACGCCGGTCAGGTACGTCACCGCCCGCTCGGCCGCGGTCCGCCCGGTGCCGTGGCTCACGGTGCCGGCCAGGGTGAGGTTGCCGTTCTTCGCGGTCGCCTCGACGCCGTCCGGCACGGCGATGTTCAGCGTGAGCGCGTTGTTCGCCACCGTGGTCAGCGTCGCGTCGTCCCGGTAATCCTCGGCCGGCAGCACGACCTCGAGGTGGTTCTGCAGCTTCTTGACCCCGGCGACGCGCCGCGCCGCGGCGGCTGCCTCCAGGTACTGGGGGTAGCTGGGCACGGTGCCGTTCAGCGCCACGTCCCCGTTGATGTTCTTCACCGAGATGTCGGAGTCATCCACGAGCGGGTCGTAGCCGAGCTCGCGTTCCACCGCGTCGCGGATGTCCTTGGTCTGGCTCATTGCGTTGCATCCTTCCGGTAGCGGGCCAGGTACTGCTTTCCTCATCCGCCAGTCCACCCGGCCGGCCCGGAATTGAGAAAGCGATGCTGCCTGCCGCGCCATAGGCACGCGCTATCAGCAGGGCACGGACGGATCCGGGTACCGGGGGCAAGCGCCACGGCCCGTTCTGAAAAAGAAAAAGGCTCGCAGGACCGGCAGCGAGAGGCATCACGGGCGGCACGAACATGGACGTCGCGGCCGCTGTGCAAGCTCCGGCACGTCGACTATCAGCTGCGGCGACACCGACTGGAACCGCCTAGGCACGGCTCATCGGTGACAGCCTGCTCGCTGACTGTCCTTCGCCGCACGGCCGCGCGCTCGTCCTCGGTCGTGCCGCCCCAGATGCCGTGGACCTGCCCTGTCCGCAGCGCGAACGCCAGACATTCGCGCCGAGCCCGGCAGGTCGCGCAGATCGCTTTGGCCTTCGCCGCCTGCTCCAGAGCCGGGCCGGAATCGGAGATCGGAAAGAACAGATCGGGGTCAGCAGACCGGCAGGCGGCAACCGACCGCCACTGTCCGCGGGTGACGAGCCATGTCGGCCAGGCCTCGCCAACCTGCCGCGGGCGTTCGAGGGCTCCGCTCACTAGTCCGCCTCCTCGACATCGGCCGCCGCTCGGCTCACAGCGGTTCACATCATTCAGTTCACCGCCCCGGGCCGCAGCAGCATAGTCGGCGCCGCCTGTCGCGGCATAGCCGTCAGTTATGGGTCGTCGGGGGCGTCAGGAGTCCGGGGACCCGGTCGCCACGTCTTGAGCGCGGCGCTCACCGGCAACCGCACAATATGAGCCAACCCCTCCGGCAACCGGATCAGCCGACGGAGGAGGACGGGAATAACCACGATGTCACCACGCGCCGCTGCGGTCAGCAGACCAAGGAAGTCCGGGCCGATGTGGCCGGACGGTTCGGCGAGCTCCACACGGGCGGTGACCACCGGACCGCGCGATTCGGTCTCCACCTGGCCCAGGCCGGGCAGCAGCGCGAGCATGGTCCGGTTCTCGGCGAGGACTTCGGCGGTGAAGTACTCAATCCCGGCCGCAGCGGCGTGCTCGCTCAGGCGTGCGAGAAGCGCGGAGCCGAGCCCGCGGCCCTGCCAGGCATCGACCACGGTCACCCCGGCCTCCGCGGTGCCGGGCTGGTCCGGCAACCGGATGAACCGGCACTCCCCGACAATCTCAGTCGACAGCAGCGGCACGGCGACCAGCGCCTCGTGGTCAACGTGGTCGACCTCGACCGCCGCCTTGAGGGTGGCATCGGGAAGCTCGGGCATCACCGTGAAGAACCGCCGGTAGCGGGATTGTTCACCCAGGTTCGTGTAGGCCCGGACCAGGGCCGGCGCGTCATCCGGGCGTACCTGCCGGATCTCGACGACGTCACCCGAGCGGAGCGTGACAAGCTGCGGCTGGCTCGCTGCGGTCACGGCCAGCCCTTCTCTACTCCGATAAGCACAGGAGCCTTCAGTTCCGGCTCGCCCGGCCAGGCTCGGCCGGGTGAGGTGATGCTCTCCGCGGTATCGAAGAGGATCTGCTGGACGGCGCGGGGCAGGTCACCACTCCACACCAGGGCCGCGGTCGCCGTCAGCGGATGGCGCTCGAGAATCACCCGGGCCATCTCGTGAGTGACCACCGGCCGGGGCAGCCGGATCAGCCTGGATCGGCTCCCGGTGATGACGCTGGGGCCGGTCAGCACCGCGGTGGCCCGGTCCGCGGTCGCGGCGAAGGCGAGGTTCATCTGCAGCGAGTGCCGCAGCGGCGGATCGCTGAATTCGAAGCGCGGATCGGTGGCCCGCAGGACCCGTGTCCAGGCGTCGTAGGTCCCCGGCTCCGCGCGGCGCGGCCCGTAGATGACGTCCATGCGGACCAGTTCGGCCAGGCTGATCGTCCCGCGGCGCGCCGCGACGTGTGCCGAGGGGATCCACACGTCAGGTTCCCATTCCGCCAGGCCCATGACATCAAGCGGCGAGGGCAACGCCTCGGGGCCGGCCGTCAGCCAGCCCAGGCCGGCGTCGACCCGGCGCTCCCGGATCACTGAGAACTCGGCGTCTAGCGGGGTTTCCATCCAGGCGATCTCCACGTCCGCGGCGGCGGCCGCCGATTTCAGCGTCGAGGCGGCCTCGACCGCGAGGGCATCCGGCAGGCCAGGCGGCACGGCCACGCGCAGACGCTGCCGTCCCAGGCCTGCCGCCTGCCGGGTCCGGTTCACCTCCCGGTCTACGAGCGACAGCACGGCGCGGGATGCGTCCAGCAGCACCGCGCCAGCCTCGGTGAGCCGCGTGCCGTCACGGCGGCGCTGAAGCAACGGCGCGCCGACGATCTCTTCCAGCCGCCGGATCTGCTGGCTCAAGGTCGGCTGGGCGATAAACATCCGCTCCGCGGCCCGGGTGAAGCTCCCCGCGTCGGCGAGCGCCACGAAGTAACGCAGATGCCGCAGCTCAATGGCCAACGGCGGCACGGCCGACCCGGGCAGTTTCACCGGCTCCGGCTGGCGGTCCAAGCGGGCTGCCTTCATCCTGTCTCCTTGATCAGGCACCTGACGCTACCGCCACGCCCAGCGGCAGGCATCGGGCGAGCGAGACGACGTTGCGGATAACCGTCGTGCCGCGCGTACAACCGCCCGCGCGTACCAGACGGCCAGGTTGGCCTGGCCGGGGAAGCCGCGCATCGCCTCCCGATACGCACGGGCCGCGCAGCGTCTCACCATTCCCCCGGCGTGCTCACCGGCCGGCGGGCAGCGGGCCTTGGAGCACGGCGATCGAGCGGGGGCTGACGGTCCGTTAGGCGCCCGCGCGGAGGGCGGCCTCGGCGGCCCGGCGCGCCGGGTCGTAGGTGTCGATGGCGGTCTGCCAGGCGATGCCGTCGCGGGTGGCGGGGATGGTGAAGGTCAGCGGTTCCCACCAGGCGTTGACCAGGACGAGGAAGTCGTCGTCGGTCAGCAGCGAGCCGTCGGCGGCCCGGTCCGGGTCGTCGGATCCATCTAGGTACAGGGCCACCGCGAGCGCGCCAGGGTAGGCCCAGTCGCCGGCGGTCATCGCGATGCCTGCCGAGGTGAACCAGCCGAGCAGCATCGGGATCCCGAACGAGAGCAGCAGCGTGGTAAGCATCGCCCGGGCCTGGCGGGCCCGGAGCGCGACCACGGCGGCGTCGCCGGACGGGCCCTCGGTGCCGCAGTTCCATGAGCGGTTGTCGCTGGTCCCGTCGCGGTTGGCTTCCCGTTGGCCTCGTTGTGCTTGTCTTGATAGGAAACAAGGTCACGCAAGGTGAAACCGTCGTGGGCGGTGATCAGGTTCACCGAGGCGGTCGGGCGGCGCCGGGTGCGGCCGTAGATGTCGGAGGATCCTGCGAGACCAGGTCGAAGAACGCCGACCGTTTCCCGAACTCCCCGTCCTGGCGGGCCAGGGTGGGGGCCAGGTCGAAGCGGAAGCCGTCGACCCGCATCTCGGTCAGCCAGTAGCGCAGCGAGTCCATGATCAGCTGCAGGGTCAGCGGGTCGCCGGCGTTCAGCGAGTTGCCGCAGCCGGTCGTGTCGAGGTAGCGGCGCGGGTCGCTGGGGTCGAGGCGGTAATAGGCGGCGTTGTCCAGGCCCCGGTAGCACAGCGTGGGACCGGCGGCATCCGCCTCGGCCGTGTGGTTGAAGACGACGTCGAGCAGGACCTCGAGCCCGGCCCGGTGCAGTGCGTCGACCATGGCCTTGAACTCCGCCACCTGGCCGCCGCTCTGCCCGGCCCTGACCGCGGCCGAGTATCCCTGATGCGGCGCGAAGTACCCGATCGTGTTGTATCCCCATAGTTCGTCAGCCCGCGCTGGGCCAGGAACGCCTCCGGCACGTTCTCGTGTACCGGCAGCAGTTCGACGGAGGTTACGCCGAGGTCGCGCAGGTGGCTGATGGCCGCCTCGTGGCCGAGCCCGGCGTAGGTGCGACGCCTGCGTCATAGTCGACCAGCGGGACCCGGGTTTCGGCGCCGTCGCCGTCGAACAGGCACAGCAGCATGCCGTCCGCGGCGCCCGCCGCCACGGCGAAGTTCGTGCCGCCGTCGCGCACGGTGGCTCCGAGCGGATACGCGCGGCCCGGCAGCGCGGGCGCGGTAGCGCGGCCCGGTGCGGGCGGCCATCCGGTCGGCGCGGTCATGGCTGCGCCTGCCCGCCCAAGGCCCGGACGACGTCGCCGACCGAACCGAAGAACCCGTGGTATCGCTGCACGTGCGCGCCCCCTCTCCGGCGATGCGGCGGATTGCCTTATCGGCCAGTCCATCCCGCTATCTGGCGGCGGTAAAGGCGGTGGTGCCTGTGGTGGTATTGGCCCGCGCTATTGGCCGGGCCGGCTGACCCGGCCTTTACTGGTGCCGAGCCCAGCGCCGTGGTTGCTGGCCCCGTTGCCTGGGCCGCCGCCAGTGCCAGCTCCTCAGACGATGAACCAGAGCCGCCGGGCCTTGAACGTCCAGACACGGTAGTCATACCAGCCGGTGCCGGCCGCCAAGACGAAGCAGAGAATAGCCCCGCCGTGGATGCCGATCACCCATTCGGCCACGGCGCCGACGGCGAGGATGCCCGTCAGGAGCCCCCACATGACGCCGCAGGCGATGCGGCGCCAGCTCATCACACGGGGGCGCGGCCCGGGCGCGCTAGGCATGGGCGGGTAGGAGGCGGGCGGCGGGCGGTAGGGACGCGGCGGCGGGAAGGCGGGCCACTGGGGCGGCACGCCTGTGTCCCCCTGGGGGCTGAAGCCCGGCTCTGGCGGTGTCACGGTCATGGCGCTCCCGGCGGTCCGACGTCCTTGTTACCAGGGCGGTCCATCCCGTTCCGTGCCGTTCCACGTGGTGTGCTAGCTCTCGCTCGTGAGCACCCGGTTGCTAGCGGACGCCGGTCGGGGCCGCTGATCGTTCCCGGGCCGGCTGCAGCACGGCCGGGCCGAGCCAGCGGCCGGCCTGAAGCGCGAGTTCCACGTCGTGGCGGTTCTCGGCGGCGGGCCGGCCCAGGCTCTCCTCGGCCCTGCGGATCCGGTACTGCACTGTGTTCTTATGCAGCACCAGCTGCTCCGCGGTCGCCTTATAGCTGCCCCCCGATTGCAGGAAGACCAGCAGCGTGTCACGCAGCCGGGCGTGCGGCTCATCGTCGGTGGCCAGGCCCCCCAGCGTGGCCAGCACCCAGGCGC
>JBEKGC010000153.1:0-18983 GCA_050013055.1 Streptosporangiaceae bacterium
ACGCCGTTGGTCCACGAGCCGATATCGGTGTCCCGGGTGACGTACTGCTGCTGGGAGCCGTTCTCCACGGTGCCGTTGAGCTCGGAGTCGGCGATGAAGCCGCCGCTGGCCCAGTCCGGCGTCCCATCGCAGTAGTCCATCAGGGTCACGTTGCCGTTGATGTCCACCCGGCGCAGCGGCGAGGCCTGTGAGGCGGCCCACACCTCCTCGCCGGCGAAGCAGCCGGTCAGGCCGGTGACGTTGATCGTGAGGTTGGAGATCGAGCGCCAGAAATTGTCGGTGGCGTAGCACTCCGTCTGGACGCCGTTGGTGCACTGGTTCCAGGAATCGATCGTGCCGTTGATCACGACCTGGTCCGGGTTCTGGCCCAGGCCCTCGACGCTCTCGTAGTAGCCGACCTGGAAGTCCAGCGGGTCAGCGGTGGAGCCGTAGGTTCCGGGCTGGAACAGGATCTCATAGCGCTGGGTGCCGAACTGGTTCGGGTTCTGCTGGGTCCCGATCGCGTTGAGGGTGCTCGCGATAGTGGCCACCGATTCGCTCGGGCTGATCACGATCACATTCGCGCCGAGGCTGCCGCCGGTGGGCGGCGCGCCGCCGCTGCTGCTGGTGGTGGTGGTGGTGGTGAAGGCGAGGTAGTTGATGTTCCAGCCGGCGTTGTCCTGGTCCACGGTCAGGGTCTGGGTGCCCGCGGGCAGGGTGACGGTGGCGTCCGCCGTCGTCCAGGTCTGCCAGCCGCCGGTCGCCGGGACGTTCACGTTGCCGCTCAGGTTCGTCCCGGCGCTATTGTCGATGTGCAGGGCGTCGGTGACCGCGGTCGGCGCGGCCAGCCGCACCCCGACCGTGTAGGTGCCCGCCGTCGCGACGTTGACGGTGTAGTTGAACCACTGCCCGGCTGCGGTCCAGCCCAGGTCGTTGGCGCCGCCGCCGGTGTCGGTGGTGGCCTCCAGGTCGACCCCGTCGGAGCGGTAGCTGTTGGCGGAGCCGTTGACCGAGGTGACGTTGTACGCCACGCCCTGCCCGCCGGTGTCGTAGTTCTCCGCAAGCACGTTCCCCGTAATCGCCGCCGCGGTCCCGCCGTAGGGCCCCTCGGTGGCGGCGTGGGCCGCGGAGCCCGCAGCGTTCGCGCCCGTCAGCGCCAGGGCGAACAACGCCGCCACCACAATGGCTACACGGACTTTACATGATCTCCCTTTGCCACGACGCGCCGGTCGCAGTCCAGGCACCGGGGATACCCGCGCTCAGGGCGCTGCCATGTGTCGATGCGGCCGTGCGGATGAGGTCCACGTGTCTGAGACGGGCGGCCGCCGGTGAGCCCGGTGGTGCTCCGGGGCCGGTCCGATGAGCTGGCAGCGGTCCTGAACGCGATGCAGCCGGCGGTGGCACGCGAGGAGTTCCGTGACGAACTGCGGGTGTCTCGGCTGCGCCTGATGCAGGGCTGGCTCGCGGCGGTGGAAGGAGACACCGGCGCGAGCCTGGCCATCCTGCGCCCGCTCGTGGCCGCGGCGGCCAACGACATCGGCGCCTGGCACTGGTCGCCCCCGTGGATGCGCACGTTCGCCGGCATCGGCCTGGCGGCGAACGACGACCGGTTCGCGCAGGCGCCGGCTGGGCCAACCCCATCTAATGGAGCACGTCAACATCAAGGTAGTGGCAATGGCGAAGCTCGAGTACTCGGTGTACGTGGCACCTTGACGAAGGACGAGTCGCGGGCCTTGGCGGCCTGGGTGGTCGCGACGGGCAAGAACGTGACCGCGATCTTCGTCACCCACGCGCACGGCGATCACTTCTTCGGCGCCCCCGCGGTCCTCGAACGCTTCCCGGACGCCAAGGTCGTCGCCGGCCACAAGCGAGACGGCGACGCCGACAGCCCGGAAAACATCGGCACGACCCGCCGTTACATCGAAGACTTCAGCGCCGCGGTCGAGAAGGCTCACAACGTCACCGACCTCTATGAGGCAATGGTCGCCGTCTACCCCGGCAGGGTGAACCGCGCCGTCATCTGGCACTCCGCGAAAGCAATCGCGTCCAGATGATCACCACTGAGGAAGGAGGCCACCAATAAGGGAGCAGGCGATACAGTTCCCAGTTCAGGTCCGTCACACGCCTTTCTTCCGCCGCAAGGACAACTCTGTTGTGGCGGAGCGTGTTAGCCACACTCGGTGCGCAGGGTGCTCATATTAGCCATTATTGTGGGGTTTTTAGCAAAATAGCCGACAGCTTTACGGACTGCTCATACCTGTACCTCTACGTAGGCGCTGACCTGCACAAATGGTGCGGCGCGCTCGGCTCGCCGGGTAAATTCTTCCATTCCGAGACATTGTTTGCCATGAACAGCTAAGATCTGACGCAGCGTTAATCTCTGCGCAAGGCGGGCAACAAGACAGGTAGCCGTTGCAGGAACTCAACCCCCAAAGCGAGTTCACGGTGCATCTTCTGGACAATAATGTTCGGCATACGCGCGTGGCGGTGTGGTCCGCGGCGGCGCTGATGATCGCGGTCTCCCTGGCCGCCTGCACGACGACGACCCCCGCGGTGTCCCTGCCGTCGGCTCCCGCGGCCGGCGCTGGCTTAGGAACGATTGTCTGGCAGACCGATCCCACCTCGGAGACGACGACCAATGACGTGCGTCAGGTGCTGGCCGACGCCTTCGAACAGGCCTACCCGTCGATCACCGTCAAGCTGGAGACCGGGCCTACCAGCACCGACGAGCTCCGGCAGCAACTGCTTAGCCAGCTAGCCTCGGGGAGCACCCCTGACGTCTACGACGGGGACGTGGTCTGGCCTTATTTGTTCGCTCCCGCCGGATACGCGCTCCCGCTGGACAAGTACCTGCCGACCGCGTTCTGGAATACCTTCGGCACGGCCGGCGAGGCCAACAGCGGCGCGAGCTTCGTCGCCGACCTGACCTATAACCATCACATTTACGGGGTTCCCGAGTTCATCGACGAGGGATTCCTGTATTACCGCAAGGACCTGCTCGCCAAGGCCCACCTCGCGCCCCCGCGTACCTGGGAAGAGCTGGAACAAGACGCGCTGGTGCTCAAGAGCAGGGGCCTGCCGTATCAGTTCGTCTGGCAGGGGAACAAGTACGAGGGGCTGACCTGCGACTGGTATGAGTTCCTCGCGGATGCCTTCAACGGCTTGCCGTCTAAGGCCAGCCCCGCCGCTGACCTCGACTCCGCGCAGGCGCAGCGGGCGCTCCGATTCATGCAGGGGCTGATCGTGCAAGGAATATCCCCGGCAACCGTGGATACCTTCGAGGAGACGGACACCAACAACGCCTTTGACGCCGGGCAGGTGGCGTTCATGCGCGGCTGGGACTCCGCCTATGCCGACGCGACCAGCGGGTCGAACGCGCTGCGCCCGGACCAGGTTGGCGTCGAGGCACCACCCGCCTTCCAGGGACAGTCCGGCGGCGGCTGGTCAACCCTGGGCGGCTGGGGCCTGTTCATCAATCCCCGGACGAAGAACCTGCGCGCGGCGCTGACCTTCGTCCAGTGGATGGCGGGATGGCAGGCGCAGTGGATCCTCGCCACCCAGTACTCGGAGATCCCGGCCAACGCCAGCGTCCGGAACGACCCCGTCGTCATCAGCCGGAACCCGGTGCTGGCCGCCGCGGCCCGCACCCGCGTTGTCCTCCGGCCCGCGATGACCGACAACTACGTACAGATCAGCAAAATCATCTTCGACAATGTCAACGCCGCGCTGGATGAGCCAAAATCGGCGGCACAGGCCTGCCTATCCCTCCGGAAGGCCGCCCGCGCCCTGGACCCCGCGGTGACCGGCGGGCTGAGCTGTCCTGGCACGTCAGGTGGCCGGGGTAGCCCGTCATGACCACCGGCCCCTCCGGCAGCGGCGCTCCCGCGCAGACCCGGGCGCGGGCGCGCGCCGGGATCCGCGGGTGGGTAACTCGCAACGAAGGGACGCTGCGGCACATGGCACCGCAGGCGATCCTCACCGGGATGACCGCCGCGGCGTTCGCCCCAATCCTGGTGCCGATCTTCACGGCCGCCGCCGATTCCGCCGCCGTGCCTGCGCTGCTCACTCAGTTCGGCGGCGCGGGTGCAGGCTACCTGGCCGCGGTCATCCAGCAGTTCGCCGACCGGCAGGGCGGGAAAGCGGGAACGCCGACGATCACCGAGGAGAAGCTAGCGGAACGGCTGAGCGAGGTGTTCGAGGAAGGGCTCAGCGAGGCGGACTCGGCGACGACCCAGGCGGCGATCAGCGACCTGGTGCTCGGCATCAAGGGCGTGGACGTACTACTGCAAGCAGCGGCCGAGAGGTATGAGGCCGGGCTGCTCAGCCACCTCGTCCGCGCACTCGCTACCGACCGCTCTCTGCTGGCGGCTACGCTCGGCGTGGTCGACTCGCTGCGCGCGTACCAGGCTGACCTCCGGTTGAGCCAGCGGGACACCGAGGAGTTGCCAAACGAGGCACGGCTCGAACTTGGCCAGCTGCGCCTTGAACTCACGCGACTGTACCCAGCCGGCCCGCCCACTGGCTCCTCCGCGCCGGAGCCACGTCCCTATCCCGGGCTTGCCCCCTTCGAGGTAGATGACGCCCCCTGGTTCTGCGGCCGGAACAACCTCATCGTCAAGCTGCTCGACGGCCTTGACGACCGGGTCTACGGGAGCATCCCACTGGTCGTCGCGGGCGTTTCTGGGGCTGGCAAGTCCTCGGTCTTGCGAGCGGGCTTGATCCCGGCGCTGCAAGCCGGCGGCCTCACCGAACCCGGATCCGCCGAGTGGCCAGTGCGGGCCGTGCGGCCCGACAGGCACCCGCTTGTGCAACTGTCGACGTGCCTGGGCAAGCTGGCCAGGCTCGTATCGTCTGATGTTTCCGACCAGCTCATGATGGACCCGGTCCGGGCCGCCATGATTGTCCAGCAGGGGCTGCTGACCAGGGAAGAGCGGCGCCGCACGGGGATCATCACGGTCGGAACAGCCCCGAACCCCGGCATCGGCAGGCCGGATACCGGACAGCGCCGGCTCATCCTCATCATCGACCAGTTCGAAGAGGTGTTCACCCGGTGCCGCGACGAGGAAGAACGCCGGGTTTTCATCGAAGCCCTGTGCGCGATCGCGAGCGGCAGCCGTGATGAGCCGCCCGCTGGCCTCGTCGTCATTGGCCTGCAGATGGCCTTTATGCAGCAGTGCACCGCGCATCCCGAGTTGCAGGCCGCCCTGGACCGGCCGGTCATCGTCGGACCGATGACGGCCGATGAGCTCCAAGAGGCGATTGTCTTGCCGGCCGAGCGGGCGGAGCTCACCGTGCAAGCGGGGCTGGTCCCCCTGATGCTCGGTGACCTCGGGGCGGTGGAGTCCCGAGTCAATCCCGGCCAGCTCATCTACGATCCTGGGACACTTCCCCTGCTCGCGCACGCGCTGCTTGAGACGTGGAACGCGCGTGACGGCCGGGAACTCACGATCGCGGCGTACCAGCAGGCCGGGCGAGTGCAAGGCGCCCTCGCCCACACGGCCGAGGGCCTGCTCAGAGCGCTGAACGGGAAGGAACGACTGACGCTGCGGCGGCTACTCGTGTACCACCTGGTGGCGGCGGTCGATTTCACGGAGGACGCCAGGCGGCACCTGAGCCGCGAGGCGTTGCGCAAGGAACTCCCGGCCGAGGACAAAGAACGCGCCGACGCCCTGCTTGACCGGCTCGTGAGCGCGCGACTGCTCACCGAGGACGACGGCGGAGTGCAGATAGCGCATGAGGCACTGCTGCGCCGCTGGCCCACCCTGGCCGGATGGCTGGAGGAGGAGCGCGACTGGCGCCGGGACGCACAGCGGGTGGCCGAGCAGGCACACGAGTGGGTCGCTGAGGGAAAGGACGCCAGCCTGCTACCTCGCGGGATCGCGCTAGCCAGCATCGAGGGCATTGAGGACAAGGTGGCCAGCGCACGGGCGGCCGGGCCGGGCGGGCCCGGCGGGTTCGGCGAGGACGCCAGGGAATTCATGGCCGCCGCGCGCCGCCAGCAGGCACGGGTCCGCGTCCGGCGGCGCTTCCGCATCGCCGGCCTGACCGCTGCCATCGCCGCGGTGGTCATAGCCTCCGTGATCGCCCTGCAGGTTCGCGCGGCCGAGAACAGGAAGCTGGCCCTCGCGCAATCCCGCGCCGACACGTCGCAGCTGATCGAATCCGCGAACCAGAGTGCCAATGACCCGGTGCTGTCTCTGCTGCTTGATGTCGAGGCCTACCGGGTCGGCGGCGCGGCCGCGGACAGCGCGCTGCTGTCCGCGCAGGAAGACTTCTTTACCTCCACCTTCACCAACCGAGCGGGAGCGGGCCGCGCGGTCGCGTTCGACCCGGCGGCGCCGCTGCTCGCGGTGGCGGGACAGGGCGCCATGACGGTGTTCCAGGTGCCGGCCCAAAAGCGGGTGGTCACGCTGCAGGGCGGGTCGCCGTTTTATGCCGCGGCCTTCAGCCCCGCTGGGACGTTGCTCGCGGGCGCCGAACAAGACGGGATCACCATCATCTGGGACGTGAAGACCTGGAAGCAGGTCGCCATGCTGGGCACCGCCAACGGGCTGAGCGTCAACACGGTCGCCTTTCAACCCGACGGGACTCGCATCGCGACGGCGGGCATCAGCGGCGTCGTCACGCTGTGGGACCTGCACGGTGGGCAGATCTCGACGTTTCAGGCGGGGACCGTTCAGAACAGCGTCACGATCAACGCGATAGCGTTCAGCCCTGACGGCACCCGGCTCGCCGCCGCGTGCTCCGACCGAACGGTTCGCCTGTGGAACCTCCGCGGGAAGCCGAGCCTGGTCGAGCTGACCGGGCACAGCGGGCCAGTCAGGGCGGTTGCGTTCAGTCCCGACTCCACCTTGCTCGCCTCGGCCGACGATGACGGCGCTATCCGCCTGTGGAGTGCGCGGACCGGCGCGCGCCTCGGCTCCTTGCCTGGCAGCGGCACCCTGCCGGTCGACGCGCTCGCGTTCAGCCCCCAGGGCGCGCTGCTGGCCAGCGGTGGCGGGGACGGCGTGGTGAGGCTCTGGGACATCGATACCAGGACCCAGATCGGTGCGCTGACCGGCCCGTCGAGCCGGGTGACCGGGCTGGCGTTCAGCCATAACGGGCAGACCATCGCCAGCGTCGAGGCCGATCCCACGGTGGGGTTCTGGAACGTCACGAACCCACCCCAGCGGGACACAAGCAGCATTGCCGCGGTGGCCACCACGGCCGGCCCGCGGTCGCCCATAGCGGCTATCGGCAGCGGCACCACCATCGGTTTGTGGAACCCGCTCTCGGCCGCCAATTATGCGGCCGCGGTCTTGCCGGCCCGGCTAGGCGTCAGCGCGGCGGCCCACGGCGACATTCCCCCCTCCCTGGCGCTCAGACCGGACGGTGACGTCGTGGCGGCAACGCTGGGGAACCGGGACGTGGAGCTTTGGTCGACGGGCAACGGGCGCGAGATCGGCACACTGACCGCCCCGGAGCCGCTTACCAGCGTCGCCTACAGTCCAGGCTCCGACGACCCGATCCTGGCCGCCGGAGGTTCTGACGGCAGCGTGTACCTCTGGCCGCCCAGGGCCTCGCAGCCCACGTCCGTCAACGGCCATCTGGCCTCCGAGATCACCTCGGTAGCCTTCAGCCCTAACGGGGCGATGCTCGCGGCAGGCTCAGCCGACGGGACCTTCCTGCTGGTAGCACGCGGCCGCGATGGTCAGTGGACGCCCATTACGCCGTCGACTCTTCCGCTCGACGCGATCAATACGGTGGCATTCAGCACCGATGGGACGGTACTGGCCACCGGGTCGGCGAGCGGGACCGTGCGGCTATGGAACATTAGCCATCCGGCGCGCCCGGTGAACGTCGCTTCGCTGACCGATGCCACCGGGCAGGTCGTCTCCGTCGCCTTCAGCCAAGGCGGCCTGCTCGCCGCGTCCTTCAGTGACGACAGCATCCGGGTGTGGGACACCAGGAACACGACGCCACCCCTGGTGGTGACCTTCACCGGCCTCGCCGACCCGACCAGCGTGGCCTGGGAACCAGGAAAGCAGACGCAGACGCTGGTGGGCGCGGCCGCGGACGGTACCCTGCTGACCTGGGATACCAACCCAGGTGCTGTCGCGGACCGAATCTGCCGGGCGCTGGCGGGCTACACCGCAGAAGTCGCCGCCATCGTCCCGAGCACCGGTTACCCAGCCGTGTGTCCCTGACCGCCAACCGAATCGTCCGGCCACCACACTGACAGACATCAGGAGCCGCGCTTAGCCGGCTTCGGTGACGCGGCCGTCGGCGACCGCGATACGGCGGGTGACCGCGACCGCCTCCAGCATCCGGCGATCGTGGGTGACCAGGAGGAACGTACCCGGATAGGTCTCCAGGGCGCCTTCGAGCTGCTCGATCGCGGGCAGGTCGAGATGGTTGGTGGGCTCGTCGAGAACCAGCAGGTTCACGCCCCGGGCCTGGAGCAGCGCCAGGGCCGCCCGGGTCCGCTCGCCCGGCGACAGCGAGCTCGCCGGGCGCAGCACGTGGCCGGCCACCAGCCCGTACTTGGCCAGCAGCGTCCTGATGTCATCTGGGAGCAGGCCAGGGACCTGCGCCGAGAACGCCTCAAGCAGCGGGACCTCGCCGTCGAACAGGCTGCGGGCCTGGTCCACCTCACCGACCTCGATGCCGCTGCCCAGGGACGCGTGACCCGATACCAGCGGCAGCCGGCCGAGCAGCGCTCCGATGAGGGTCGACTTGCCGGCCCCGTTCGGGCCGGTGATGGCGATCCGGTCGGCCCAGTTGACCTGGAGGCTGACCGGGCCAAGGCGGAAACCGCCGCGTTCGATGACCGCGTCGCGCAGCGTGGCGGCCACCGTACCGGACCGGGGCGCGACGGCGATCTCCATGGTGAGCTGCCACTCCTTGCGCGGCTCGGCGACGACATCCAGGCGGTCCAGCATCCGCTCCGTGGCCTTGACCTTACCCGCCAGCTTTTCCGAACGGGCGACCTGCCGGTGCACGATGTGCTTGTCGTTGTCGGTCGCCTTGGCCCTGGCTTGACGGACGCCCTTGTCGGCCCAGCCGATCTGGGTCCGCATCCGTTCCTGGAGCCCGGCACGGGTGGCGGCGTACTTCTCGTAAGCCTCGCGGGCGTGCTCCCTGGCGATCTGCCGCTCTTCCAGGTAGGCGAGATAACCGCCGCCGTAGAGGCGTACCTGCTGCTGCGCCAGGTCGAGTTCCAGGACCCGGTGCACGGTACGCTCGAGAAACGCGCGGTCGTGGCTCACCAGCACGGTCCCGGCCCGCAGGCCCCGCACGAACCCTTCCAGGATCTCCAGCCCGGCGATATCCAGGTCGTTGGTCGGCTCGTCGAGCAAGAAGACGTCGTAGCGGGACAGCAGCAGCGAGGCGAGGTTGACACGGGCCGCCTGGCCGCCGGACAGGCTGGTCATCGCCTCGCGGCCGGCGTCGGCGGGCAGCCCGAGGGCGGTGAAGACCGCGGCGGCGCGCTCCTCCAGGTCCGCACCGCCCAGGGCGAGCCAGCGCTCCAGCGCGGTGGAGTAGGCGTCGTCCGCTCCCGGCTTCCCCTCGACCAGCAGCGCCGTGGCCTCGTCCAGGTCCTGCTGCGCACGGGCGACGCCGGTGCGCCGGGCGATGAAGCCACCTGTGCTCTCACCCGGGCGCCGCTCCGGCTCCTGGGAAAGGTAGCCGACGGTGGCGGCGGGCGGGCTGAGCCCGGCTTCACCCTGATCCGGTTGGACCAGCCCGGCCAGGATGCGCAGCAGGGTGGACTTGCCCGCGCCGTTGGCACCGACCAGGCCGGTGATCTCGCCCGGGGCGATCACCAAGTCGAGGCCGGAGAAAAGAAGGCGGCCGGCATGGCCGGCGGCAAGGCCCTTGGCCGTGAGTATCGCGCTCATCGCCCACTCATCTTAGATACGGGCCGGCCCGCCGCCGTCATCATTTCCCTCCGGCTACGCCGGACCCGCAACGCCGACTGGCCTATCTGAGTGTGACGAACGTGTTCGCGTTACTGCCGCTCCTCCCGATGGGCGACCGGGACAAGGGTGTAGAGACCCTGTGGGTCCCACCAGGGGTATAGGTGACTGACCTGCGAGTATGGTTGCGGCAGCGGTCTAGTGGCTGGCAGCGTAGCGTCACTTCGTGACGGCGTTCCTCACATATCCGCGGAGCCTGCAAGGTGCCAGAACTACGTCTGCATCCTCTGAACTGCGGTTTGCTGGATGAGCCAGTTTCTGGCGGGACCCGGGCTCATGCTGTCAGCTCCGACCGCCAGGCCGCGTAGAACTCTCGCAGTTCGGGCACGGACGAGCCCTCGGGCACGGGTATCTCCTTGTCGGTGAACCGGTCCAGGGTGGCGATCATGTCGGCGAGAACTTTGGTGTCGAAGCCCGCGTCGATCTGGGCTGCGCGGGCGAGCAGCACCGTCTTGCCGAACCTGCGGGCGAGGACGTAGATGTCGACGAAGTCCCGTGCGGCAGCCCTGTCGAAAAGCGCGAGGAGCTTGTGGCCAGCGAGCTCTTCCGGGGCGAGCGTCGGCCCGGCCGGGGTCGGGGATGCGGGGAGATCCGGTGGCGCGTTCACGGCCATGTCGACCAGGACCCCGTCGTCAGCGCCGCGGATGACTATCCAGCAGAACGTGTTGCTGTCATGGATCCGCTCGGTAATCCAGCCTCGCTGGCGGGCCGCGGCCTCCAGAGCAATCGCGGGCGGCGGGAACATGGCCACGCTCGGGGGGCGGTGAAGAAGTCGAGGTCCTCGGTGGGCCGTGCCGTGAGGTGCTGTGCGAGCAGGGCTGCTCCTCCGCCTAGCAGGAAGCCCTGGCTGGCGGGCAGCGCGAAGAACAGCCTGGCCACCTCCAGCTGGAAGCCGGTTAGCTCAGGCTGGCCGCCGCCCGCCGCCATCACGCCTCCGCCCCGCCTGCGGAGGAGATTAGCGGCGCCCACGCGGACCGGACCGCTCGTGGGAAGACCAGGTCCTCCCACAGGTCGACGAGCAGCGCGCCATCGACGTAAGCGAGGATGTCGGCGGGCCTTCCCTCTTGCAGGACGATCTCGTACACGCGTGCCCGGTCGGCGCGCGACCTGAGGTCGAACACGCGCCCGGGTGCGGACCAGCTGAGGTGCAGCGGCAGCTCCACCACCGCGAGCGCGCGCCCCACGTCCAGTCGCGGCAGGCGATCCGGGACCCATGTCGGCCTTCCGCGCGGGGACGGCTGCTGGGTGAAAGACAGGTGCGGCTGCGCCGCCAGTTCCCAGCCCGCCCCGGAAAGGAGCCGGGCGAAGGTGGCGACTGTCGGAGACTTCCGCCCGTGCTCGTACGCCGACAGCGTCGGCCGCGAGGTCCCGGCACGGCGTGCTAGCTCCTCCTGGGTCAGGCCGGCACTGACCCGGGCTTGCTCAAGCAGTTCGCTAGCTTTACAAGCTGGCGCTCCTGACCCGGAAGCTCCTTCGGAGCACCAGCTGCGGGTTCCGGGATTTGAGTCCCTGCCGACGCACGCCACCGCAGGTCGCGTTCGCCTCGCTTCCAGTCACCCTGACAGCCCCGAACCTGGCGACAACGATGGTCCGTTGTTGTTGCTGGAACGACAACGATGGGCCGTTGTTGTCGTTCGCGAGCGGGAGCAGGGCAGTATGGGTGTGCAGGACGGGGCGGGCGGGACGGCGGGGGCGCGGGCGGGGGGGCGCGGGCGGGGTTCGCGGGACGGCGGGGGCGCGGGCGGGGTTCGCGGGACGGCGGGGGCGCGGGCGGGGTTCGCGGGACGGCGGGGGGCGCGGGCGGGCGGGCGTCGCCGGGCACCAGCCTTCGCCGTGCTTGGTACCGCGCGAACGCTGGTTGATAGAGCGCCAGTCGTACGGAGCTTGTCACCTTCGGCCGGATTGGTCTAGACCAGCCGTGCATGTGGCTGGGACGGCCTTCCGCCTCACGCCGATGGCGCTCTCGGGCGCGAGCCCCTCGCGACGATGATCACGATCGCCGAGACGACAACAACGAGCAGAAACCACATTATTGAGCTCCTGTTGTGCAGAAGATACCTATGGGCGTCTTCGGCCGGCTCGCGGCTAGGAGTTCTCGACCAGGTTGTCCAGTTGCTCGGCCAGTTGCTTCTTGCCCGCGTTCCGGGCGACGTGCGCGATCTCCTCGGGCGAGAGCAGGCCGAAGGCCGGTCTGTCGGCCGAAGCTCGCCAGGCGCTTGACCGCCGTGCCGGGATCGACCTTCGACCGTGACCCGAAGTAAGAGTCGGCGAGGCTGAGCAGGCCGTCGATGCGCAGTCGCTCGTCGTCGCACCAGACCCGGAAATACCAGCCGTCCATCTTTACAAACGAGCCGATCCGCTGTGGCGGCAGGGTGTCACGGCCGCCACCGGTGAAGGCGCCGGCCGGGAGTGTCGCGATGAGCAGGCCGTTGCGCCACCCGACGTCGTAATGGCCGCGCGGGGAGCGCTTCTCAGCCCACCGCCGGGCGGCTTTCTCCTCGCCCTCGTCCCGGCCCGACTGATACTCGTTCTCGACGAGGGCAGCGACCTCCTCCGCCGCGCCGCATACCTGGGACCATTCGGGGTCCGCTTCCTGCGACGCCTGCGTGTAGGCGAGATTCGCCACGACGCCGGCCTCATCGACGGCGCGCACCACGTAGGCCGGAAGGTAGACCTGCTCGGGAGGCCCGGCCAGCGCGGGGTCCACGACCTGCTCGGGCAGGTTGAACCGCTCGCGTTCCGCAGCGGGCAGTTGCGCGAGTCCTGTCAGCGACTGCGGGCCGAAGCCCCGTGGCGGGATCGGCATGACCAGCGTGAACGCCCCCCGCGCCGGGTACTGCCCGGGGCCGCCGCCCGCCTCGGCGACCACCCTGGCCAGTCGTTCCCCGGCGATGAACGTCACGACGCGGTCGTCGTAGAACGGCTTGGTCAGTGGGCCGCCGGTGAACCCGTCGAAGTACAGGTGCCGGCGGTCCTTCAGTTCCCGCGTGTACCGCTTGCCCTCCCGGACCGACTGCACGCCGAGGTCCAGCAGCTCCAGTCCCCGCCGCGACCGCGGGACAGGTGCCTGATCGACTCGAGGAACCGCGACGCGCTGCTTACCACGGCCTGGTCCAGCCCGTAGAACCCGGCGATCTCCTCTTCGGTCCGCAGGCCGCCCTTGGCGATGGCGGCTTCCAGGAACCGGTCGATCAGGTCGTACGGTTCACTGTCGAAGATCGTGGCCTGCACGTCCGCGCGCCACACCGGCAGCAGCATCCGGCACAGCCGCGTGGGGATGAGGCCCCGGCCGAACGCGGCGTCCTCGACGGCCCGCTCCTCCGGATACTTGATCAGCCGCTTAGCCGAGTCGTTCCCTGCGGTGCTCATCAGGCCATCTCTTCCGTGCGCAGCCGACCGCGGGCCACGTCGTACGGCACGATCTCGCCGGATCCAGCGATGTAGTCCCGCATCGACCGGGCGAGGCCGCGGAATCCCGTGTTCCGGGCGCTGGCCAGGGTCTCCATGTCACCGACCATGACGAGCTGCATCTTCGCCCGCGATATCGCCACGTTGACACGCCTGAGCTCGGCGAGGAAGCCGACGCGGCGCTCAGGGTTACTGCGGGTGAAGCCGTAGAGGATCACGTCGCGCTCCCCGCCCTGGAAGGAGTCGACGGTGCCGACGTTCAGCCGGATCACTGCGGGCGTAGTGGGCGGCGAGGTCGGCGAGCAGCTCGGCTTCGCCCCGGTTGCGGTATCCGCGCTGGTTCAGCCGCTCGTTGTCTCCCCCGGGCTGGTCTCGCCACTTGGCCCACTCCAGGGCCGAGGTGTCGATAAACGCGAGCGGGGACCGGAACAGGTCGTCCCGGTGCTCCCGCAGGCCAGCAGGCGTCTCCAGGCGCGGCCGCCTCCCTCGCCCACGCCGTCAGGAGTTCCTGCCGCGCCGCCAGCCGCGGTAGCCACTCCGCCAGCCACGCCTGGGCGGCCGCAAGGTCCGCGTCCTCGTCGTCCCGGACCGGCGGCGGGGTGACGTCCGTCGCTTCGATCGCCAGGATCGCCGAGCGAGCCGCCCAGCGCGCTTTGGCGTGCGCCTGGTTCGCCTGTGTCATGGCCTCGTCAGCGGCCCCCTTCGCGGCCACGACGGGGGCCACGTCCCTGGTGACGTCGATCAGGTGCTGCTGCGCCGCGTTAAGAGCGACGGCAGCGGCCTGGAGAGCCTCGGCGAGGGCGCCGGACTGAACGCGCTCAGCGGCGCCCTTCTCGGTCCAGCGAGTCGCGAGCAGCGCGAAGAGCCACCCGATGAGCACCCACGCGGACCAGGGCGCCACCAGGTCACTCAGCTGCCGCAGGCGCCGCGCCCGTGCCTCGCTTCTGTGCACGGCTCGTCCCGCCTCGGCCTGCACCGCGGCGCACCGGTCCAGTTCTTCTGTGGCGGGGCCGCCGGCCTCCCGGCGAGCGGAGTCGAGCTGGTGCAGCGCCTGGGCCTGGATGACGCGGGCCTGGGTGAGGGCGGCGTTACCTCCGGCTAGCTCGCCAGCCCAGCGCTTCGCGTCATCGAGGTGCTCATACGCGTTCAGCGTGCGGCGCGACTTGTTGAGCGTCTGGGTTCGCAGCTCGGAAGCCTGCCGCTGGAGCAGGTAGGGCAGGCCCTCTTCGGTGATGCGGGCCTCGTTGCCGACCCGGATCGTGAGCAGTTCCCTGGACAGGCGACCGAGGACGTTGTCGACGGCGCGGTTGTTCTGCGAGCAGACGATGACACGTTCCCTGCGTCCCGCGACGGCCCGGACGATCTCCGTGATGGTCGTGGTCTTCCCTGTGCCGGGCGGGCCGATCACGGTGAGGATGTCGGGGCTGGTGAGCGTCTTGTCGAACGCCTCCCGCTGGCGCTTGTTCAGCTCGAACGCGGGCTCCGGCGGCGGCTCTGCGGCGTTGCGGCGGCCCTGCGGGGGGACGAAGAGCCGCGCCTTGCCCTCGACGAGGGCCTGGAGGACACCAGGGTTCCGGGCACGGCCCGTGCGGAGCTGGCGCAGGGCCTCGCGCTGCATCCGGTAGACCACGGTGCTCGCGGTGGTCGAGACCTCGCCCTGGCCTCGCAGGTCGTTCCAGTCCACCGGCTCGTCGAACCGGATCGTGACCTGCGTCTCGTTGACCCGGGTGACCTGGCCCCTGGCCCTCGCGGCACCGGTGCCGCTGCTGTCCCGCGTGACCACCTGGACGAAGGCACCGTCGTCAGGGGCCGCGGAACCGGCCAGCGCGAACTCGTACCACTGCGTCGCACCGGATCGCGCTCCCCCTGTCGGCTTAGCCTCCCGGTAAGGGTAGGCAGTCCCGGACTCGGTGGCGGTGGTGATGCGCTCGGTCGCGTCGATGACCTCGCCCAGCGTCCCCAGAAAGCCGTTTTCTTCCTCCGTGGGCGGAGCGGTCGTCGCCATGCTGGCTAGCGTGTCCCATCCGCTGGTGAGCGCGCCCCAGCCAGGATCCGCGCCCTGCGGGATTTCCCCGACCGAGCTCACCACCACCCAGCGGGCCGGGCGCGTCAGCAGGTATCCCGCGGCCAGTCGCTGGTGGTCACGCAGGCGCAACGGGGAGATCGAGGCGATCGAGTAGGCGTCCTGGTACTTCCCGCTGAGGAAAAGCCGGATCACATATCGCCGGGCGTGGACCAGGACGCTCCAGGCGGTCTTTCCCGGCAGCGGCTTGTCCAGCGTGACCGGGACGCCGCCAGCCACCGTGAGGGCGTTGAGATGGGCTTCGATCTCGTAGGGGGACCGCGGGAAGCCCTCCCGCGACGCAAGGTCATCGAGCTGGGACTGCAAGTTGGCCGAGCCGGCGACGAGCACGAGCGAGGACCGGAACTGCACTGGCCGGATTGGCATGTGGTACACATCGGTCGCCGGACCGGGCTTGGCCATGCGGGCGCCGTAGGCCTGCTCGGGTGCCTGATAACTCTCCGGTCCTTCCCCGGCCCGGTATCCGGTGGCCGCGAGCCCGGTATCGCGGAGCGCGAACCTCTTGTTGCCGACGTCGAGGATCCCGTCCGGCGCCAGGTTCCGGTGCGACGTCTTGAGGCGGTGCAACTCACCCAGCGGCCGGGTCAGGCTGGCCAGTCCCTCTAGGAGGAGGTGCACCTGCCACTCGTTTGGTGCCCTCAGCGCGAACTTCGCCTGGACGGTCTCGCTGGGCGGCCTCTGCTTCTCAGCCGGCCATGACAGGGCCAGCGTGATCAGGCCGGCCACGGCCTGGTAGTGGGCAACCTTGGGCAGGCCGGGTGTGGGACGGGCACGGGTGAGGAGGTCGCGCTCACGCGTGAGGACCTTACCGCCCTGCCTGAGCCAGACGTACCTGTGCCCGGGCTCTGGCTCGGGATCGGTCTGCCGGGCGAAGGCCTGCCGCCGGACCAGCCCGCCGGAGTCGCGGTCCGCACGGAGCAGCCCGCTCTTGTCGTGCTGGAGCACGTATCGCCGGCCGCCAAGCCAGCCCTCTTCACCCGCTTGCCACCGCGTGTCCAGCGCGTCCTGGCTGTGCGGCTCGGTGCGTGCGCCCGCCAGGAGAACCGCGGCGACCGGCGGAGCCGGCCGCGACACTCCGCCGCCGCCCAGCCGTACGCCCGACAGGTCACGCCTGAGCATCTCCTCGGTGACGACCGCTCCTGCGGGAGCGTACGTGCCCACGAGGTCGAAAAGATTGTCGAACAGTTCGTTGGCCGCGGCTGGTGTCTTGTCCCAGGTAACGTTGCGCAGGCGGCCGACGACTGTGGTGCGGTCGGCGACGTCCGGCCCTTCCAGCCGCAGTTCCCGCAGCGTGAGGGACGACAGCACCCTCCAGGTCAGTTCCCTCGGGTCGATCCCCGCGGTGGCGAGGCCTGCCTTCTTAGGTTGACTAGCCGCTAGCCGCACGAGGTCGTCGACCTGCTTCAGCCGGCCGGCGTGCGCCTTACTCCAGCCCTCCTGCATGACGGCGGTGCGGAAGCCGAGATCGTTGGGCCTAGTCGCCGCGACCATGGCGAGATCATTGACCTCCGTCAGCGGCTCGTCCCGGCTGCCCGTCGCGAGCGCAAGCCGCCACCGGCCGACTCGCACCTCATCCCAGTGCTCCGCGACAATGCGCACGTATCCGGCAAGTAAGGCGGCCGTCTTCTGGTGCTTGCTGGTGAACTCCGGAACTCGCCGGACGCCAACCGAAACCCGTCGTTCTCCGCCGTCCGGCGTCCTGCCGGTAATGAGAAGATCATCTACCGCGCTTTCGGCACTGGCTTGAAATCGCACACAAAACGGAATCGCCTTATCGCCCAGTTCGGGCAGCGGGTCACCCATCAGCAGTGCAGCAAGAAGCGTGGCGCCGTACCGGTGCTCCAGTACCGTCCCGCCTCCGCCAGTCGAATACGGGCTTGCCGGTCTCCCGGCATCCAGACTCATGCGCACAAGGGTATGGCTCCGCATAGCCATACGGCACAATCCCGCTCGCCGATCTCGGCTCGGCATCCTCCGGGTTAGGGTCGTGCCATCCGCTGCAGGCCGAACCGGGAGGACGCGATGAAGATACTGCAGAGTTTCAGTCTCAGTGGCAAGAAAGCCCTGGTCACCGGAGGTAACCAGGGCCTGGGCAAGGCCTTCGCCGCGGCCCTGGCGCAGGCCGGAGCCCGTGTGGCCATCGTGGCGCGAGACGCCGGACGCAACGCCGCGGCGGTGCGCGAGCTGACCGCCCAGGGCCTGGCCGCCGTCGCGATCGATGCCGACATCACCGCCGACGCCGGCCCGGTCACCGACCGGGCCAGCGAGCTGCTCGGTGGCCTGGACATCGTGGTCAACAACGCCGGGACCTGCATCCACAAGGAATCCTGGCAAGTGACGGACGCCGAATGGGCGCAGGTGTTCGACCTGAACGTGACCGCGCTGTGGAAATGCTGCGTGGCCGCCAGCCGGCACATGGCCGCCTCGGGCGGCGGGTCGATCATCAACGTCGGCTCGATCTCCGCGATGATCGTCAACCGCCCGCAGTGGCAGCCCGCCTACAACGCCTCCAAGGCCGCCGTGCACCAGCTGACCAAGTCGCTGGCCGCGGAGTGGGCGGGCTCGGGCATCCGGGTCAACGCGATCGCCCCCGGCTACGTCAAGACCGAGATGGCCCCGGTGGACCGTCCGGAGTTCCGCCGGCACTGGATCGAGGACACGCCACAGCGCCGGTACGCGCGGCCGGAGGAGATCGCGCCCAGCGTGGTGTTCCTGGCCAGCCCGGCCTCGTCGTTCATGACCGGCGCCGTCCTGGTCATCGACGGCGGCTACACCCTCTGGTAAGGCTCACCCAGCGCGGCCCGCAACCTCGTGACCCCGACGCTGGTTAGGGCGCGCCGAAGCGGAAGCGAAGGGTGCGGCCTTCCCACCACGGGATGGGGCGCTTGAGCTCAGCGAGGCCTGCGTCCAGTGCGGAGAGATGAGGGCCGTGCGGGTCGAGCGTGCAGGTGACGCTCCGCTCGGTGATGTGAAGGGTTCCTGAGGCGGCGAGGAAGTTCCGTATGAGCCGGCCCGGCGTGGCCGTCTCGTAGCGGGAGATCTTCCGGGCCAGCAGGCGGTAGAGACTGTCGGCGACGACCGTGAGCGCCGTGTCGAGGCCCGTGTTCAGCGGGACTCCCCGCCCAGGGTGCGGTCAGCCGGAACCCGTCCAGGCTGGCGCCGGGGCGCTCCGCGATCGACCGGCGGGGTCACAGCCGTCGCGCTACCCGCGTTTTTGCCCGTCGCTTTAAGCGCCGTGGTGCCGATGGCGGTACCCGAGCCCGAGCTGGATCGCGATCCACAGGACGACGATGATGACCGGGGCGATCCATAGCAGGTCCGGGAGCTTGAGAACCTTGGGCTCGCGCAGATCACGGCCGATACGGCCGACAAGCGCTCCTGCCGAGTTACGCTCACCTCCGCCGGTGCCGGTGCCGCCTTACCTGCACGGAGGAGATTTTCGGCACGCACAGATACATCTCCGCCTGAGGAGATGGCCGGGCGGTCAGTGCAGCCGGCGGAGGTGGGCGTCGGCGGCCTCGGCGACCTGAAGGCGGATCCGGGCATCGACGGCC
>JBEKGC010000154.1:0-23871 GCA_050013055.1 Streptosporangiaceae bacterium
CAACGCCAAGGACGACGTTGAAGATCGCACAGGCAACGCGCACACGCACCCAGACATCGGGGCGGCGGTATTCCCATGACCGGACCAGAAATCTCATCAGGACGGGCCGTGAGGAAGCGACGGGGTCAGCTGGTGCGTGCATCGGGATGCCTCCTGTGATCTGCGGTGCCGGCTACTCCGGTCACCTACATCTCCATGCTCGGCCCGCGCGAGCTGGACATCCACCGTGCGGCCACCCGAACCTGAGGTACGGCTAGCACGGTCTCCCGGCTCAGCCGCTGGCCGCTAGCGAGCCTCATGCCGCCGGCCGCCGCCCGGTGGCCCGCTAGGTGGCTGCTGGTCAGTTCGGGCTCGGGGGCCCGGCCGGTGATCGCAGAACCGCGGCGGAGGCGTGAGCCAGCAGGCACGACCACCCCCTCCGGGCGCACCTACGATGCGGAACCCTCCGGTGCCCGGTCTGGAGCCGCTAGCCGCCGCGGGGTAGCCGGCGGATGGTATCGAGGTACGCTTCGCGGCATCACGCTGATGGGGGAGGCGCCGTGATGGCAGGGCCGGGAGGTGAGGTAGCAGCCGCAGAAGGCCGGGGCCGTGGTGTACGCCGCGCGTCTGACCCCGACCGCGAGCGGGTGGTCGGCGCCCTTAAGGGCGCGTTCGTGCCGGGTATGGTGGCCAAGGATGAATTTCGACCGGCGGGTGGGCCAGGCGTGACCAAGTACACCAGTGACAGCTCAAATTTCGGAGCTGATGGCCCCTTCTTCCGCATCATCAGGGAAGGACTCGAGGGTCTCGTCGACGGAGAGGACTACTTTGACCTCCTGACTGACGACGTGGTCTTCGAGTACGTCATCTCGGTGCCCGGCTACCCCAGGCGCGTGGAAGGACGGCAGAACATCATCGACTTGTACAGCGGTTACGGCGATTTCATGGCGGTGTACAGCGCTGATCATCTCCGCGTCTACCGGGACAGGGAAGCGTCCGTCGTCGTCCTCGAGTACGAGGTCCACGGCGAATCGGTGCAGACAGGCCGGCCGTACAGCAATCGCTTTGTTTCCGTCATTACCGTCAAGGACCGCAAGGTGACGCACTGGCGGGACTACCTCGACCCGATCGCCGTGTTCGACGCCGCAGGCTGGCCCGGTACCCCTCAGCAATGACGACCGGGTTTACCCGACGTGCTTTCCCGCCTCCGGACTCGGACCGAACGCCGCCGGGCAGTTGCGTGGGTTTTCGGAATCGCCGGGCTGCTTGCCTACAACTGGTGGGTCCTGGTCCCGTTCCGGCCTGGTCTCATGCACTCGCCCAGCGAGCTCTTCAGCAATCTCGAGGTGACCGGCCAGCCGTTCGCCACGGCGATGCAGCACGCCGATCTTCTCTCCGGACTGCTTCTCCTCGGAGCGTTCCTGGCCGCGGGAAGCAGGTCTATCCCCGGTGGTGGGCGGGACTGGCTAGCCATGATGATCTTTGCCGCCGCGGGAGCGCTCGGCGGGCTCTCCCCGGAAGTGTGCGCCGATGAGATCAGCGCACACTGCCGCGCCATGGAATGGAGTTTCCAGCTTCCTTTCCAGCAGTACGCGCACATTGCGGCCGGCCTGCTGGAATTTGGCGGCATCACGGTTGCTCTCCTGCTCGCCTTCGCCCGGACACGCGGCGAGCAGGGAGCCCCCGCCCGGGTTTACCGGGGCGTGACGATGGCAGCCGTCGTCGCCTACCCGCTTCTCGGCGCGGCCTACCTGCTCAACGTCCTGGGCGGTGTCATGGAGGCAGTCTTCTTCGCGGGTTTCACCATCATTGTGCTGACCCAGCTCGTGGAGCGAACTAACCGGCGGCCAGCGCGTCCGTGACCACCTGGGCCAGCGCGGCGAGGAGCCGGCCATCGGGGTCGTGGTCCGGATTGACCTCGGTGATGACCAGCCCGCCGAACTTCTCGCCGCGGGTGAACGCGGCTAGGGCGGCGCTGACCTGGTCCAGCGTGAGCCCGGCGAAGTGCGGGAAGTTCGCCAGCGGGAACAGCCCGGTGTGCAGCACGTCGACGTCCAGGTGGACCAGGTAGGTGTCCGTCCGCCGTTCCAGGTAGGCCAGCGCCGCCCGGGCCTGTCCGGCGGGATCGGCGCGTACCGCCGGAGCCGGGGCCGCGTAGAGATGCCGGCTGGCCAGTTCGGTCCACTGGCGGGTATCGAGTTCGGCCGGGTCAAACCCGAACAGCGCCACCTGCTCCGGCCGCAGCAGCGGGCGGCGGGAGCCCAGGCCGGCCAGCCGAGGTGAGCCACCGCCGAGCAGGTGGGTCATGCCCATGGTGTCGGCCACCGCGGACTCGCTGCGCTCGGGGGTGGCCAGATCCGCGTCACCGTCGAAGTAGACAAGCCCCGCCTCGCCGAACCCGGCCAGCACCCCGAGCGTGATCGTGCAGTCGCCGCCCAGCACCAGGGGCAGCCGCCGGCCGGCCCGGATCGCGGCCACTTCGGCCGCGACGGCCTGGGCCACGGCGACGACACGGTCAACGTCACGGAGCCCGTCGACCGGCGACACCGGGCGGAACGGCGCCGCGGGCAGATCACCGCGGTCCTCGACGTCCCACCCGGCCCGGCGCAGCCCGTCGGCCAGCCCGGCGGCCCGCCAGGCGGCCGGGGCCTTGTCCTGGCCGGGATTATGCGAGCCCGCGCTGGTCGGTACCCCGAGGATGCTCAGTCGCCGGCCCGCCCCTGGTCCGGTCATCATCATCAGCCTCCAGTAACGTGATTAATCTTGTTATCACGTTACTCCCAGCAGATCCCGTCTGTAAACGTGTTGACGGCGAATAACGCGTTACACTAGCGCGATGATGGTGGATCCGCTGTCCGCTGACGTCCTCGTCTGGCTGGTCAATGAGTGGGGTGCGGTGCCGCGGGCCGCGGCGGGTGAAGACCAGGCGTCCCATCCGGACACCGAGCTGCTGGCCGCCCTGCTGGCCGGCTCCGGGGTCCGTTCCTGTCCGCCGGCCCTACTGACCGACCGTGCCCTGGGCCAGGTCGCCGACCGGCTGCACCGCGTGTTCGCCGCCGCGGACCTCGGCAAGCGGGTTGACCTGGTGGCCGGGCTGCTGGCCGAGACCGCGGTCAGTCCCGCCCTGGACCTGGCCGACGGCCGTCCCGGTGCGACCTGGCGGGTCGCCGACGGCCGCCATGCGCTGCTCGCCGCGGCGGCTCTGACGCTGCGTCACCAGCTCGCCGAGCACGACCCGGACCGGGTCGGGGTCTGCTCAGGCCGCCGCTGCGCCGACGCCTTTATCGACGCCTCACCCGCCGGGCAGCGCCGGTTCTGCTCGGTGACCTGCCAGAACCGGGCCCGGGTGGCCGCCTGGCGGCAACGCCAGAGCCGGCGCTAGCCCCAGTTCCCGCCGTCCGATCGAGCCGATCCGGGTAACCCCCTTACAGCCCGGGATAGCTCCGGTCCGGGTTGTGCTCGGACAGCACGGACGGCGGCCCGATGATGGCGGTGTCCGCGTCTCCGATGACTTTTTCTTCCTTGCCGTCGTAGTCGAACTTCGCCAGCACGTGCTTGATCGCCTCGATCCTGGCCCGTTTCTTGTCGTTGCTCTTGACCACCGTCCACGGCGCCTCGGCGGTGTCGGTGTAGTGGAACATCGCTTCCTTGGCCTCGGTGTAGGCCTCCCACTTGTCCAGCGACTCGATGTCCATCGGGCTCAGCTTCCACTGCCGGACCGGGTCGACCCGCCGGATGACGAAACGCGTGCGCTGCTCACCCGGCGTCACCGAGAACCAGAACTTGGTCAGGTGCAGCCCGGAGCGGACCAGCATGTGCTCGAACTCCGGCGCCTCCCGCATGAACTCCTCGTACTCCTCCTGGGTGCAAAAATTCATCACCCGCTCCACCCCGGCCCGGTTGTACCAGGACCGGTCGAACATGACGATCTCCCCGGCCGCGGGCAGATGCGGCACGTAACGTTGCAGGTACCACTGGGTCTGCTCCCGTTCGCTCGGCTTGGTCAAAGCCACCACGGTCGCGCCGCGCGGGTTCAGGTGCTCGGTGAAACGCTTGATCGTGCCGCCCTTGCCGGCCGCGTCCCGCCCCTCGAACACCAGGATGACGCGCTGCCCGGTGGACTTCACCCAGTTCTGGAACCGGACGAGTTGGATCTGCAGCGGCCGCTTCAGGATTTCGTACTCATGCCGCGACATCCGCGTCTCGTAAGGGTAATCCTCACGCCAGGTGTCGACCGTGCGGCCGTCCGCGTAGCGCAGCACCGGATCGTCGTGCTCGTCATCGTCGTCGACCCGCAGGCCGGCCAGCAGGGCAGGGTCGGACGCCCAGTCCAACGGCAGCGCGTTGAACGGATCGGCAAGTTCGCTGTTCACGTCCCCTAGCACAGCACATCCCGGCCTCCCGGGTCATCTCCCGGCTCTTTTATTCCGAACGATTCGTGGCTCACCCCCGTCGCACCGCGAACAGCACGTACCCGTAGCTGAGCGCCGCCACCTCCGGATGCTCCGCCAGCCAGGGCCCGGCCACGTGGTCGGGGAACTCAAGCCCGAGCACGGCCGCCAGGTCGCTCCGTGAGCCGAACTCCCATCGGCTCATCACCTCGGCCCGGATCGCTCCACGCGCCGCCCACCAGGCATCGGTGACGTCCGCCTGCCCGAGCGCCTGGTTGCCCGCGGCCCGCAGCAGTCCGGCGAATTCCCCGGCCCGCTGATCGTTGTCGACCACGACGAGCGTGCCGCCTGGCCGCAGCACCCGCAGCACCTCGGTCAGCCCGGGCTGGCAGCGGGGCGGCCAGAAGTACGCGAACCTGGCGTGCGCCACGTCGACGCTGGCGTCGTCCAGCGGGATGTGCTCGGCCGACCCGGCCATCACCCGGGCCCGCGGGTCTCGGGCCCGGGCCAGCGTGAGCAGGGCCGGGTCCGGCTCGACCCCGATGACCTCGTTCGCTTCCGCGGCGTAGCCCGGCAGCCAGTACCCGCTGCCACAGCCCAGGTCGACCAGGGTCCGGCCGGCCCACGGGGCGAGCCGCCGCATCGCGGCCAGTACCAGCCCGTCCGGGTCTATCGCCCGGTTCTCCAGCTCGTACAGGTCGGGCCGGCCGCCTTGGTTCGGCGCTGGATGGAAGTCGGGGAAGCTCATCCGGTCGCCCCTCTAACGGTCGCCGTGCACGACGGTTCCGCCCGCGACCGTCATCATCACCGAGGTGCTGCCGATGTCCCTGGCCGGGATGGCGTACAGGTCCTGGTCCAGCACGGTCAGGTCGGCCCGCAGGCCGGGGAGCAGCCGGCCGGCCACGTCTTCTTCGTGGTTGACCCAGGCCACCCCGGTGGTGAAGGCGTCGATCGCGGCGTCCAGGGTGATGGCCTGGCCGGGCAGGAAAGGTTTCTCGCATTCGGGTTCCCCGGGCCGGCCAAGCCGCTCGGACAGCACCCGGTTGACCGCGACGTGGATCTCCTGCAGCGGGTCCGCGCTCGACACCGGCCAGTCGCTGCCGAACGCGATCCGGGTGCCCGCCGCGGCCAGCGAGCCGATTTGGTACTGCCAGGCCGCCCGCTCGGCCCCGACGAACGGGATGGTCAGCTCCTCCATCTGCGTTTCCGCGCAGGCCCAGAGCGGCTGGAAGTTGGCCACCGCGTCCAGCGCGGCGAACCGGCCCATGTCCTGGGGGGTGATGAACTGCAGGTGCGCCAGGTGGTGCCGGGCGGCCCGGCGCGGCCCGGCCGGGAGCGCTTCGATCGCGTCAAGCGCGACGCTGACCGCGTGGTCGCCGATGGCGTGAAAGTGGAGCTGGAATCCCTCCGCGGCTAGCCGCCTGGTGATCTCGCGCAGCGCCTCCGGCTCGATGAACAGCCGGCCCCGGTGGTCGCCGGGATGGCCGTCCGCGGTCAGGTAGGGCGCCGACATGGCGGCGGTGAACGTCTCGCACACGCCGTCGAGCATCAGCTTGACCGTGGTCGCCCGGAACTGGCCTCCGCTACCGAACTGGGCGCCGCCGAGCCGGCCCGCCCCGAACTGGCCCGCCCCGAACTGGCCCGCGCCGAGCTGGCCCGCCCCGAACTGGCCGCCGCTGGCCTGCTCCCGCCGGGCCAGCAGGTCGTCGATCTGGTCGAGACCGCGGCTGCGGTCCCACCACAGGGCGCCGACGACGTGGCTGCTCAGCATGCCGTAGTCGGCGGCCATCAGGTAGGTGCCGAACGAGTCAGGCATGCCGAGCTCGTCCGCCGTGCCGACGCAGGCGTCCTGGAACCGGGTGATGCCCAGCGAGTGCAGGTGGGTCTGGCCGGCCAGCAGGCCCGCGATGAGCTCGGCCGGATCGGGCGGCGGCACGTGCGCCGCGACCAGCCGCATGGCCCCGTCGTGCAGCGTCCCGGTGGGGTGCCCGGTTTCGTCCCGCTCGATCCGCCCGTCGACCGGGTCCGGTGTGCTCTCGTCGATGCCCGCGAGCGTGAGCGATGCGGTGTTCACCCAGGCGCTGTGGTGGTCGCGATTCGGCAGGAAGGCGGGCCGTCCGCTGGTGACAGGGTCCAGGTCCGCCGCCGTCGGCAGCCCGCCGGGGAAAGCCGACATGGGCCAGCCGCCGCCAAGCACCCAGCCGCCGTCCGGCCGCGCCGAACAGTAGCCGGCCACCGCGGCCAGGCACTGGTGCCTGGTCCGCAGGCCCAGCAGGTTGCAGCGCAGGCTTTCCAGGCCGCCGGCCACCGGGTGCACGTGCGCGTCGCCGAAAGCGGGCAGCGCCAGCCGTCCGCGCAGGTCGATGACGCGGGTCCGGCGGCCGGTCAGCTCCTTGATCTCGTCATCGCGGCCGAGCGCCTGGATCACCCCGTCCCGGACGGCGAGCGCCTGGACGAACCCGGACGGGTGCGCCGGGCTGCGTATCTTCCCGCCGGCGAAGACCAGATCAGCCTCGTTGCCGCCGACCGCCATAGCGTCCCCCTCGCCTCGTCCACTGCGCCAAACCTAGCAATCCAGGGGAACCGTGGGTGCGCTGTGATCTGATGGGGACATGAAGGTTCGGATCGGGGTATCCCTGGGGCCGGCCGGGACGCCTGCCGGGTTCGCGGCGGCGGTCGACCTTCTCGAGCAGGCCAGGGTGGATTCGCTCTGGCTGCCGGAGAACGTGTACTCCCCGGCGGTGGAGCCGTTCACCGGCATGGCGTTCGCGCTGTCGCGGACCACCCGGCTGAAGGTGGGCACGGGAATTTCCGTGCTGCCCGGCCGTCATCCCGTCCTGGTCGCCAAGCAGCTGGCGTCGCTGGCGTCGCTGGCGCCTGGCCGCGTGCTCCCGGTGTTCGGCCTGCAGCCGGCTCAGCCCGCCGAGCGGGTGCTGTTCGGTGTGCCGCCCGGCCGCCGGGCCGCCGTGTTCGACGAGTCGCTGACGCTGCTGCGGCTGCTGCTCACCGAGGAGACGACCTCGTTCGAGGGTTCCTTCTTCACGGTGTCCGGGGCGAACGTCGGGACGCGGCCGGCCAAGCCGCTTGACATCTGGCTGGGCGGTTCGGCTCCGGCGGGCCTGCGGCGGGTGGGTCGGCTGGCCGACGGGTGGCTCGGCTCGCTGCTCACCCCGGCCGAGGCGGGGGCCGCCGTGGCCATGATCCAGGCCGCGGCGGCCGACGCGGGGCGGGTCGTGGACCCCGATCATTTCGGGCTCAGCGTGCCCGTCGTGCTGGACGGTATCCCCGACGAGCTGCTGGCCTCGATCCGCCGCCGCAGGCCGGGCACCGACCCGGCCGCGCTGATACCGGTCGGCTGGGACGCCACGCGCCGGCTGATCGACCAGTACGTCGAGGCCGGCCTAAGCAAGTTCGTGATCCGCCCGGCGGCTGCTCCCGCCCCGGCTGCTCCGGGGTCCTTCGCCGCCTTCCTCGACGGCTTCGTGCGTGAGCTCGTGCCGATGCAGACCTAGGTGAGCACTTTCAGCCTTCGACCGACCGACCGCCCGCCCGCCCGCGCGCGACGCCTTAACCCCGCGATACCCGGCGATGATGCCGATGTGGTTCGCGGTACGCCAGCGCTCTAAGATGCGCCGGACCGAGAATTGTCGCGGTAAATTCGGCCCCCGCGGAGAGTTTGGTACCTGATAGTCCACCTTTTTTTCCACTAAAGCCGAATACTCCACGATCAGCTTTCTCTCTGTCGTACTGGTGATCGAGCTATGGGTCGGGTGGGGCGAGGCGGGCTGGTGAGGCGGCACGAGGGCGGGGCGTGCGGATTCTAGCTAAGGAGCGCTTACTGAGCGGCGGACTTGCGGTGCATGCGGTAGTGCAGCACGAGAAACGGGAAGCCGAACACCCAGAACGCATGCTCGGCCCGCAATTGGCCCTGGTGCACGTAGACGTCAAGCCGCTCAGCGAAACCGCGCACCACGGCGGTGGTCAGGTCCGCCGTCTGCGGGTCGATGTAGGTCAGGTAGTGACCCGGCTGGTCGAGGTCGCTGCGGCTGTCCAGGGTCAGGCCGCCGTCCGGCCGGGCCCGCGGCAGCAGCGTGGCGGTAAAGCTGGCCTGCGGTAGCGGAAACCCGACGCTGACGTAGCCCCGGCCTGCGTGCCGGTAGGTCGTGTAGATGCCGACGTAGTTGGGCTCGCCGGAGTCGGCGACCGACCGGATCCAGCCGCGGACCGCGACCGGCTGGGCCGCCTGCGGCGCTTCGTCCCCGGTCGTCCGGGCCTTTCCCGCGCCGCCGACGCCGGTGATGGTGCCGATCCGGCTGGCCACGCCGACCTGCTGCGCCCGCCCAGGACCAGCCGCACGCTCCTTCGCCATGACTGGAACCTATCGCCCGGCGGAACAAGCCAGGCGGCTAGCCGGTTAATGCTCAGCGATCGGAGGTATCGATGAGCATCGACCAAGCGGGCCAGGCCGTTCCCGCTGTCCCCGCTGAAGCCGCCGCCCCCTTGGCCCCGCTGGCCCCGCCGCTGCGGACTCTGGGGGACGCGGACGCGGCCGTGTGCGCCGACGGTTTCTGCGAGGTACCGCCGGCTGCGGCGACGACGGGAGCGGACGAATGAAGGTCGAGATCTGGTCCGATGTGGTCTGCCCCTGGTGCTACATCGGCAAGCGCCGCCTGGAGCATGCCCTCGGCGAGTTCGAGCACGCCGACGAGGTGACGATCGCCTGGCGCAGTTTCCAGCTCAACCCGGACACCCCGCCGGGCACCGCGGTGCCCACCGCGGCGTACCTGGCCGAGCGGTTCGGCCCGCAGGCCGGCCAGATGACCGGCCGGGTGGCCGAGCTGGCCCGGGGTGAGGGCCTGGACTTCGACTTCGACGCCGCGCTCACCGTGAACACCCTGGACGCGCACCGCCTGCTGCACCTGGCCGCCGACCTCGGCGTCGGCGACGCGGCCAAGGAACGGCTGCTGCGCGCGCACTTCACCGAGGGCGCCGACCTGTCCGACCACGAGACGCTGGTCCGGCTGGCCGGCCAGGCCGGCGTCGACACCGACCGGGCCCGCGAGGTGCTGGCCGGCTCCGAATACGCCGGTGCCGTCCAGGCCGACATCGAGCTGGCGCGGGCCTTCGGCGCGACCGGCGTGCCGTTCTTCGTCATCGACCGCAAGTACGGGATCTCGGGCGCGCAGCCCGCCGAGACGTTCCTGCAGGCGCTGCGGACCGCCTACGCGGACGAAACGCAGAACTAAACTCAGGCCGATGCGAGTTCGGCGTCCGCAACTTCGGCGGCGGTACGCTGACGCGAGAATTCAGCGCGGAGAAACGCTGAGCCACTGTCCGTTCGGAATCAGTCTTTTCTCTGTGACCACCGCCGAGACCAGATCGGCCGGGGTGATGTCGAACGCGTAGTTGAGCGCCTTGGTGCCGGCCGGGGCGGTCGATCGGGATCGCCGCGCCGGTCGGCGTGGCCTCGTCGATGGTCGACTCGGGCACCGCGACCAGGAACGGGATGCCGGCCCGGTGCGCGGCCAGCGCCAGGCTGTAGGTGCCGATCTTGTTGGCCACGTCGCCGTTCGCGGCCACCCGGTCGGCCCCCACCACCACCGCATCGGACCGCCCCTGGCTGATCAGGAACGGCCCGGCGCCGTCACCGGCCAGCCGGTGCTCGATGCCGAGCTGGCCGAGTTCCCAGCAGGTCAGCCTGGCCCCCTGCAGCAGCGGCCGGGTCTCGCCCACGATCACCTCCGCCAGCGCGCCCTGCTCGTGCAGCACGCGGATCACCCCGAGCCCGGTGCCCCAGCCGAGGCAGGCCAGGCTCCCGGTATTGCAGTGGGTGTGCACCCGGAGCCGCCGACCCGTCTTCTCGGGACCGCAGGCCTCCCGGAGATAGGCGGCGCCGCGGTGGCTGATCTGGTGGCTGGCCGTGGTGGCGAACTCGACCACGGCCAGCGCCGCGGCCTCGACCGCCTGACGGCCGTACGGGAGGTAAGCCGCGACCGCCGACACCTCACGTCTGAGGTTGACCGCGGTCGGCCGGGCGTCGGCGATCCGCATCAGCTGCGCCTTGAGCCTGGCTTCGTCCCAGCCCTCGCGGTCGCCCTGGCGCACCGCCAGCGCCACGCCGAGCGCGCCCGCCGCGCCGAGGACCGGCGCACCCCGGATCGCCAGCCGGGCGATCGCCGCCACCAGTTCGGTGACCGTGCTGATACGAAGCACGGTGACCTGGTGCGGCAGGGCCGTCTGGTCCAGGGCCTCGATCCGCCCGTCCCGCCACGCCAGCACGTCAGGTGGGTTCATACCGTTGAACCTATGCTGCTGGAACGCCTACGGGACGAAGTGGTCAGGGTTTGCCGCGAGCTGGCCTCATCGGGGCTGGTGGTGGGGACCTCGGGCAACGTGAGCGGACGGGACGGCGACCTGGTGGCCGTGTCCCCGAGCGGGGTGGACTACCAGGAGCTGACCGCCGACCTGGTCGGCGTGCACCGGCTGGACGGCACCCCGGTCGAGGCGGTGCTACGGCCGACCAGCGAGTTGCCGCTGCACCTGGGGATCTACGCCGCCACCGGGGCGGCCGCGATCGTGCACACCCACTCCGTCGCCGCGACGACGCTGTCGACGGTGGCGGATGAGCTGCCTGCGATCCACTATCAGGTAGCGATGTTCGGCGGCCCGCTGGCGGTGGCACCGTACGCCACCTACGGGAGCGATGAACTCGCCCGTCATGTGGTGACCGCGCTACGCGACCGGACCGCCTGCATCATGGCCAGCCACGGAGCGGTCACGACCGGCCCGGACCTGAGATCGGCCCTGGTGGCCAGCCGGTACCTGGAGTGGCTGTGCGAGGTGTACCTGGGTGCGCTGGCGGTGTGCCAGCCCGGAACCAGGCCCCTGGCCCCGCGGCTGCTGCCGGACGAGGAGATCGCGCTGGTGGCCGGCCAGTTCGCCGGCTACGGGCAGCGTGTCCCCGAGACCCCCTAGCAGCGTCCTTCGTAGGCCCCGCTGGTGTAGGTGGTCCAGGGGTACCAGTCGGTCCCGTCGTCGGAGATGGCGATCGCGGCCCTGGCGTTGCCGAGCGGGTTGAACGTCGCCTCCGCGGGGCCGTGCGAGCCGTTGATCTGCCAGTACCCGTAGTCGTTGGTGGGGCTGAGGGCGTACTGGCGGCCACCGGATTCGGCCTCCGCGATCTCGGCGGCCATGAAGGCCTCGCCGGATGATCCGCCTGCCTGCTCCCAGAGCTTCTCGAGCCCGGAGCAGCTGAGGTTGCCGCTCAGGCTGGTGGAGGAGGTCAGCACGGCGCTCTTGGCCCTGGGCTTGGCGTGCTTGGGGGGGTAGGACGACGCGCTTGGCGCCGAATAGGGGATCGTCAGCGACTCCCCCACGTAGATGTCGTTCGGGTTGGAGATCTTGGACCTGTTCGCGTCGTAGATCCACTGCCAGTGCGCCGGGTTGCCGTAATAGCGTTCCGAGATCTGAGACAGCGAGTCTCCGGAACGGACGGTGTACGTGCGAGCGACCGGCTCAGCCCGCCGGACCAGAGCGTCGGTGCGGGCCTCGGTGCGTACCTGCCCGGCCACGGTCGTCGTCTTGGCGGAAGCCGCGACGGCGGCGTGGGCCTGCGGCGCGGCGACCATCACGCCCGCGATCGCCACCACGGGGGCGGCCTTGCCCGCCTTCTCCGCGACTTTCTCGACTTGCGACGGCGTGGTGTGCCGGCCGGTTCGTCGGATCTTCCGCGTCCGGCGGTCCACGTTCGTTGAATCCACAGAACTCCCCAACTTGTTTCCGCGCCCGCCTACCGGGGTAGCCACTGCTAGTACCAATCGGCGAGCCTGGTCAGGTCACTCTCCGCAACCGATGAGGGCTGTCTCCGCTTTCTGCGGTCTGTGCCATCTGCGGAAGCATGGCAGTAACCGTCGGAGCCTCGCAGGCAAATCGAGGTATTTCTGTAACTCTTCTGTGATCTTCGCTTAGCCGGGCCGCCCGCCCCGAAATACCGGGAATGTGAATGATCATGGTCTGCGGTACTTCGGGTGAGTGCGCGCCCGGCCGCACGTACGAGCACGGTGACGTTAGTATCGATAAAGTTGAACCTTAAAATTCGGTAAAAAATTCGACTCAACAACCGATCTGTGGCCATCCGGTAGGCGTAGCTCAGGGGGACCGTTCGGCGGGCTGATCGCCAGCGGATGGCACCCCGCCGCGGTCACGATGCGGCTGCTCGCGGAGAACTGCCTCTCGGCTCAGGCCGGCCTCGGCGGCGCGGGTACCGCCGAAATCCGCTGGCCCTCTCCGGTCCGGCCGGAGGACACGCTCCGTGTCCGGGCCACGGTGGTGGAGTCCAGCAGATCGCTGTGCCGGCCGGGCCGGGGCATCACCAAGACGCCGGGCCTGGCCTGCCGCCGTCCGGCCGGGAGATAGTAGGACAAGACCGAACGTCAGCTGGGAAGGGACACCTCCGATGCTCTACGCCTTCGGATTCGAGCGAGTCGGCGTGCTGGTGAGCGACCTGTACTTCGTCGACCCCGAGCCGAGCCCCGGCCAGCAGGGAGCCGAGCACGGCGTCCGGCTCGAGCTGCGGATCCTTGAACGCGGCGCGCTCAAGGGATCGATTTACTCGGCGCAGCCGATCGAGGTCGGCCAGCCGCTCTGGCGGGTCGACTTCCTCGAGTCGGTCACGGGCCGGCCGGGCAGCTTCGACCGCACCCACCACCACCCCGTGTTCAGCGGCTGGGAGCCCAACCGCCGGGTCTTCGTCCGCGAGCTTTCCGCGGACCCGCTGGGCTGGCTGGGCGGCATGCTCGCGGACCTGGCGGGCCTGGTGGCGGCGGCCGGATTCCCGGCGGATGTGGTCGGCCCGGACGACGCGGCCAGCCTGCGCGCGGTCGCGCCCGAGATCGTGGACGCCACCGGCAGGCTGCTGGAGCAGGTGCGGGCCGGCCAGCTCGGCCACCCGCCTCGCGACACGGCCCTAGCCGGCGCGGGCCCGGCCGGAGCCACCGGGTCCGAGCCGGTCAGCATCCGGGCCGGCTGGCTGTAGCCCGGACGCATCCCGGCCGGCTGGATCTATTCCGGACGGATTTCGCCGGCCGGGCGTGGGTAAGTCGCGGGGTCATGGCAGGCTGGGCTGGTGGTCAGTGATACGACGCGGCGGCTGATGCTGCTGCGGCACGCCAAATCGGACTGGCCGGACGTCTCGGACCAGGCCAGGCCGCTGGCCAAGCGCGGTCGGCACGACGCCCCGGCCGTCGGCCGCTGGCTGCGTGCGCACGGCTACCAGCCGGACGTCGTGGTGTGCTCGACCGCGCGCCGGACCAGGCAGACCTGGGAGCTGGTGGCGCCGGAGCTCGGCGGGTCGCCGTCGGTGACGTTCGAGCCGCGGGCGTACGAGGCGAGCGCGCTGACCCTGCTCTACCTGGCCAGGGAACTGCCAAGCTCATGCCGCGCCGCGCTGCTGATCGGGCACAACCCGGCCATCTCGGACCTGGCCAGCAGCCTGGCCGAACAACCCGGCGCCGCAGGCGCCCCCCCGCCGCAGGCTCTTAGGTTCCCCACCGCCGCCGTGGCCGTCCTTGAGTTCACCGGCGACTGGTCGTCCCTAACCCCCGGCCACGCCCGGCTAGCCGCCTTCACCGCCCCCGCCGGGCGCTGATCCCAAGGAGCACGATGTCGCTGACTTTTCCGCCTGGGCCGCTGTCCGGTCGCGCGCCGGAGACCGTCAACTACCGGATTGACGGTCCCGCGCACCGGCTGCTGATGCAGGAATTTCCGCGCCGGGTGCGGGCGACCTTCGCCGGTCAGGTCGTGTTTGACACGACCCGCGCGGTGCTCCTGCACGAGACCGGGATACTGCCCCAGGTGTACGTGCCGCAGGCCGACATCCGGGCCGGCCTGCTCCGGCCCACCGAGCACCACACCTACTGCCCGTTCAAGGGCACCGCGTCCTACTGGTCCGTGGTGGCCGGCGACCAGGTCGCGGAGAACGCGATCTGGGCCTACCCGGAGCCGAACCCCGAGTCGCACTGGCTGGGCGGATACGCCGGTTTCTACTGGAACGCCATGGATGAGTGGTACGACGAGGACGAACGCGTCGACGGCCATCTCCGGGACCCGTACCACCGCGTCGACGTGCGCCGCTCGTCACGGCCGGTCCGCGTCCGGCTCGGCGACATCGTGCTGGCGCAGACCCGGCGTCCCCTGCTGCTGTCCGAGACCGGCCTGCCGAACCGCTTCTACCTGCCCGCCGCCGACGTGCGGCAGGACCTGCTCGAGCCGAGCGACACGCACACCGTGTGCGCCTACAAGGGCACGGCCTCGTACTGGTCGGTCAGCACGGCCGATCACAAGCTGACCGACGCGGCCTGGTCCTACCCGCAGGCGCAGGGGGATGCCGCCGCGGTCAGCGGCTACCTGTGCTTCGGCCACGACGACCTGGTCACCGAGGTAGGCGAGCCGGGCGAGCCCGGCTGACCGCGGCCCGTGGGGCTGGGCGGCCCGCGGGGCTAGGCGCGGCCTACGCGGCTACCGGCTCCTTGGCCGCCGGCGCCGTTTCGCGCTGTCCGGCCGGTGCGGGCACGGCCGCGACGCTGGCCGCCGTTCCGGCCGATCCGGCGGGTGCCGCCGCCGCTACGTCGGTCCGGGCTGGCTCGCGGGCGACATAGAAGACGGTGGCGACCCAGGCGATCAGGGCCATCAGCGGGACCACGGCCATGATGACCAGCTGCCAGGTGGATAGGGCCGTGTTCATGATGTTCCCTCCGGGTAGGTGAGGCGATCCCGCACCGAGACGACTCCCTCGATGTGCCAGGCCTCGGCCAGGATGTTCCGGCCCTGCTGCGCCGTGTCCGGGTAGCCTGCGAGCGTCACGATGCCGTCCTTGACCGTGATGGTGAAGCGGTCAGGATCGCTGCCGAACTCGGCCACGATCACGTCCTGCATGATGTCCTGCCCGATCTGCCGGTCGGGCCGCCCGTAGACGCTCAGCACGTCGGCCCGGCTGATGATCCCGGCCAGGTAGCCGTCTGCGGTGACCACCGGCAGGCTCCTGACCTTGCAGGAGTACATCAGCCTGGCGGCGCTGGTGACCGGCTCGTCGGGCGTGACGGTGACCGGCGCCGTGGTCATGATGCTGGCGGCCGTAACCCCGATCGCCTTGACGAAGTCGTTATGGTCGGTCGCGGCGGCGCCCGGGCCTGGCCCCTGCGCCGGCAGGCCGGCCAGCAGCGCCTCCTTGGGCAGCATGTCCGTCTCGGAGACCACGCCGATGACCTTGCCTGCCGCGTCGACGACGGGGAAGGTGCTGACCTGGTGCTGGCGGAGCAGCGCGGCCACGTCCTTGAACGAGGCGTCCTTCGTGACCGCCACTACGTGGGTCGTCATGACGTCCTTGACCGTGGCGTTCATGTCCCTGTCGCCCCTTCCGGCTCATGGGGAGCGAGAAGGACCCCGTCTCCGCCTCAGCGGATCCGAATGCACGATGAGCGGGTCTGAGCGTCCGCCTCGGGCAGAAACCGTTTCGCCGCACCTGACCGGGATCCTTCCCGTCAGTGATCATCACACCGCGTCTAGCTGGGCCGGGACAGGGGCCAAGGTCCCGTCCGGAGGTGACTTCCGGCCGGGCGGGAACCAAGGGGCCAACGGGGCCAAGGAGGGCCAAGGGAGTCAAGAGGGCCAAGGGGTGACACCACGGATCGTTCGGCCGGATAAAAGACAGAACGCGTGCGGCGGGCCACCTAGGCACAGGCGGCCCGCCGCACGCGGACGGAGATTTACCCGGGTTACTCGGCGCCGAAGGACTTGATCTCGGCCTCTTCTGCCTCGGTGAGCTGGCGCGGCACCTCGCCGCGGGCGTGCTTGGCGTTCTGCACCTGATGCCGGATCTGGTCCACGATCTCCGGGTTGGCCAGCGTCGTGATGTCGCCGACGTCGGCGAAGTTGGACGTCGCGGCGATCACCCGGCGCATGATCTTGCCCGACCTGGTCTTCGGCATGTCGGGCACGATCCAGATGTTCTTCGGCCGGGCGATCTTGCCGATGTCGGTCTCGATCGCCCTCTTCACCTTGGCCTCGATCTCCGGGCTCGCCGCGATGCCGGGCTTGAGCGAGACGTACATCTCGACCACCCGGCCGCGCACGTCGTCGATGACCGGGACCGCGGCCGCCTCGGCGACCTCCTCGACCATCAGCGCGGACGACTCGAGCTCCTTGGTGCCGAGGCGGTGCCCGGCCACGTTGATCACGTCGTCGACCCGGCCCAGGATGCGGTAGTAGCCGTCTTCGGTCTGGACCGCGCCGTCCCCGGCGAAGTAGGGCCAGTCGCGCCAGTCCTTGCTGTCCGGGTTCTTGTTGTACTTGGCGAAGTAGGTGGACACGAACCGGTCGGGCTGGCCCCAGATCGTCTCGAAGACGCCGGGCCACGGGTTGCGGACGCAGATGTTGCCGGCCTTGCCGCTGCCCTGCGGGATCGACTCGCCGTCCTCGTCCTTGATGTCGAAGTAGATGCCGAGCGCGGCCGGGCCGCAGCTGCCTGGCTTCATCGGGTTCAGCGCGGGCAGCCCGGTGCCGATGAAGCCGCCGGTCTCGGTCTGCCAGTAGGTGTCCACGATGACCGCTTCGCCCTTGCCCACGGAGTTGTAGAACCAGCGGTAGACCTCGGGCTCGATCGGCTCGCCGACCGTGGTCATGTGCTTGAAGTGGAAGTTGTACTTGGCCGGCTCGTCCGGGCCGACCTTGCGCAGCATCCGGATCGCGGTGGGGGAGGTGTGGAAGATGTTCACCCCGAGCCGTTCCGCGATCCGCCAGGGGCGGCCGGCGTCCGGGTAGTTCGGCGTGCCCTCGTAGATCACGCTGGTGGTGCCGAGTGAGAGCGGTCCGTAGACGATGTAGGAGTGGCCGGTGATCCAGCCGATGTCGGCCATGCACCAGTACGTGTCGTCCGGGTGAATGTCCTGGTAGAACTTCGACGTCCCGGCCACGTAGGACAGGTAGCCGCCGGTGGAGTGCTGGCAGCCCTTCGGGCGGCCGGTGGTGCCGCTGGTGTACATCAGGAACAGCGGCGCCTCGGCCGGCATGGGGACCGGCGCCACGACCGCACCCCGGTGGTCGGCGAGCAGCTCGTCGACGAAGAAGTCACGGCCTTCGACCATCGGCGTCTTGGACGCGTACTGGCCCGCGGAGCGCCGCCAGACCAGCACCTTCTCGACCTCGGTGCCCTCCTTGCGGGCCGCCTCGACCGCCTCGTCCGCCTTGACCTTGTGGTCCTGCAACTCGCCGCTGCGGTAGTAGCTGTCCATCGTGATCAGGATCTTGCTGCCCGAGTCGGCGATGCGGTGCCCGCAGGCGCCGCCGCTGAACCCGCCGAACACCTGGGAGTGGATCGCCCCGAGCCGGGCGCAGGCCAGCATCGTGACCGGCAGCTCGGGCACCATCGGCATGTGCAAGGTGACCCGGTCGCCGGTCTTGACCCCAGCCGCCTGCAACAGCGCCGCGAACTCGTTCACCTGCCGGTACAGCTCCTGATAGGTGATCGAGACCGGCGGGGAATCCTCGGGCTCGGGGACGAAGATCAGCGCGGCCTTGTTCTTGTGCTTGGCCAGGTGCCGGTCCACGCAGTTGTAGCTGGCGTTCAGCTTCCCGCCGGTGAACCACTTCCAGAACGGCGCGTTGCTTGTGTCCAGCGTGGTGTGCCAGTACTCGTCCCAGGACAGCAGGTCGGCGTATTCCCTGAAACATTCGGGGAAGTTCGGCTCGGCGAACCGGTCGAGGATGGCCGGGTCGGAGGCGTTGGCCTGGCCGATAAACTTGGGCGGCGCGGGGAGATAGCCCTCCTCGCGCCAGTGCACGGCGATCGTAGCCTCAGAAGATCCGGAAGAGTCCGTTTCTTCTTCGGCGGTCTGCCCTTGAACTTCATCGGCCATTGGGAGTCCCTCCGCATGCGGTTAATTTCAGAGTTAACGCAGGAAGCACTCCAAACTTAACGCTCGCGGGCAGCATCCTCCACGATCCGGGCGGCCTATCTGGGCGGGTTAAGGCGAGAAGCTAACGCCGAGTACGCCGGCGCCGGCGAACGCAGCTCGGGGAAGACGCCGTCCAGGCCGGTCATCCGCATGATCTTCAGCAGTGAGGGCCGGGCCGAGGTGAGCCTGAGCTGGCGTCCGGCCTGCCGCGCGTGCCGGGCGGCCTTGGCCAGCACGCCGAGCCCGGAGGCGTCGCAGAAGGACAATCCGGACAGGTCCACGGTGACAGGGACCTGCCAGCGGTCGATCACCTCGCTGATGTAGGCGTAGGCCTGGTCCGCGGTGGCGATGTCGAGCTCACCGGTCACGCTGATGACCTGGTGCCCGTCCGCGCCCATCCGGCTGGCCAGCTCAAGCTGCGCTGGCGCGAGCTGCACCGGTTCGAGCGCCACTGGTTCGAGCTGTACTGGCTCGAGCTGTACTGGCTCGAGCTGTACTGGCTCGAGCTGTACTGGCTCGAGCGCGATCGGTTCGAGCGCGACCGGTTCCTGGCGCTGCGCGGTCATCACCATGGCATCACTTCCCCCGTCTGGCACTGCCGCGCCGGCACTCTCGCGCTTCAGCGGACGAACGATCACGTGCCCCTCCAACCCGTTGTCCCGTTAACGTCGACGGCCCGGAATAGCTTCCTGGTGCCGCGAAACTGGGACAACTCCCGGGCCCCGTACCCGGAGAGGACGAGCCCCTGATTCTGGCACCATGCCCATCACCAGTGCAAATAATTAAAAACCCGGATACTGAGGCGATGCCGGGCTTCTGCTGAGTAATACGTATGAGGGGTGGCCCAGGTTCAACGCCCGGCCGCGCATCCCGCCGATCAGGCGGCGAGGTAACGTGCCGGTATGCGTGCGTGGCATGTCGAAGCGCCAGGGCCGGTCAGCGGTCACCCGCTACGTCTTCACCCGGCCGACGATATACCGCGCCCGGCCCGGGGTGAGCTGCTGCTGCGCGTGCTGGCCTGCGGGGTCTGCCGCACCGACCTGCACGTGACCGAGGGGGACCTGCCGCCGCACCGGCCCGGCGTGACCCCGGGTCACGAGGTGGTCGGCGAGGTGGCCGCCGTCGGCGAAGGGGACACCGCGGGCTTTGCCACCGGGGACCGGGCCGGCGCGGCCTGGCTCCGCTGGACCGACGGGGACTGCGGGTACTGCCAGCGCGGGGCGGAGAACCTGTGCCCGCGCTCGCTCTACACCGGCTGGGACGCCGACGGCGGGTACGCCGAGTACATGACGGTGCCCGCCGCGTACGCGCACCGGCTGCCGGACGGCTACACCGACGCCGAGCTCGCCCCGCTGCTGTGCGCGGGCATCATCGGCTACCGCGCCCTGAAACGGGCCGCGCTGCCGCCCGGCGGCCGCCTGGGCCTGTACGGCTTTGGCGGCAGCGCGCACCTGGCCGCCCAGGTCGCGCTGGCCCGCGGGGCCACCGTGCACGTGCTGACCCGCGGCGAGCAGGCGCGGCGGCTGGCGCTCGAGATCGGCGCCGCCTCGGCCGGGGACGCGGCCGACATGCCGCCGGAACCGCTGGACGCCGCGATCTTGTTCGCTCCCGTGGGGGACCTCGTGCGGCCCGCCCTGGCCGCGCTCGACCGGGGCGGCACGCTGGCCATCGCGGGCATTCACCTGTCCGACATCCCGCCGCTCAATTACGAGAAGCACCTGTTTCAGGAGCGCCAGCTGCGCAGTGTCACCTCTAATACCAGGGCGGACGCCCGGGAGTTCCTCGCCTTCGCGGCCGAGCACAAGCTGGCCGTCACCGTTCACCCGTATCCGCTCGACGCCGCCGACCGGGCCCTGCGGGACCTGAAGGACGGCCGCTTCGACGGCGCCGCCGCGCTGATTCCTTAGCGTGACCTGACCGTTGCCTGTCGGTGTGCTGACCAAGTGCCGAATGGCCCCGTCTGCGGATGGGGGTGCTTCGAACACCGGGCATACTGGGCTGCACAAGGAGCTGACATGAGCAAGCAAGTCACACCGCCACCGCCCGGGGGCAAGCCCACCTCCAAGGCGCCCCCGCCGCCGCCCGCCTGGCGGCACTGGGTCTGGCCGATCGCGATCGCGGTCATGTTCTTCCTCTTCCTGTTCCTGCCCACCCGCACCACCTCGACCAGCCTGAGCTACAGCCAGTTCCTGGCCGACTCCTCGGCGCATCAGGTGAAGACGATCGCCATCGCCACCACGGCCGGCGGGACGAGCACGGGCACGCTGACCAGCGGCAAGTCCTACACGGTGGTCATCCCGCCGCAGGCGCAGCAGTCCTTCCTGACCCAGCTGCAAACCGACAAGGTGCAGATCACCGCGACCCCGGCGGGCAACGGCTTCGGCACAGAGGTGCTGATCTACCTGATCGTCTTCGGGCTGCCGATCGGCCTCTCCATCTGGCTGTTCCGGCGGATCTCCAAGGGCGGCGCGGGCGGCCTGCAGGGGGTCATGGGCGTGGGCCGGTCCCGGGCCAAGGTGTTCGACGAGGAACGGCCGAACACCAAGTTCACCGACGTGGCCGGCTACGAGGGCGCCAAGTCCGAGATCGCCGAGGTGGTGGACTTCCTGCGCAAGCCGGAACGCTACACCAGGGCAGGCGCGATGGTGCCCCGCGGCGTGCTGATGGTCGGGCCGCCAGGTACCGGCAAGACGCTGCTGGCCCGCGCGGTGGCGGGTGAGGCGGAGGTGCCGTTCTTCTCCGTCACCGGTTCCAGCTTCGTGGAGATGTTCGTCGGGGTCGGCGCGGCCCGGGTCCGTGACCTGTTCGCCGAGGCGCGCAAGCGCGCGCCCGCCATCATCTTCATCGACGAGATCGACGCCATCGGCCAGCGCCGTTCGGGCGGCGCGGGCGGGTACGTGGCCAACGACGAACGCGAGCAGACCCTCAACCAGCTGCTCGCCGAGCTGGACGGCTTCGAGCCGACCACCGGCATCGTGGTGCTCGCGGCGACCAACCGGCCGGAGATCCTGGACCCGGCCCTGCTCCGGCCGGGCCGGTTCGACCGGCAGGTCACGATCCCGCTGCCCAACGTGCACGAGCGGTCCGCGATCCTGGCCGTGCACTGCCGCGGCAAGAAGCTGGCCAACGTGGACCTGACCGCGATCGCCCGGGGCACGCCCGGGTTTTCCGGCGCTGACCTGGCCAACCTGGTCAACGAGGCGGCCATCTTCGCCGTCCGGGCCGGCCGGGACACGCTGACCGCGGCCGACTTCGACGAGGCCAGGGACCGGATCATCCTGGGCCGCCGGGAAGGCTCCAACGTGCTGCTGCCCGAGGAGAAGCACGCGGTGGCGGTGCACGAGTCCGGGCATGCCCTAGTGGCCGCGCTGGCCGAGCACGCCGACCCGGTGGCCAAGGTGACGATCCTGCCAGCCGGCCAGACCCTCGGCGTGACCGAGCAGCTGCCGCTGGTCGAGCGGCACATGTACGGGGAGGATTACCTGTACGACTCGCTCGCGGTCCGCCTCGGCGGCCGCGCCGCCGAGCTCGTGGTGATCGGCCAGGGGTCCACCGGGGCCGCCAACGACCTGGCCGGGGCGACCGAGCTGGCCATCAAGATGGTCAGGGAGTTCGGCCTGTCGAAGTCGCTCGGCCCGGTCGGGTACCCGGAGGGCGGCTCCGTGTTCCTGGGCGGCGGCGGTCCTGGCATGTCCAGCCGCCCGTTCGCCGAGGCGACCCAGGCGGAGATCGACCGCGAGGTCGCCCGGCTGCTCCGCCAGGCCGAACAGCGTGCGGTGGAAACCCTCAACGGTCACCGGGCTGAGCTCGACGCGCTGGTCGCCGAGCTGCTCGAGCGGGAAACCGTGGATGGATCCGACGTGTACCGGCTGGCCGGCCGGCCGGACCGGTCGTCCACGGCTCAGCCCGGGGCCGTCCCGACTACGGTGGCGCCCCGCGCGGTGGCGGCCGCCGACGCCGGTTCCGGGCCGCTCGCCACCAGCGGTTCCGAGCCGGCCAGGGACTAATTTTCCGGCCGAACGTTCCCCGGTTATCCGCGCTACCTCGCCCGCGTGCCCAGGCGGGGTGGCGCGGCCGGGGCGACCGGGTGCCTGGCTTAGGCGGCCTGCGGGGTACGCTCGGCGCTATGGCGATGGCGATGCCGGCGTACCTTCCCAGTCCGTCGATTAACAGTTTCAACATCGGCCCGCTGGTCATCCACTTCTACGCGCTGATGTACCTGGTCGGCATCGCTGTCGCGGTCATCATCACCCGGCGGCGGTGGAGTGCGGCGGGCGGCGACCCTGAGCTGGTCGGTGAGATCGCCTTGTGGAGCGTCCCGGCCGGGATCGTGGGCGGCCGGATGTACTTCGACATCACCACGCCGATGGACGTCCCGCACGTGTGGTACGGGGTGTTCGCGGTGTGGGACGGCGGGCTCGGCGTCTGGGGCGGGATCATCGTCGGCGCCCTGGTCGGCATCTGGCGGCTGCGCAGGCACCACGTCAACGTGGCCGTGTTCATGGACGCGGTGGCGCCCGCGCTGCTGGTGGCGCAGGGCATCGGGCGGATCGGGAACTACTTCAACAAGGAGCTCTTCGGCCGTCCGACGACGCTGCCCTGGGGGCTGGAGATCCCGTACCAGTACCGGGTGGCCGGCGGCATCCCGGCCAAGTACCTGAACTTCAGCACCTTTCAGCCGACCTTCCTGTACGAGCTGATCTTCGATCTGGCCTGGGCGGCCGTGCTGGTGTGGCTCGGCCATCACCGCAAGATCAAGCCGCCTGGCCTGTTCGCGCTGTACGTCTTTGGCTATTCGGCGTACCGGATCTTCGAGGAATCACTCCGGGTCGACTCCTCGGTCTACATCTTCGGCCTGCGGCTGAACCTGTACATCGCGTCGGTGCTCGCGGTGATCGGCGCGGTCTGGTTCTACCGCAGCCAACTCCGAGCAGGCCACCTCCTAGCCGGGGGCCGGGCTGCTCGGCGTCCCGCCCGCCGGGCGCGTTCGGCTCGCGCAGCCGGCTGGCCAGCGCCGCGCCGTCGCGGTAACGGCCGAGCTGGTGGCGCCCACGTTCACACCCAGTGTGACGCTCTCTCCCTCCTCCCCCCCGCCCCACGAGCCCCTCCCGTCCCGCGAGCTCGTGCCGCCCCGCGAGCCTTCCCCCCGTCCCACGAACCCCTCCCGTCCCACGAGGGTCATCATTCGATCACCAGTCCAATTTAAAGAAAGTTTTCGCGGAAGATTCGGCTTTAGTGGAGAAAAAGGTTCCCTATCGGGTACCAAACTCTCCGCGACGGCCGAATCATCCATGATCTTCCCCGCGTTTGGCGCACCATGGAGCGCTGGTGCGCCACGAACCACACCGGCATCAGCGCGGGACCAGGCCATCACGCGCGGAGCGCGAAACCGGGCCGCCGGAGCCTGCGGTGGTAGCCAAGCCCTTAGCTGGCCTGGACGAGATGCTCGATGCCGTCGAGGATGCGGTCCAGGCCGAAGATGAATTCGTCGTCCGGTTCGTCCGCGACGTCGAAGACCCCGGCTTCGATGAAGGCGGTCAGCGCGGGGAAGC
>JBEKGC010000155.1:0-21587 GCA_050013055.1 Streptosporangiaceae bacterium
CGCCCTGCAGCACCTGTCGGCGCGTCAGCGTGGTGCGCTGATCCTGCGTGACGTGCTCAGCTTCTCCGCGTCCGAGGCAGCGGAAATCCTCGGCACTACCGTCGTATCGGTGAACAGTTCCCTGCAGCGGGCGCGTACCCGGGTGAAGGAAGCCGGGGTCCGGCAGGAACGTCTCAGCGAGCCATCCGCAGCCGAGCAGCGCGCCTGGGTCGATCGCTACATGGAGGCGTTCTCCCGCGCCGACGTCGAGGGTCTCAAGCGGCTGCTCACCGACGACGTGCTCATGGAGATGCCGCCGATGATCAACTGGTTCGCCGGCCCCGCCAACTACGGCCTGTTCATGGAGTGGGTCTTCGGGCAGGCCGGAACGGACTGGTGCCTGAAGGCGGTCGCGGCCAACGGCCAGCCCGGGTTCGCCGCCTACCGGCGCGTCGGTGACGGATACGAGCTGCACACGCTCCAGATCTTCACCGTCACCGCCGAGGGCATCAGCCGGAACTCGGTATTCCAGGATTCCGAGGTCTTCGCGTCTTTCGGTCTGGCGACCGGACTCGACGCCCAGGGACTTGCCGGGGGTCCAACACGCTGATAACACGGACGAAACGGCATGTCCTGGCGCACGTCGGCACGCCTGCTGAGCTGCCCCCGCGAGCTCGTGACACAGGCCCCGTCTGCTGTTAAAGCGGGCTGTGAAGTTTTATTAGGCGGAGAGCACGGTTAGGTCATGCTATGGATACCCCTCCGAGCTGCCCTTCGGCGGCCCGGCCGTCTACCGCGAACGCCTGCTCGACCGGGGTATCTGAGCTCGGCATCTGAGCCGGCGGATGACCGGCGGCCCGGCCAGCGTTACGGCAGGGAAGAGCGTGCTGCCGACCCTGGAGACGGTAATGATGAGCAGCGGCGAGCCCGGGAAGATCGAGAAGCGGATGGTCGTGGAGTACGGCATCGCCCTGGACGGCGTCTGGTTGCCGCTGCCCATGCTCAGGCGGCTGCGGACGCACGGACCCTGGGATGCGCCGTTCACCGAGGCCGACGCCGACCAGGAGCGGGTACTGCTCCGGCACGAACTGGCTGATCGTCACAACGAGGCTGGCCTGCATCGCGGCACCGGCCTGACCGACTTCCTCGACGCGATCCCCTACGAGCCGACGGTCTCGTTCCCGAGACTTCCCGACGACGGGTCGTCAAGCTAGCCGTTTGACGACGAGTCCGACGAACGCGGCGAGCATCGCGCGTCGGCCGTCGGCCGTCGGCCGCTCGAGAGCTCACGCCTCAGCCGGACTCAGACGGCCCGGTCATGTTCCGCCCGGCCGCCATGCACCTTTGCCATTGCCTGGGCTGCTATCCGCCGGTTCTCTGCCTTCGCTTTGGTTGCGCCTATGCCCACGAGATGAATCCGATGATCCCGCATACCAGCATGAGCGCGAGAAAGATCGCTGAGACGAGAAGCGGCTCATGGGTAAGGCTGGTGGCAGTGAACCTGCAAACATCAGGGCGGCACGCGGTGACCAAGCCGAACGCCAGTAGCAAAACCAGCACCGCAAGGAATGCCCGTCGCCAGCGAAAGGACCTCCAGCGTGGGTCAGCGGCACGGCGGATGCTCTGGAACCTCTGCTGGGCCTTTAGGGGAAGAAGGCCGCGAAGGCGTTGCTATTGGTGGTGCTCGGCGTCGTAGTCGTACTGCTCGGCGAGCTTGTCGCAGTCGGCGTCGGCGTCGATCCGGCCGCCGGAGTCACCTCGACGTCCACCCAACGGTTCTGCCCGTCGAAGTCCGTGTCATAGGTATCCGGGTAGCCGAACCCGCCGTGAAAATATGTTGTCTGGCCCGGTGCGCTGGCGCTGGCCGTATCGGGTGCGGTCAGCGGTCCGGCGGCGATACCGTTGGCACCCCCGCCAGTGCCGAAGTAAGCCTCGGTTTCCTGGTAGAAATTGTCGCTCCCGCCGGGCGTGTAGACAGTGACCTTATAGTCGCCCGCAGGCAGGGTGACTCCTGAGTAGGAGCAGGACACCCAGCCGCTGGTCGCTGCCCCTGACCAGGAGGGCGAGTTGTTCTGCGTGCCGGATACCACCTGCCGGGTCGCGACATCCCAGATCGCGCAGATGGTCGGCAGGGCCGCCGGGGACACCGCCGGCGGGCTGTAGAACCAGATGTTGTCCAGGGTGCACGGCTGGCCGAGCAGGAATTCGGTGCCGAATGTCTGCTCGAGATCGTCGTCGTTGGTCGTGGGCGGGATCACCGGGTAGTTCGGCCACAGCCGGCAGGAGGCACCGGGCGGCGCGACGTCGGTGACCTGGAGGTCCATCCAGAAGTTGCCCGATCCGTAACTCTGGACAGGCATGACGGCGCTGGGATCTGTGCTCGTGGCGCCGTACGGAGCCTGGCCCATGCTGAACGGCGCGGGCTGCGTGCCCGACACATCGGAAAACGCCAGCAATGGCCCGCTGGCGATTCCCGCGGCATAGGGTTCACCCGAACCGAACTGGCTATTAGTGCTCGGGAAACTGCCACTAAAGCCGGTGCAGGCGTTATAGCAAGCGCCGATGGACAGCGGAATGGGTTCGGGCAGCGGGACATAGTTCCACTGCCCGGCCGTCAGCGTGCCGGATTTGACTGTGGCCGTCGGGACGGGAGCCCCCGTACCGGCGGTGTATACCGCCCACAGGGCGAATTCCTGCGCGGGCGTTGACTGGCCCGCGTCGCACACCCACCACCAGTAGCCGTCCAGCCATATACCGCCGGAATTGACCTGGAACAACAGGCCAGCCTCGAACGGACCGCTGTACGACACCGGGCTGGACGGCCCGCTGGTGCTCGCGAAAAGCCGGTACGTAGCCATCAGCTTACTAGCCAGAAAGGTAGAAAGAAAACAGACCGTTCACCCATTTTCATGCCCTCCCCTGGCTGTCTGCGATGGGCGGCAGCTTAGCGAAGAGCGTAAGGCATGAATCATATTCTGTCCGGCACGTCGTGACAGATGCCGGATTCTGGGTAAATTGTCCCTTATCTGACAGATGGCGGTACCTCCATGATCTTGGCGCCGGTGGTGATGACAGGACGAAGCTCACGACGGTAAACCACTTCCGTCGTACTGGTCTGCTGATGACCGGCGAGACGGGCGATCTCCTCGACCGGCACGTCGCCTGCGGACATGATGCTGACGAAAGTGTGGCGCAGCTCCCTGGGAACCCACTCTTCGCCTAGGCCCGCTGCCTTGGTGATCTGGCGGAACCCGCGCCTGATGTTGTGCTGGTCGAGCTGGTGCCGATCGTGGTCGTGAAGACTAGGCCGGTGTCGTGCCACTCCTCTCCCGCATTCAGATGGTCAGCGGCCTGGGCGGCCTTGCGCTGGCGGAGGGCATCCACGGCGACCTGGGCCAGCCGTAGGGTACGCCGGGACTTCGGAGTCTTGGTGTCGCCGCCTGCCCGGTCTGAACGCCAGACAGCTACCGTCCCGGCCTCTAGATCGACGTGATCCCAGCGCAGCGCCCGGGCCTCCTCGGGGCGCAGGCCAGTGGTCAGCAGAAGGACAACGTAGGCATGCAGCGGCTGTGGGGCACCACCCGGGCGCTCATCGGCGGCCGCGCGCAGCAGCTGCTGGGCCTGCTCGACCGATAGCGCCTTCGACGGCCTGCCCTCGCTACCGGCAGGCGGCCGGACGAGCGCGGCCACGTTCCGGCCCATCAGGTCGTCAGCCTCGGCGTGGCGGATGGCCCGCACCAGGCAGTTGTGCGCGATCTGAAGCGACCTCGTCGACAGCTGATCGCTTAGTACCGCCAGCGCTGACCGGATATCCGCCGCGGACAGCTTCCGCAGCGGCCTGGTCCCGATCCGGTCCGTCAGTGGCCTCACGCCGTCCCGGTACAGTTGAACCGTCCGCGCCGACCGGCCCGACAGCCCATGCTCCAGCCAGTCATCCACGGCCGCCCGGACCGTATACCCCGCCGACGACTGCAACCCGACGTTGAGCTCGGCGTGCAGCACCGGGAGCTTGTCCTGGACCTCCTGCTTGGTCTTCCCCGAGACCTTCCGGCGCAGCCGCTTCCCGTCCGGGCCGAAGCCCACCGAGACCGCGCCGATGTACCTGTTCTTGTCCGCCGCGAAGTAGATGGCATCCTCGCCATGCCCGCGGCGCCTGACCGAAGCGTCCGCCATGGAACCAGCCAACTCTTTAGCTCCCCGTTTGGCTCCCCGCCGACCGGCCGGAGGAAGCGAATACCCTCTGACCTGGTGAGGTCTTCACGTTTAGGGCTGAGCTGGGCAAACGGGGCCTGGGTGGAGGGTCGCCCACGGGTTAAGCGGGCGCTGCCCACGCTATCTGGAGATTCCGGTTCCGGTTCTGCTGGGCGGCGGTGCCCCTGGCGTTCCCAGCGGGGGTCAGCGTCGAAGGCGGCGGCACCGAGGGCCTCGAGCCGGGTGAGCAGTTCGCGGAGCCGCCGGTCGTTGTCGATCCACGGCGTGTAGTCGCGGTGCTGGCCGTCGCTGAGCCAGCGGCAGATGGTTTTCGCGGCGACTTTGCGGGTCCACTGCCAGTAGGGGCCGTGCAGGCGGGGCGGGTCGGCGTGGCAGCCGCAGTTGCGGCGGCCGCAGCGGGTGCGCCGCTGGGTGACCGAGCCAGGCAGGACCATGCCGGTGGCGGCGATGGCGGCGAGCTCGGCGGCGATCTTCTCGGCTTCGGCCTGGTGGGCGGCGGCGACACGCACGGTCTCAGGGTGGCATAGGTCCGTGATCCTGGTCATGTCCTACTGTATATATACAGTATGACTCGGGCAGCCCCTGCGGGAGTGCCGGCGTCCGGGGATACCGCGGGCCCGGTCGCCGGCTACATCGCCGGCTGGCGGCCGTCGTCGCTGTCACCTCAGGCGGCGGCGTTCGCCCGGGTTGTGATCGGCCAGGTGGCGCCGGAGGGGAAGGAGCGGGCGAAGAACCTGCTGCGGGCGGCGGGCAAGCTGGCCGATTACGCGATCGGGCTGGGGCTGGATCCGGCGCCGGAGACGGTGCTGCATCCGTCGGTGGCCGAGCGGTTCACCCGGTGCGCGCCGGGGCTGTCCGGCGTGGCGCGGCGGACACTGCGCACCAACCTGCGGTTCACCGGCCGCCGGGTGGTGCCGCAGCTGTATCCGGCCGATATGCCGCTGCCACGGGAACATGCCAAGGCGCCCTACAGCCCGGCGGAAATGGGCGGGTATCTCGCCTTGGCGGATGCTCAGCCCACCCTGTCGCGGCGGATGCGCGCGAGCGGGCTGATCTGCCTGGGCGCCGGCGCCGGGCTGATCCGCGCCGACCTGCGCGCCGTGCGCGGCACCGACGTGACCTGCCGGTCCGGCGGGGGTGATCGTGGCTGTCCGCGGCGCCCGGCCGCGGGCGGTGCCGGTGCTGGCCCGCTACCACGAGCGGCTGCTGGCCGCGGCGCGCTTTGCCGTGACCGGGCTGGTCACCGGCGGCACCGATCCCGGCCGCCGGAACATCACCACGCCGCTGATCCGGTCGCTGGCCGGCGGGGCCAGGCTGCCCCGGCTGGACACCTCCCGGCTGCGCGCCACCTGGCTAGCCGACGTCGCGGACCTGCTCGGGCTGGCCACATTCATGCACGCCGCCGGGATCACCTGCTCCCAGCGGCTCGGCGACCTGATCGCCGGCCTGGAGCCCGGCGGCGAGGCCGACGCGGTCCAGCTGCTCGGGGCGGCCCGGCCGTCATGATCCCGCTGCCGGTCCTGGAGGACATCATCGGCCGCTCCGGCATCGCGCCGCGGATCGAGCTGCTGCTGCCCACCGGGGCCCGCGCCCGGCAGCTGCTGGCCCGCACCCTGCTGCTCGGCATGCTGATCGTGCTGGCCGACCACCGGCCCGCCCACCTCACCCGCATCCACCAGGCCCTGACCACCCTGCCCGAGGACGACCAGCGCAGGCTCGGCGTGGTCGCGGACTGGAGACACGGCCCGCACCGGCTGACCTGCCGGCAGACCGAGCGGACCTTCGGCCTCGTCACAGGCGCCCTGGCCAAGGAGGTCCCCGACGGCCAGCCGTCGCAGATCCTCACCGCGATCTGCGATGACCTGCTCGAGGCATCCATCCCGGAGGAGTTCAAGGACGCCAGCACGTCGCTGGCGGTGGACTGGACCGACGTGGAAACCTTCTCCCGGCCCCCGTCCCGCGGCACCAGCGACTGCGCCGACCCCGAAGCCTCCTGGGGACACCGCTCCGGCGGCGGCCCCGGCCAGGACAGCGAGCTGTTCTTCGGCTACTACCCCTCCGCCGCCACCATGATGCGCGAGGAGCACGGCCCGCCCGTGCCCGAGCTGGCCCGGCGGATGACCGTGTGCTCCTGCCGCCACGACCCGGCCCGCGCCCTGGTCCCGGTGCTCACCGCCATGACCGAAGACGGCACCGGCCTCGGCGACATCCTGGCCGACTCCGGCTACGCCCACCGCGACGCCGGGGCCTGGGCCATCCCGCTCCGCCAGGCCGGGGCGCAGCTCATCCAGGACCTGCACCCATCCGACAGGGGACCCCGCGGCACCCACCACGGCGCCATCATCGCCAACGGCAACCTCTACTGCCCCGCCGCGCCCAAGACGCTGCTGGAACTCGGCCCGCTGGCCCGCGACGCCACCCCGGACCAGACCGCCGCCCACGACCAGCAGACCGCCGAGACCGCGCCCTGGCGGACTGCAAGCTCGGCAAGATCACCAGCGACGACGCCGACGGCTACCACCGGGTCATGTGTCCCGCGGCCATGGGCAAGATCCGCTGCCCGCTCCGCCCGGCCTCCATGACCCTGGACCGCGGCCGGCCCGAGATCCTCACCCCGCCCCAGCACCCGCCCGACTGCTGCACCCAGCAGACCATCACCGTGCCACCCGGGACCTGCGCCAAGACCGCGCAAAAACACGACTACCCCTCCAAGGAGCACCGCAAGTCCTACGCCCGGCGCACCGGCGCCGAGCGGACCTTCTCCACCGTCAAGGACCCCGCCAGCAACGACATCACCCGCGGCTGGACCCGGCTCATGGGCCTGACCCCGATGATGCTCTGGCTCGCCTGCCTGCTCGTCGTCCGCAACCAGCGCATCCTGACCGCCTGGGACGCCCGGCAGGCCGACGACGCCCGCCGCGCCGCGGCCGGCCTGCCCCCGAAAACACGGCGCCGCCGCCGCAAGACCCTCGCCAGCCACGCCGCCGCAGCGCCGCCATAACCCCTGACGCCACCCGCCCCGCCGTCACCGCACGCCCCCAGAACACCCAGACCACGGCACGAAGAACACAACCTGCTGCCCCGAACAGCCACACCGGCCAGGCAACCAGCCCTGAACCCGCTCCAGCCGGGAACACGCCCGGCGCACACGAAATGTCAGACCCAAACGTGAAGATAAACACAGGTCAAACGTGAAGACCTTCTGGTGGGCGCAACTGGGTTCGAACCAGTGACCCCTCGCTTGTAAGGCGAGTGCTCTACCGCTGAGCTATGCGCCCCGCGCCGCTCGGTGATGATCAGCGGCGGATCGCAGCCAGGCTACCGGTTCCGGCGCCTGCACCGCACCACAGGAGTCCCGGCAAAGTACGCCTGAGAGCCCGGAACCAGGGCTGAGCCAGAGGTCGTTGGGAGCCGAGTGCGGGCCGGAGCCAGAGCAGAGGCGGCGAATCGCATGAGATTGTTGTCCAGGTCAACGTCAACAAACTCCCGCCCGTAGGACGTGTCAAAGGGGTCGTTTGCCCCATCGGCCGCAGTGGCCAGGAACGCGCTCACGTTCGTCAGCGTCCCCGAGCTACCCGGCCGCCGATCCCTTTACATGGACACGTGAAGGAGCCCGAGGCACCATGAAACCTAGTGCCGCGGCAAGTAACGCCCCCCCCTCCCCCCCGCTTCCAGCCGCCGTCAGCCCCGGACGTGGCCACGACGATGGTCCGTTGTTGTTGCGGGGACGACAACGGTGGAACATCGTGGTGCCTCACAGGCGGGAGCAGGCCAGCACGGGCGTGCAGGATGGGGCGGGCTGGGCTCACGGGGACTGCGGGCGGGGACCGCGGGCGGGGCTCACGGGGACTGCGGGCGGCCAGTCGTCGCCGGGCGTTACCCTTCGCTGCCGGTTACCCGGGCCAACGCTCATTTATGCGGTACTAGATGGCCTTGCTCAGGCACGCCGCTCCGGCAGGGACGGATCTGCCCACCCATCCGTTTCAGGCCAGCAGGACGCGCGGCGACTGGATCGGCAGGCCCGGCACCGCCAGCACCGGCGTGCTGCTCTACCTGCACGCTCGCCGGTTCCAATTCGACGAACCTCCTGGCGTCCTGGCTGGCCGCCTGGCCGAGACAACCCGGCTGCCGGTACTGCTCGTGCGATACAGGCTCGCACCCGGAGATCCGTACCCGGCCGCCCTTGATGACGTGCTCGACGCGTACCAGGAACTGCTTGACCAGGGAATTCGGCCGGAGCGGATCGTGTTCATCGGTCACTCGGCCGGGGCCACCCTGACGCTGTCGGCCCTGCTCGCTTTGCACCAGGCCGGCCGCCCGATGCCCGCGGGTGCCGTCGCCATCTCCCTCCTGATCGCCTGCGGCGACAGCGAGATGCTCCGCGACGACGCTACCCGCTTCGCCGCAGCCGCTGCGGGCGGCGGTGCCGATGTCGAGCTGACCATTTTCCAGGGGATGCCGCACGGGTTCCCCCTGCTAGCGCTGGAAGCAGCCCGCATTCTGCTGGACCGGGTCGCTGAGTTCACGACCAGCCGGCTCACCGGGATGTCCGGGCCGGCGGACGCCACCGGCATCGCCAAGTAAGCGGGCGGATCAGCTGGCCGAGGACAGAGCAACCACGGATCCTTCTGATAAAAACGGGTATGACGTGACAGCAGCAACATCACGCTCGCCACTGGGTCGGGCCGGGCCGGGACATCGCCACCAGGGGGATAACGGACCGGGCCGACAGCTGGGTCAGCGCGAGGACGAGCTCGGCGATGTCGGCAGGCGGGATCATCTCGCCGGGATCGATGCGGCCGTGGGCCCAGGCACTCATGTCCGTGTCGACGAAGCCAGGAGCGATAGCGGTGGCGGTCACGCCCGCGGACGACTCCTCGCCGTTGATGGACTGGCACAGTGAGATCAGCGCGGCTTTGGCCGCGCTGTAAGCGGCCAGGCCGGGTTCGGAGACGATGCCGAGCACCGAGGCGATCGCGACGATGCGTGCCCCGTGATCCGGGCGGGCCGCGGCGGCCTGGCGCAGCGCGGGCAGGCACTCCTGGACCAGGGCGAAGGGCGCCCGCAGGTTGACGGTCAGCTGACGGTCAAAGCGCCGCATCGGATACCCCTCAATACGGCCGCTGGTCCCGGTCCCGGCACTGAGCACGAGCAGGTCCAGCGAGCCGAACCGCCCGGCGTGCCGGCCGGCCAGCTCCCGGACGTCCTGTTCGCTGGTCATGTCGGCCGGAACGACCTGCGGCTCGTTACCGCCGGCGGCCAGGCCCTCGGCCAGCTCGGCCAGCACGGTCTCGTCCCGGCCGCTGAGCGTCAGGCGGTACCCGGCCCGCGCGAGCCGCCCGGCGATCACGCGCCCGATCCCGCCGGTGGCACCGGTGATCATCGCGCTCACTGCGGGGCCGGCGTCGTCCATGTGCCGCTCACCGCGGCCAGAGGAAGGCGGCCACGCCGCACGGCTGGCAGGCGGGGCCCGCGTACATCATCAGGGTCGTCAATACCGCACTCTTTCGTTGTCTAGCCGTCTTCGGTTCCACCGCGGTTCGCGCTGAGCCAGGCCGCGGCGGCCCGAGGCGACGCGCGGGAGAGCCAGGCGTCCTGGATCACCTCGGCCACTTCCTCCCGGGTGAGCTCACCGATCTGGCTGCCCCGCACCAGCACCGACAGGTGACCGTCGAAGTGCGGGGTGGTGAAGAACGGCGACACCGGATCTTGGACCAGCGCCTGCTTGTCGGACTCCGACGGTACCCAGAACACGATCACGTCCGGGTACCGTTCGCCCGTGACCGGATCGACGGCGTCCGCGCGAGGGTTGCGGAAGAAGACGAACGACCGGCTGCTGACCTGGTAGACAGGATTACCGCGCGGCCCGTAGCCGACCGTGACGCCAGGCATGCCCAGAGCCAGCTCGTGCACGTCCTCGATCCGGGCGCGGCGCATGGCAGTAGCTTAGTCAGATGCCCGGGGCATGAACCGCTGGTCCGTGGCAGGATGTCGGCATGAAAATTGCCAGGCAGATCGTCGTCTTCGACGCCGCCGATCTGAACGCAGAAAGCACCTTTTGGGCCGAGTTGCTCGGTGGCACGGTCGAGGCAGAGGACGACTGGCACAGTGTCTACGTCGACGGCGAGCCGCGACTGGGCGTTCAGCTCGCCCCCGGCCACGTTCCGCCCGACTGGCCGGATGGGGCGGCGCAGCAGGTCCACCTCGACTTGTTCGTCGATGACGTCAAGGCGGCCCATGACGAGGTCATCTCGCTGGGAGCCAAGCTGCTCAACGCGACCGCCGACATCGAGTCGACCGAGGGGTACCAGGTCTACGCGGATCCCGCCGGGCACCCGTTCTGCCTCTGCTGGGGCTGAGTAGCGTTTAGTCGGATGTGCAGCAGGGTGCGGACGGAGGCGGCGTATTCGATCCCGGCTTCGGGAGAGGCGGCGGCCGCGATCAGCGTGATGTGCTCCGCGCCCGCCGCCAGGTAGGGCGCCAGCTGCTCGGCCACCTGAGCGGGCGGGCCGGCCGGGGCGAGCCGCTCGAATTTCTCGAACGGCACGTGGTACAAGCCCTCCAGCTGCGCGGCCAGCAACGACCGGGCCCGCGCGGCGTCGTCGTCCAGCCCGCACCACACGTTGATCCCGTACCAGGACGGCACCGGCCGGCCCAGCTCGGCGGCCGCCGCCACGATCTGCTCCCTGGTCTGGGCGAAACGGCGGGCCGAGCAGAAGATCGCCAGCCAGCCGTCACCGTAGCGGGCGGCCCGCCGCACGGCCACGTCGCCCCTGCCGCCGATGACGATCGGGACCGGCGGGCTCGGCGCCGGCTTGATCCGGGCGCAGCTCAGCTCGAAGAACTCTCCCTGATGGTCGACGGCGTCCCCGCCGGCCAGCGCACGCAGCACCTGGAGGCATTCGTCCAGGCGGCGGCCCCGGGTCGCCGGGTCGACCCCGCTGTTGCTGACCTCCCTCCGGTCCTCGCCGCCGACCCCGGCGCCGAGCACCAGGCGGCCGGGGGCCAGCTGGCTGATCGAGGCGAGCTGACGCGCCGTGAGCAGCGGATGGCGCAGCGCCAGCAGGTACACACCGACCAGCACGGGGAGCCGGTCGTTGTCCGACAACGCGGCCGTCGCCGCGATGAGCCCGTCAAAGCCGGTGCCGTCGTGGAAGCTGACGTGATCGCCGAGGCACACATAGTCCAGGCCGGCCGTCTCGATCAGGCTCAGCAGCTTCCGCCGCCGGGCGGGGTCGGCGACCATCAAGCTGTCGTGCACGGAGATGCCGAGCTGGCTCACGACCGGTCTCCGGGGGCGGCGTGGTCTCCGGGGACCCCGTGGAACCCGGGTTCCGGCTTGGGCAGGCTGGCGCACAGGGAACGCAGGATGGCCGCGGCCTCTTCGGCCATGCGCGGGACGAATTCGGCCGCGCTGATGATGTCGCCGATCGCGGAGGCGACCTGACCCGCCAGGACGAGGCCGTTCGTCACGTCCCCGTCGGTCTGGGCCCGCTGCATCGATTCGATCTTCCAGCGGGTCAGCTTGACCGGGTCGGGCACCGCATCGCCGGGGTGGCTGCTGGCCAGGAGCTCTTCTGACGCCGCGTTACGCAGGCCGCGGCAGGGTCCGTAGACGCCGTTGAAGGCGACGTCGTCACCTTCTCCCGCGTCCAGCAGCGCCTGCAGGTAGGCCGGATGCCAGTCGGAGTTATCGTGGCTGAGGATGAACCGGGTCCCCATGGCGACGCCCTCGGCCCCCATGGCCAGCGCCGCCGCCAGGCCTCGGCCGTCCCGGACTCCGCCGGTGAGCAGGACCGGGATATCCACGGACTCGGTCACGCTCGGCAGCAGGACGAAGCTGTGCACGGCCTTGCTCGGGGCATGCCCGCCCATCTCGAAGCCCGCCGCGATCACCACGTCGACGCCGGACTTGGCCGCCTTCACCGCCTGCCGGGTCGACCCGACCTTGTGCTGGTGAACCAGGCCGGCATCCTTGATCATCGCGACGTATCCGCCAGGAAAGCCGGCCGAGGTGGTCAGGACGGTCAGCTGCCGGGCGATCGCGGAGTCGGACTCGCGCGCCGCCAGGGCCGCGCGCACGTACACATCGGTAAACGGCAGCACCTGGCCGGAGGCATCCACGCCGACCGGGATGTTGACCGCGAACGGCCGGTCGGTCAGCGCGGCGCACTCCTCGATGTGCTGCCGGAAGGTCCGGGCGCCTGAGGCGAGATCTTCCGGCATCCCGGGCATCGAGACCGTCCCGAGCCCGCCGGCGGCCGATACCGCCGCAGCCAGCTTGGGCGTGCGGAACGGGCCCAGGCCCTCCTGCACGATCGGGTGATCGATGCCGACGAGGCGGGTGTATCGGTTCACGATCGGCGGCACGATGACTCCCTGGTAGTCCTTCCCGGCACCTGCATTATGTTTTACACTCTTGGTAACTCATTTTCCAGATCCGTAGAGTATTCGAGGCAAGGAACTGCAGATGCCGGACGCGACGGCGCCGTTGGCACAGCTCGCCGAGGCGGCTCGTGACCCGCGGGGGTACATCGAGCGCTGGCGGTCGGTTCATCCCGGCCAGCCGGTCGTCGGAGTGCTGCCGATGAACTTCCCGCGTGAGATCGCGTACGCCGCAGGCACCTTGCCCGTGGTCGTGCAGGACGACAAGCAGCCGGTGACCGAGGGCCGCTCGCTGCTGGCCGAGTTCTACTGCGGTTACACCCGCAACCTCGCCGACCAGGCCGCAACCGGCCGGTTCACCGGATACGACGCATTGTTCCTGGCCGATCACTGCATCCAGCTCATCGGCGCGGCCGACGTCATGCGCGCGGTGCTGCCGGATATCCCTGTGTTCTTCGGGATGCTCATCAGCTCGATGAGCGACACCTGGGCCCCCGGCAAGACCGCGGAGATGATGGGCGAGTTCAGGGCGGAGTTCGGATCCTTCACCGGACGCCCGGTCGGCGACGACGCGCTGGCCGCCAGCATCGCCGCGCACAACAGGGACCGGCAGCTGATCCGCGGGCTCTTCGACGAGCGCAGCTCGGGCCACGCCGCCTTCAGCCCCGGCCAGCTTCAGGACATCGTCGGTTCGGCCATGGTCATGGACCCGGTTGAGCACTACGAGCTGCTGGCCGGCGCGGTCCGCGCCGCGCGGGCCGTACCGCGAGACGACCGGGTCCGGGTCCACCTGTCCGCCCACCTGTGTCATGCGCCCAAACGTGAGCTGCTCGACCTCATCGAGGACAGCGGAGTCATCGTGGTGGACGACGACCTGTTCCACGGCCGGCGCTACGTCTCGACGGACGTCGATGAGACCGGCGACCCGATCGAGGCCATCGCCCGCTGGTACGCGCAGCGCAACGTCAACATCCCGTGTCCCACCCGGGTCCAGTCCGATGTCGACTGGGACGCCTACCTGGTCAGCGCGGTGCGCCGGAGCGGGGCCGAGGCGGTCATCCACCTGCTGCCCAAGTTCTGCGAGCCGCACATGCTCTATTACCCCGAGCTGCGCAAGGGCCTGGATGCGGCCGGCATTCCCCAGCTGCTGCTCGAGACCGAGCACGAGGGCCTGCCGGCCGAGTCGGTCAGGACCCGGGTAGAAGCCCTGGTCGAACGCGTCCGGCGCAAGCGGCCGGTATCCGCCTGAACCCCTTTTGCCCGTCGCCCCTAGGAGGAACCGACCATGGACGCCACGCAGGACCGGTCCAACCGGCTGTCCGTCACCCGGGCGGGCGGACAGCTGATCACGGACTACTGGGACGACCTGTTCCAGGCCAGGGAGCAAGGTAAGCAGATCGTCTGGTACAACGGCGGCGCCCTGAACCCGATCTTCCAGGCGGCCGGCCTGGCCTGGTGTCACGGCGAGGCGTTCGCGGCCAGGCTCGCGGCCCAGCGGCTCGAGGGCCCGGCTCAGCTGGCCGGCGCCGAATACGGTTACAACGCCGAGCTGTGCTCCTACGCCCGGACCCACCTGGGCTGTTCGGTCCTGACGCTGGGAAACCAGGGACACAAGCTGGCGGGCGACGAGGGCGAGCACAGCGGCGTGGTCGGAATCAACGACTCTGCCGAGCTGGCCGCCCGGCTGCCCTTCCCCGACTTCTTCGTCAACAACTACGCGGGCTGCAGCACCGGCCAGCAGTGGGACGGGATCTCGTTCCGGGTGTTCGGCAAGCAGCTGCCGATCTTCAACATCTCGCACCCCTTCCTGTGGGGCAACAAGCCGGACGCGGGCTACCTGCGCGGTGAGGAATGGGAGTCGGCCTCCCGCTACGTGGCCGGCCAGCTGCGCGAGCTCATCTCGTTCCTGGAGGCCCAGACGGGACGGCCGTTCGACTACGACGCGCTGAGCCAGGCCATGACCTACATCAAGCGCGCGGCCGAACTGCGCCGCGAGGGCCTGGACCTGTGCCGGGCCAAGCCCGCGCCTGCCACCTTCTGGGACTGGATCGCCTGCGTCGCGCCGATCAACTTCCTGCCCGGGGACCAGGCCTTGGTCGACTACTTCGCCGGCGTCAGGGACGAGATCGCCGAACGCCTGGCGGCCGGCGTGTCCGGGGTGCGGGATGAGAAGTACCGGCTGTACTTCGACGGCATCATGAACTGGAACAAGCTCGGGTTCCTGTCAAGGAAATTCGCCGAGCACGGCGCCGCGGTGCTGTGCGGCCGCTACATCCACAACGCGTTCTGGCAGGAGCCGCAGCTCATCGACACCGCGGACCCGATCCTCGGGATGGCGCAGCACTACCTGCTCTGCCCGACCAACCACGGCACCAAGACGCTGGACTACCTCACCTTGCGCGACTGCCGGGACTACGACGTCGACGGCATCGTGTTCCACTCCACCCGCACCTGCCGCGCGTTCACCGGACCGCAGCGGCTGCTGGCCAAATCCGCGCAGGACAAGCTGGGCATCCCGTCGATCTTCTTCGAAGGAGACGTCGCCGACGCCTCCTTCTACAAGGAGGAGATCCTGGAGAGCAGGCTCGCCGCGATGCTCGAGGCCATCGACGTCCGCCGGGCCCGCGGCGGCCAGCTGGCCGGGGCCTTCTCGTCATGACCCGGCGTTACCTGGGCGTCGACCTCGGCTCGACCACCGCGAAGGCGGTCGTCACCGACGCCGGCGGCACGATCCTGGCGGCCAGCACGGTGCAGATGGGGGCGGTCAGCCAGCGGGGCATGCAGCGGGCGGTCGACGCCGCCCTGGCCGAGGCGGGGATAACGGCCGACGGCCTGGACGGCACGGTGGCCACCGGCTACGGCCGCCGCCTGGTGCCCGGCGCGGCCCGGACCTACACCGAGATCACCTGCCACGCCCGCGGCACCGCCGCGATGTGCCCGGGCGTCCGCCTGGTCATCGACATCGGCGGCCAGGACAGCAAGGCCATCACGGTCGACCCGGACGGCCTGGTCGAGGACTTCGCGATGAACGACCGGTGCGCCAGCGGCACCGGCCGGTTCTATGAGGTACTGGCCCGCGCGCTGGAGTGCGACCTCAGTGAGCTGGCGGACCTGGCCCGCCGTGGCGGCCGCGACCTGGAAGTCAGCAGCATGTGCGCGACGTTCGCAGAGACCGAGATCGTCTCCCTGCTCGCCCAGGGCCTGCCCCCGGCCGACATCGCCTCCTCGGTCCACCGCGCGATCGCGGCCCGCACCCTCGCCCTGGTGGCCCAGGTCGGCAAGCGGACCCCGGTCGTGCTGACCGGCGGCGTGGCGCGCAACCGCGCGGCGGTTCACTTCCTGGCCGAGGCGCTGGGCACCGACGTTCAGGTGCCGGACCGGCCGCAGATCACCGGGGCTTACGGCGCGGCGCTGCTGGCCATGGAGTCAGCCGGGCGGCCGCCCGCCGGCCCGGAGCCGGGGTCCGGTGACGTGGACATGTCGGTGCCGTTGTTTCCCGGGCCGGCCGGGCAGGACCGGTCCTGCGACGGCTGCGATGGCGTCGTCGCCCCGGCCGGCGCGGTCCAGCTCGGGCTGAGAACGCGGGCGGTCACAAAGTAAACGAGCTCGTCGATTCTGCGCTGAGCGACGACCCAGGCGTCGGATCCGCAAGGGCCCTGTTGGCGACTGCTCCGTAGATAAGAACTCCTATGACGAGCAATACGCCGACGACAAAAGCCACGACGCGGCCGGAAAGATCGGCATCAGAGAAGAATCCGACCAGCACAGTAAGGAGCCCTACCAAGGTTGCGATACCGAATATCGTGAGAGCTCCGGTCGGCAGTAGGGCGCGCATGTCAGCGGCGATCACTTTCGGGCCGGCCGGTATAGTCAGCAGCTTACTGGTCCCGAGCTGCCGGGATTGCCCCCGCGTTGCGACCTCGCTGGTCCTGGGAAGCTTGATGTCCGCGGTCCCGACCACAGTGATCCGGGCACCGTGGGTGGCCGTGATCACTTCTCGCTTTCTCACCGGAGTGTCATCAGGCGCGGGCGTTGCCTTATCCTGCTGTTGCATCCTGAAGAGCCCGAGCACGACATCCTCCATGGGCAGCCGGAGCACGACTTCCTCCATGTCGGGGGCCGCCGCGAGTGGCACGTCCCCCGCCGCCTGTGCTACGGCCGGCTCCGGTCCGCCGGGCGCAGACGAGGCGGCCTTCACGTCACTGCCCTTTATCGCGGTAGCCTTACTGATGCTCAATTTACATCCGGCACTGACGGTGATGTCGCTAGTGCCCCATAGCGCCATCGTGCCCCTGGCTATCTTGACCTTGCTGCCCGGCGGGACAGGAATGGCGCCGCCAGCCTTTATGTGCGTCGTACCGAATGTGCCGCCGCCGGCAAAACTGATCGTCGCACCCGCCGGGCTGATAATCGCGGCCGGATGCCCTTTCTTAATTTCCACTTCCCCGTCCGGGTTGAGCAGGTCACGATGCCGTGAGCATACGGCGTTGAGCACCCCGAAGAGAAGCGGCGGGATCACGACAATTCCTCCGCAGGCGACATTCATGAGCGCGAAGCGTCCGAGCTGGACTCCCGGGAAGATCGAGCTGAACGTACCGGCCGCGGTGAGAAGGCCCGCGACGGCGGCGGCGAAGGCCGTGATGGTGGTCGCCCAGCTGTCGTTGAAGGTCCAGGCGGCCGAGGCGTATACCGGCATGGTCCAGAATTGCTTGGCGTTCCCCCTGAAGAAACCTACCGTATAGGCGGCCTCGTTCAGCTTGTCGCGATACGGCAGTCCGATCGCCCCGGCTAGGACGATGAAAAGAAAGGCCGCCACGAGTCCGGTGATGAGCGGTATCCAGAGGTAATCGAACCCGGGCACGTCGCGCTGCACGGTCAGGGAGACCGTGGCGGGCGGTGCCGTAGAAGCGGCAGGCTGGTTGAGCACCAATGCGGCCGCGGAGGGGACGGAAGCCAGGCCCGAGCCGAGATCGAAGGTAATCGCGACTTCGCTGATGGTTCCCGGCGGGCAGGCCGCCTGGTTAGCCGCGGTCCCGGCTGACGTACTGAACCGGCCGTCAGGTGACGTCGTCACAAGCCAGTATGTGCGCTTTCCCAGGCACCCGGAAGAATCGCTGACGCCAACGGTCGTGGTCCATGAGCCGTGACCCGCCTCGTGCAGGACGGGGCTAGTGGATACAAAAGCCAGGCTGGGAGTTGCCTGGGCCGGCGTGGATACGTGAGCGACCGGGCCGGCCCCGGCAAATGCAGCGGCTATAAGCCATGCGGCTCCCCAGTGGCTCATATTTCCCCCCACCCAGGCGACAGCCAGTTACGATAACATAATCGCGGGTCGCATTTCCATGCTATCTCGATCGAGTTCCGGTGCCCTTAATTCGGCGGGCGCGCCTTAAGGTGCGGTGGCGGACTTCGAGGGCCGGATCTCGTCGAAGGTCAGGGTGCCGTCGGTGACCTGCTGGCGCAGGATGAACTTCTGGGTCTTGCCGGTCGGGGTCATGGGGAGCCCGTCGACGAAGGACCAGAACACCGGGATCTTGTGCGGGGCGATCTGGTCCCTGAGGAACTCGGTCAGCTCAGCGGCCGTCGGCCGGGTGGCGTCGGCTCGCACGCGCAGGACCGCGGCCACCTGCTCCCCCCATTTCTGGTCGGGCACCCCGATCACGGCCGCCGTCTCGACGGCCGGGTGATCCTGCAGGACCGCCTCGATCTCGGCGGGATACAGGTTCATCCCGCCCCGGATGATCATGTCTTTGACCCGGCTGGTCACCCGGAGGAAGCCGCGATCGTCCATCGACCCGATGTCGCCCATGTGCAGCCAGCCGTCGGCGTCGATGGTCGCGGCCGTCTCGGCGGCCATGTCGTAGTAGCCCCGCATGTTCTGGTAGCCGCGGCAGCAGATCTCCCCCTGGGCGTTCACCGGGACCGGCACGCCGGTCATCATGTCGGCGATCTTGACCTCGAGCTGGGGCAGCGGCTGGCCGACGGTGCCGGCCTGATCCTCGGGCGCGTCGGTGACCCGGGTCTGGCTGATCACGCCGTGCGTCTCGGTCTGGCCGAACAAGATGCTGAACTGGCAGCCGAGCACGCCGATGGTCTTGCGGACCAGCGAGGCCGGCACCGACGCAGCCCCGCTCATGATCGTCTGGAGGCTGGACAGGTCGCGCCTGGCCAGATCGGGATGGTCGAGCATGGAGATCAGCATGGTCGGGACCACCAGGGTGTGCGTGCCGCGGTAGGCCTCGAACGCTTCGAGCAGCAGGCCAGGCTCGAAGCCAGGCAGGATGACGAACGTCCCGCGCTTGGCCCAGGTACCGAACGACGTCACCGCCCCGCCGCCGATGTGGTACATCGGCATCGCGTTGACGCAGACCCCGCCGTCGCCCATGCCGGCCCGCTCGGCGACGAACGTCGCCTCGTTGACCAGGCCCATGTGATGCAGCACCGCGCCCTTGGGGAAACCCGTGGTGCCGGAGGTGTACTGGACCTGGATCATGTCCGTGGGCGCGACCCGCGGCAGCACCTGACCGGGGTCGGCGCTGGCCAGGAACGTGTCCCAGGCCGCCAGGGACACGATCTCCCGCAGCCCGGGCAGGTCCGGCCGGATGGTCTCGGCCATGCCCAGCATGTCGAAACCCCGGTAGCTGTCGGCGCAGAAAAGCCCGGCGGCTCCGGACTGCCCGAGCACGAACTGCACCTCGCGGGTCCGGTAAGCCGGGTTGAGCGCCACGAGCACCATGCCGGCCAGGCTGATGCCCTGCTGCAGGATCACCCACTCGGCACTGTTCGGTGCCCAGATCGCGATCCGGTCGCCGGGCGAGAACCTGGCCAGCAGGGCACGGGCGGCCTGCTCGGCGGCCGCCACGAACTCGGCGTAGGTCCACTCACGGCGAGCTGCTGCCTCCGGCACGCAGTCGACCAAGGCCAGCCGGGCCGGTACCGTGGCCGCCGCGTGGTAGAGCAACTCGCACACGGTGATGTCACGGACCTGGCCGGCTTCAGCCGGCCAGTACGAGGCGTCCAGAACCATCCTGCCGACCATGGCTGCTCCCTACCGACGGGACGGTCTCCCGACCGGACCGATAACGCTCAAAGATTATGGTCTAGATCAGACCTTTGTAAATGGTCTGGCCGATCAATTCGCCGACCAAACATGCGACACTATCATCAACTGAGTTCCAGATCACGTAGACCGCCAGCCGGCGCACACCGGAGGTGCCATGCCCTCGCCCGCTCCCAGAGTCCTGAGCTACCCAGAATCGGCCGTGCTCATCGCCGGGGGAACCTCGGGCGTCGGCCTGGCCAGCGCCCTGGCGTTCGCTGACGCCGGGGTCCGGCGGCTGGCCCTGCTGGCCCGCGACCCCGAGCGCGGGGAAGCGGCCCGGCGGGCGGTCGCCCAGCACTGCCCGGATGCGCAGGTGGTGTTTGTCGCGGCCGACGCCGGCGACGCCGATCAGGTCCAGGCCGCCATCACCGAGGCTCACCACGCCCTCGGCGCGATCGACGTCCTGGTCAGCTCCGTGACCGGGACCTACAGGCCCGAGCTCTTGCACAGGACCGCGATGGCCGACATCGCGGGCATCCTGCTCACCCAGGCCCTGCCGCCGATGCTCCTGACCCGCGCCGTGCTGCCGGTGATGGCCGCTCGTGGCGGCGGAAGCATCATCAACATCGCCTCGGACGCCGCCAAGGTGGCCACGCCAGGGGAGAGCGTGCTCGGCGGCGCGATGGCCGCTATCGTCATGTTCTCCCGGGTGGCCGCCATCGAGGCCAAGCGCAACGGAATCAGGGTGAACGTCATCACGCCGTCGCTGATCGCGGGCACCCCGACGGCCGAGAACGTGCTGCGGGACGGCTTCAGCAAGAACCTGTTCGAAAAGGCGGCCTCGCTCGCCCAGCTGGGCGTGGCCGAGCCGGACGACCTCGCCTCGCTCGTGGTGTTCCTCGGCGGCCCCGGCTCGGCGCGCCTGACCGGACAGGCGATCAGCGTGAACGGCGGGATATCCGCCGCCTGACGCCCCGCCCGGGCGGCATTATGGTCTACACTCAGAGTAACTTGGTAACGCTATCTGTCGAACGTAGCGAGGTGGAGCAGCGATGCCGACGCGGAGCGATGCCCCGGTAGGCTCCCACCCCTCAGCCCTCCTCAAGCCGGCCGGCGGGTCCCTGGCTCCGGGAAGCGCCAGGTCCCTGCTCATGACCATTCTCGGCGAACTGGTCTGGCCGGCCGGGCAGCCCGCCTGGACCTCGGCGCTGGTGTACGTGCTCAGGGGACTCGGCGTGGAGGAGCAGGCCGCCCGGCAGGCCATCGCGCGGGCGGCAGCGTCGGCGTGGATGGTCCCGGAACGGCGAGGACGCGAAGTCTGCTGGTCGCTCGGGCCCAGGATGATCGACATCATCGAATCCGGCGCACCGCGGGTGTACTCCCTCAGCGATCCCTTCAGCCGCTGGGACGGGCGCTGGCTGGCCAACCTGGTGACGATCCCGCAGTCTGTCCGCAGCGCCCGGCGGCCGCTCTACTCCGGCCTGACCTGGGCCGGGCTCGGCAACCCCGTCCCCGGGCTCTGGCTGGGCCCGCACGTCGAACGGGCCGCCGAGGTCGGCAGGCTCATCGACGGGCTCGGCCTGCGCCAGCACACGATCTCCTTCGTCGGCACGATCGACGATATCGGCATGTCCCCGGCCGACATCGTCGCGCAGGGCTGGGACCTCGGCGCCCTGCACGAGCACTACCAGCAGGTGTGGGATGCGGTGGGCGGTCTGTCCCCGCGGGGCGGAGACGAGATCCTGTTCGCCCACGTGCGGATGATCAGCGAATGGCAGGAGCTGCCCCGGACCGATCCGCAGCTGCCCGAGGCCCTGCTGCCCGACTGGATCGGGCGCCGGGTCGCCCGCCGGATCGAGGCCCTGCGGGCCCAGTGGACGCCGGCGGTCCGGGCCAGGTTCGCCGAGATCAACACCGCGGGTATCCGATAGAAACACCACCGTCCGTTCAGAATTCTTCTTGGCCGAAC
>JBEKGC010000156.1:0-13563 GCA_050013055.1 Streptosporangiaceae bacterium
TTCCTGTCCGAGCTCGGCGCCGACGACGACGCCTGCCTGCGCGGCCGGGGCTGGACGCTCTACCAGGCGATCACCGGCCTGTACTACTGGGACACCAACCCCGGGATGATCCGGCAAGCCTCCCACGCGCTGGCCCAGGTCCTGGCCGGCCCGTGATGCCAGCAAGCCAGTCGGAGGCTGGCGAGTGACGGCGTACCGCGGCGAGGAGCGCAACCGTGGGCGCGATGGCTTAGCTGCGCCAAAGCGGCCTGGCGGATATCGTCACCGGAGTGCCCATCATAATTTCATGCCGAACGGCCGGGGTGCCAAAATGTCAGATGCGTCTCTTACCGTAGCGACCAGTCAGATCTCACCGCAGTCATCTGCCGCTACGTACACTAAGAGACAGGGTCAGATAGGTGACGAAGTCAGACCGGCACAACCAGCGGTCGATGAAACGGCTGCTCGAAGCCAACGGTTGGACCGAGACCGCAGGCGGCAAACACGTCGTGAAGATGACCAAGCCGGGACACAGGCCGATCACGTTGCCTCACGATAAGGGTGGCGGCGGCTACCCGATCGGGCTGACGATGGCGATCATGCGCCAGGCTGGACTTAAAGGAGGCGCCGAGTAATGGCCGGAGAGGTGTACACCGTGCGCGTCCACCACGAACCTGGCGAAGAGCTGTGGGCCGAAGTCCTTGAGTTGCCGGGCTGTTTCGCTGCTGGTGCCGATATGGAGGAGTTGCGGGAGGCCCTGAGCGAGGCGATCAGCCTCTACCTATCCGAGCCGGGGGACGTGAAGCACGTCGAACTGGAAGACGAGCCTGGTTCGGTTACCGAGCATCGGATGCTAGCGCGAACTGCGTAGCGCGCTCGCGGGACAGGCTGGTCCGGGCCACCGCGTACCCGCGTGCCCCGCCGCCGCGCTGAATGTCGGCGGAACCGGTTAGGGTGCGACGGTGGCGGAACGATGGGATCGCGCGAGGGTGCTGACGCTGGCGCCCGACGCGGCGTCGCGGCGTACCGCGCAGGCGCTGGCGTCTGCGGGCTCGTGGCCGCTGACCGGGGCCAGGGAGCCTGACGCGCTCTGGGGTGAGTGCCGCGGCAGCGCCGCCACGCCCTACCGCACCGCGGTCGACCTGTCCGGCCCGGCCAGCCAGTGCTCGTGCCCGAGCCGGAAGTTCCCGTGCAAGCACGCGCTCGCCCTGCTCCTGCGCTGGGCCGACGGCACCGTCAAGGACACCCCCGCCGGTCCCCCGACCTGGGCCGCGAGCTGGTTCGCGACCCGGGCAGGCCGCACCAGAGCGAGTCAGCCAGAAGACGTGACGACCGACCCCACGGCCGCCCTTCGCCGCGCGGAGCAGCGCGAGAACAAAGTCGCCTCGGGATTGGCCGAGCTTCACCGCTGGCTGTGCGATCAGGTGCGGCAGGGCCTGGCGGGCAGCCAGCAGGCCGGCTACCGGCACTGGGACGACATCGCCGCCCGGATGGTCGACGCGCAGGCGCCTGGCCTGGCCGAACGCCTGCGCGGGCTGGCCATGGTCCCGCATTCAGGCGCGGGCTGGGACGGCAGGCTGCTGGAGGAATACGCGCTGCTCCGGCTGCTCATCCTGGCCTACGGCCAGCAGGGCGACCTGGCGCCGCCGCTGCGGGAGAGCGTCCGGTCCCGGATCGGGTTCACCGTCCGCCAGGCCGACGTGCTGGCCAGCGGCGAGCGCGTCAGGGACCGCTGGCAGGTGCTTGGCCGGCGGGATCTGGACGCCGACCGGCTGCGGAGCCGGCGGATGTGGTTGCGCGGGCGGACGAGCGGCCGGTACGCGCTGGTGCTGAGCTTCGCCGTGGCCGGCCAGTCGCTGGACGACTCCCTCATCGTCGGCACCGAGGTGGACGCGGACCTGGCCTTCTACCCCGCCGCGGTCCCGCTGCGGGCCCTGGTCGCGGTCACGCACGGCCAGGCCCTGGCAAGCGGGCCGGCCGGCGGCACGGTGGCGGACCTGCTGGTCTCCTGGGCGAAGGCCCTCGGGGCGGACCCCTGGCTGGACACCTGGCCCGTCGTCCTGGCCGCGACCCCGGTGACCCCGGCCGGGTCCGGCCGGCCGTGCCTGCTCGACGGACGCGGCGACGCCCTGCCGCTGCATCCGGGCGCGGGTGGCTGCTGGCCGCTGTACGCCCTGTCCGGCGGCGGCCCGCTGACGGTGGCCGGCGAGTGGTCACCGCGCGGCCTGTGGCCGCTGACCGCCTGGGACCAGACCGGGGCGGTGCCGCTGTGAGCAGCTGGCAGGATCTGGTCACCGCGAGCCTGATCGGTACCGAACGAGCCGTGGTCCCCGCGGTCCTGATCCCTGGCGGCCCCGGCTTGGCTGACGCAGGGTCCGGTTCATCGGACCCGGCTGAGGAACTGCTCGGCCGGGCCGCGCTGCTGACCGCCGCGCGGCGGGCGGGCCGGGTGCCGGAGCACGCGGAGCCGCCGCCGGCCGCCGGGCCTGACCCGAGACCGGGCGTGAGCCAAGCGGCAGGCCGCCGCCTGGCCCGGATGCTCGGCGGGGAGCATTTCGGCCTGCTGGAGGAGTGGCTCACCGTGGCCGTGGCCCGCGGGCGGCGGCCTCCCGCGCACCTGTTGCCCGCGCTGCTCGACCTGGGGCGGCGGACCAGGCCCGCGGATTCTGAGCTGCGGCGCCTGGTGGCGGCGGCGGGCGGGTCACGGGCCAGGTGGCTGGCCGGCCTCAACCCGGACTGGGCGTTCGTGGCGGAAACGCCGCGCCTGGCCTGCCCAGGGGACGAAGCGTGGCGGCTCGGCGACGCGGGTCAGCGGCGCGGCTACCTGGCCGCCCTGCGCGCCGCCGACCCGGCTGCCGCCCGGGACCTGGTGACCGCGAGCTGGCAGGCGGCCGGTGCGGGTGAGCGGGTGATGTTCCTGTCGGTCCTGGCCGCGGGTCAAAGGGCACTGTCGCTGGCCGATGAGCCGCTGCTTGAGGCCGCGCTCGATGACCGCGCGGACGACGTGCGCCGCTTGGCCGCCTTCTTGCTGGCGGCCCTGCCCGGATCCGCGCTCGGGCAGCGGATGGCCGGCCGGGCGCTGCGCTGCCTGCGGATCGAGCGAGGCATCCGGGGTACCCGCCTGGTCGTCAGCCCGCCGGCCGGATCGGACGCCTCGATGCGCCGCGACGGGATCGCCCCCGGCCCGGCGGCGGGCCGGTCGCAGCTGGCCGACCTGACCCGCCTCATGCTCGAGGTGATAGCCCGGACCCCGCTGCGCACCTGGACGGACGCGTTCGCGATGCCTGCGGCCACCATCGTCACCCTACGATCGGGTGACTGGGCGCCTGTCCTTTACACCGGCTGGTCACGGGCGGCGATCGCCCAGCGTGACCAGGACTGGATAACAGCACTGATCATCGAGGCGGTCACCGGCCGGCCGCCCGGCTCACCGGCGGAGAACGAGGCGCTGAGCCAGCTCGCCCGGCGGGCCGACCCGGCCCTCGGGGCTCCGGACGCCCTGGCTGGCCCGGAGCCGGGCGTCCGGCCGGCCGTCCGGGACGCGATCAGCATGCTGCGGTTCCGCTACGAGATGGGCAAGGAGCTCGACGATGACGACAGCAACGGCTGAGGAGGGGGGCCTGGGTGAGGGAACAGCCCTGCGTCCGCACGCGGAGCAGGAATACGCGGCCGAACTGGCTGCGCTCGCCGCCGCCGACGACCGGGCCAGGCCCCCGGGCTGGCGGCTGTCCCCGTGGGCGGTGACCACCTACCTGCTAGGCGGGACGGCCGCCGACGGTACCGAGATCACGCCGAAGTACGTGGGGTCAAGGCGCCTCATCGAGGTCGCCGTGGCCACGCTGGCCACCGACCGGGCCCTGCTGCTGCTCGGCGTGCCGGGAACGGCGAAAACGTGGCTGTCCGAGCATCTGGCCGCGGCGATCTCGGCGGACTCCACCCTGATGGTGCAGGGCACCGCCGGGACCGCGGAGGAGGCGGTCAGGTACGGCTGGAACTACGCGCGGCTGATCGCCGAGGGGCCCTCCCGCGCGGCGATGGTGCCGAGCCCGGTGATGCGCGCGATGTCGGGCGGTCAGCTCGCCCGGGTCGAGGAGCTGACCCGGATGCCCTCGGACGTGCAGGACGCCCTGATCACCATCTTGTCCGAGAAGACGCTGCCGATCCCCGAGCTCGGCGCCGAGCTGCAGGCGGTCAGGGGCTTCAACGTCATCGCCACCGCCAACGACAGGGACCGCGGCGTGAACGAGCTGTCCAGCGCGCTGCGCAGGCGGTTCAACACCGTCGTGCTGCCGGTGCCCGCCACGGCCGAGCAGGAGGTGGACATCGTCACCCGGCGGGTCGCGCAGCTCGGCCGCTCGATCGGGCTGCCGGACACGCCGCACGGAGCCGACGAGATCAAGCGCGTGGTCACCATCTTCCGTGAGCTGCGCCAGGGCGTCACCGAGGACGGCCGGGCCAAGGTCAAGTCGCCGAGCGCGACGCTGTCCACCGCCGAGGCGATCTCGGTGATCACCAGCGGTCGCGCCCTGGCCGCGCACTTCGGCGACGGGGTGCTGCGTCCCGCCGACATCGCGGGCGGCATCACCGGCGCCGTCGTGCAGGACCCCGTCGCTGACCGGGCGATCTGGCAGGAGTACCTGGAGGCCGTGGTCCGGGAGCGAGCGGAATGGAGCGAGTTCTACCGGGCCTGCCGCGAGGTCGCCGGGTGACGGCGGTCAGGTGCGCACGCACCACGGTACGTTCGGGATATTGATCGTGATCAAGCTGTACGGGGTGCGGCATCACGGGCCGGGATCGGCGCGGTCGGTGCGCGCGGCGCTGGCCGCGCAGCAGCCTGACGTGGTGCTGATCGAGGGACCGCCGGAGGCGGACCAGCTGGTGGAGCTGGCGGCGGATGAGGCGATGGTTCCGCCGGTGGCGCTGCTCGGGTACGTGCCCGGGGAGCCGAAGACCGCGGCGTTCTGGCCGTTCGCGGTGTTCTCGCCGGAGTGGCAGGCGATGCGGTACGCGGCCGGCGCCGGGATTGACGTCCGGTTCTGCGACCTGCCGGCCGCGCATCAGCTGGCGATGACCGAGCGTGCTTCCGGCCGGGCGCGTATCGACCCGGTGGGCGAGCTGGCCACGGCGGCCGGGTACGACGATCCCGAGCGCTGGTGGGAGGACGTGGTCGAGCACGTCCCCGGACCCGCGATCTTCGCCGCCCTGGCCGAAGCCATCGGGATCCTCCGCGGGCAGGAAGAACCCGACCCGCGGGACGCCGTCCGCGAGGCGCATATGCGCAAGGTGCTGCGCAGAACCGTCAAGGACGGCTACCAGCGGATCGCGGTGGTCTGCGGCGCCTGGCACGTACCCGCCTTGCAGGACCTGCCGGCCGCGGCCGCGGACGACCGGCTGCTGCGCGGGCTGCCGAAGGTGAAGGCCACCCTCACCTGGGTGCCCTGGACCTACGGCCGGCTGTCCTACGCCTCGGGTTACGGCGCCGGGATCCGCTCTCCCGGCTGGTACGACCACCTGTTCTCCGTCCCAGGTCAGCCCGTCGAGCGGTGGCTGGCGCGGGCCGCCGCGGTGCTGCGCGCCGACGGGATCGCCGTGTCGTCGGCCCACGTGATCGAATCCGTCCGGCTGGCCGACGCGCTCGCCGCGCTGCGCGGCCGCCCGCTCGCGGGCCTGGAGGAGGTCACCGAGGCGGCCCGCGCCGTGTTGTGCGAGGGCAGCGACCTGCTCACCGAGCTGATCCAGCGCCGGCTTGTCGTCGGTGAGCGGCTCGGCTCCGTGCCGGCCGCGACCCCCATGGTGCCGTTGCAGCACGACCTGCGCGACCAGCAGCGCCGGCTCCGGCTGCGGCCCGAGGCCTCGCCCCGCGAGGTCGACCTGGACCTGCGCAAGCCCAACGACCTGACCCGCAGTCACCTGCTGCACCGGCTGGCCCTGCTCGGCGTGGACTGGGGGCGGCCGCAGCGGGGACGGAGCAGGAACATCGGGACGTTCAGGGAGACCTGGCAGCTGACCTGGCGCCCCGAGCTTGACCTGGCCCTGATCGAGGCGAGCAGGTGGGGAAGCACGGTCGCGGCCGCCGCCGGGAGCCGGGCCAGGTCCCTGGCCGCGGAAGCTACCGGGCTCGCGGATCTGACGGCGCTGGTGGAACGGTGCCTGCTGGCCGATCTCGGTGACGCCTTGCCGTCGGTCCTCGCCGGGGTCAGGGACCGCGCCGCGCTGGAGGGGGACGTGACCCGGCTGATGGCGGCGCTGCCGGCCCTGGTCCGGGCGGCCAGGTACGGTGACGTGCGCGGCACCGACCCGGCCCGGCTCGGGGACGTGGCCATCGAGATGATCACCCGGATCTGCGCCGGCCTGCCCGCCGCGGTGGCGTCCCTGGACGCCAGCGCGGAACGCGTGCTGCGGGACCACATCGACGCCGTGCACGGGGCCACCGGCCTGCTCGCCGACGGCCCGAGCCGCGACCGCTGGCTGGACACGCTGGCGCGGCTGGCCCCCCGCTGCCCTCCCCTCATCTCCGGGCGGCTGACCCGGCTGCTGCTCGACGCGGGGCGGCTCACCGGCGGCGACGCGGGCACCCGGATGTCCCGCGAACTGTCCGCGGCCGCGCCCGCCGCGGCCGCCGCGAGCTGGGCCGAGGGGTTCCTGGCCGGGAGCGGCCTGCTGCTCGTGCACGACCGCAAGCTGCTCGGCCTGACCGACAGCTGGCTCGCCGGGCTGAGCGACGACGCCTTCGCCGCGGTCCTGCCCGCGCTGCGGCGGACCTTCGGCGGGTTCGCGCCGCCCGAGCGGCAGGCGATCGGCGCGCAGGCCAGGCACCTGGACGGCAGCGGCCGGGTGCCTGATGCCGCGGCGGCGGCCGGCGACGAGCTGGACGCGGACCGGGCGGCCCTCGCCGTCCGGAGCGTAGCGGCCATCCTCGGTGGCCGGTCATGACCGCCGGGCCGGAGGAGAGGATGCGCCGCTGGCGCCTCGTGCTCGGCGGGGCCGACGACGGCACGGGCACCACGCTGGGCGGAGACGACGCGCGCGTCGACGCGGCGCTCAGCGCCCTGTACGACTCTGACGAAGCAGGTGAGGCTCGCCCGGGCCACCGGCGCGGGTCCGGGCTGGGCGCCTCGGCCCCGCGAGTGGCCAGGTGGCTGGCTGACATCCGCACGTTCTTCCCGGTCAGCGTGGTCCAGGTGATGCAGTCCGACGCGATAGAACGGCTCGGGCTGACCCGGCTGCTGCTCGAACCCGAGATGCTCGACGCGATCGAGCCCGACGTGCACCTGGTCGGCACGCTGCTGTCGCTGAGCCGGGTGATACCTGAGCAGGCCCGCGAGTCGGCCCGTGCGGTGGTGCGCGCCGTGACCAGGGAGCTGGAGCGGCGGCTGGCGCAGCGAACTCGTTCGGCGGTGGCCGGGGCGCTGAACCGGGCCAGCCGGACGAGCAGGCCGAGACGTCCCGCCGACATCGACTGGGACCGGACGATCCGCGCGAACCTGCGGAACTACCAGCCCAGCCACCGCACGGTCGTGCCCGAACGGCTGGTCGGGTACGCCAGGAAGCAGCAGGCGGTGGCGCGGGACGTCATCCTTTGCCTGGACCAGAGCGGCTCGATGGCTTCCTCGGTGGTGTACGCCGGGGTGTTCGGCGCGGTGCTGGCCTCGATCTCCTCGCTGCGCACGTCGGTGGTCGCCTTCGACACCGCGGTCGCCGACCTGACCGGCCTGCTCAGCGACCCGGTCGACGTGCTCTTCGGCACCCAGCTCGGCGGCGGCACCGACATCAACCGGGCCGTCGGCTACTGCCAGCAGCTGATCACGCGGCCCGCCAGCACGATCTTCGTCCTGGTCAGTGACCTGTACGAGGGCGGCGACGAGGACGAGATGCTGCGCCGGATCGCGGACATGACCGCGGCGGGCACCAGGGTCATCGCCCTGCTCGCGCTGTCCGATGACGGTGCGCCCAGTTACGATCACGACAACGCGGCCGCCCTGGCCGGGCTGGGCGTGCCCGCGTTCGCGTGTACCCCCGATTCCTTCCCTGAGCTGATGGCCGCCGCCATCGAAGGCCGCGACCTAGCCGAGTGGGCCCGCCGCCACGCGCCCTGAGCCCCGGGAGCCCCGGTACGGGTACGGCGGGCACAATGACATCGTGCCCAGTTTCGCTTCTTACGACGGGACCCGGATCGGCTACCGCATCCTCGGTGACGGGCCGCCGCTGGTATGCCTGCCCGGCGGACCGGGACGGGCCGCGGAGTACCTCGGTGACCTCGGCGGCCTGGACGGGTCACGGCAGCTGATCCTGATGGACCCCCGCGGCGTCGGGCTGTCCGCCGATCCGGCCGACCCCGCGACATTCCGCGCCGCCCGGCTCATCGGCGACGTCGAGTCGCTGCGCGTCCACCTGAGCCTGGACCAGATGGACCTGCTCGCGCACTCCGCCGGGGCCATCGTGGCGACGCTGTACGCGGCCGCGTTCCCTGAACGTCTTGCTGCCCTGATCCTGGTCACCCCGGGCCTGGCCGCGGCCGGCCTGGAGGGTACCGAGGAACAGTTCCGGGCCGGCCTCGCCCGCCGGGCCGCCGAGCCCTGGTACCACGAGGCGCTGGCCGCCCTGGAAAAGATCATGGCGGGGGACCTGTCGATGCAGGCCTTCGGCGGGTCCAGGCCGTTGTATTACGGCCGCTGGGACGAGGCCGCGCGGGCGCACGCGACCACCGGGGTCGCCGGGCGCCACCAAGCCGCGCGCGAAGGCTTTTTCTCCGGCGTCACCTTCGACGTGCCCGCGACCAGGGCTGCCCTGGCCGAACTTACCGCGCCGGTCCTGCTGTACGCGGGGGACCTGGACCCGGCGGTGACGCCCGCCCTGGTGCGGGAGGCAGTGCCGCTCTTCAGCGACGCGACCGTCGTCATCCAGCCGGGGGCCGGGCACTTCCCGTGGGTCGATGACCCCGCGGCCTTTGCCGCCGCCATCGGCTCCTTCCTCAGCCGGCCGCGCCGCGGGCTCTGACAGGAGAGCAGGCCGGGTAGCGCCGGGCTAGCAGCTGGCGCTTCAGGCCGGACTCATGGTCATCCAGGAGGGTGAAATCCGGCGGCAGGAGCGACGCGGGCTCGCCCGGGGCCAGGCACCACGCCGGACGCAGGCCCGGCCGCGACTGCCGGGCCTCGGCGGTGAAGGCTTCCCAGGCCACCAGGCCGCCTGCCGCGACCGCGCGGACCGCCGCGGCGAACACCTCCGCCGCCCAGAAGCCGGTGCACAGGACGAGCGCGCACGACCGGGCAGCTGGCCGCCAGCCGGCCAGATCCGCCGGCACCAAGGTGATCAGCTGGTCAAGTCCGCGCTGCCGGGCCGCCTCGCCGAGCATCCCGAGCGCGACATCGGACACGTCCACCGCCGTGACCGGCCGGCCGTGCGCCGCGGCCAGTAGGGCGGCTCCGGAAGGTCCGCAGGCCAGTTCGGCCACGGGGCCGTCGGGCAGGTCCATCGACAGCGCGCGCGCCGCCAGCGGATGGGGAATGAAGGACGGCACGAACTCCCCGGCGTACCTGGCGTTCCACCTGAGCCGATCCGGGTGCTCATCCAGCCGGGATCCGGCGCGGTCCGATGACATGGACTCCGATGTTACGGCGCCTTTGCCGCCGCTATCGGCCCATTCCTCAGCGGGCCGCGCCGCGGGCTTGGACGCGACACTGCCCGGAAATAGCCCGAAATAGCGGTTGCCGCGTGGCCGGGGATCCCGCACGCTCGTGGCATGTACGTGACGCGTGCGCCGCTGCCGGGAACCCCGGCGCCGCTGCCGGGAGCCCTGGCGCCGCTGCCGGGCAGCGAGGCCGCGCTCGTCGGACTGGCCGCGCTCGTGGTCGTGATCCTTCCGTTCCTCTGGCCGCTCGTGGAGCACTTCAACGCGATGGCGCACGAAGGTGCGCACGCCGCCGTGGGGTCCGTCATGGGCTTCGGGATAACGGGCGTGAAACTGGACGTGGATTCCCGCGGCGTAACCGCCTACGACCACGCGCCCGTCGCGGGACCGCGAAGAACCCTGACGAGGTTCGTCGGCTACCTGGGCCCGAGCGGATTCGGGCTGTGCGCGGCGAGACTCATCGAGACCGGGCACGTCGTCAGCGTGCTATGGATCGCCGCCGTTCTCCTGGTGCTGCTGCTGCTCGCGATCCGCAAATCCTTCGCCATTGTCTCGGTTCCGGCCATCATCGTGCTGCTGGCCTTCGTGATGCGCCACGCGCACGACATGCGCGAGGAGCTCATCGTCTACGGAATGACCTGGCTGCTGCTCCTCTCCGGTGTCCGCGTCGCCGCCGCCCACGGGGCCGGCGCCAAGGACGCGGAAAATCTCACCAGGACCACTCACATTCCCCGCCCGATCTGGGCTCTGCTGTGGCTGGCGGGCACGCTCCTGGCCGTCGCCGTCGGCGGGAAGTGGCTGATCTTGCGATCATAAAGTTCGGCGCTGACCCGTCGGACGGCCGGTGCCTGAGGCGACCCGGCACCTGGACCGCATCGTGCGGTGGCGGCTGGGGGTGGTGATGCGTGGTGCGTGCCGTGCCTGGTCCGGCCGGGCGTCAGGCGGGCCGGGCTGTCCGGTTCGCGTGGAAGATAGGGCTCTTACGGAGGATTCGGGCAATCATAGGGTACCGAACTCTCCAGGTAAGCCAAATATTCCACGATCTTTTTCGATAGTTGTGACGGGTGGGTTCCGGGTGCGTGGAGCGGCGGGGGCGGGGGTGCGGGGGGTGCGGGCCGGGCTTCCGGCGGGGGTCAGCCCGCGAGTTCGCCACTGCCGGGATCTCTCATGAAGTTGACTTACCCTTTATAGTTGAGTAATCCGAGTTACTCAGTATTCAGGAGAACAGATGGACCAGGCGGAGAGAGACCACATCAAGCACGAACTCGAAATCGCGGCGAACGAGCTCCTCCCCGGCTGGGTCCGCCGGGTCGAGCTGCTGCAACACGACGATGCGCCGATGATCGAGCCGGGTCAGCTGATGCCCAGGCTCGTCTTCACCGATCCCGGCGAGCGCCTGCAGGATCCGCATCCCGATCCCCGCAAGGTAGCCAAGTCGGCCAGGACGTTCAAAATGGCCGTCGGCCCCGGGCTCAACCAGTTCCGGGGCACCCTGTTGCAGCGGTGGCCCGAGATCCGGTACATCGAGATCATGACCGAAGACACCAGCGGCCACCGGACGGGCGGTAACGTCCGGTTCGTCGAAGACGGCCGCGAGGCCGCCGATGGTGAATTCACTCACGTGATGGTCAGGCTCAAGACGGCCGAGCTGGACATCGTGGACACGCTGATCGCCGCGGGCATCGCGAACAACCGTGCCGAGGCCATCCGCTGGGCCCTCACCCGCATCCGCGAGCGCCCCGCCTACGAGCAGTTGCGGGAGCACACCCGCGACATTGAACGGCTCAAGAGCGAGTTCTAACACCGGGTTCGCGGGGTAGTCGTGCTCCAGACGCGCCTCGACACGGCCCGGATCCGGGCGGCTCGCCGGGTGATCGACCCGATTTTTCTCGACACTCCGCTGTACCGCTGCGAGGCGCTGGAGCCCGGCCTCGGGTGCACGGTGAGCATCAAGCTCGAAACGGCGAACCCGGTCCGCAGCTTCAAGGCCCGCGGCACCGAGGTAGTCGCGAGCCTGCTGGCCGGCCAGGGCGCGCGAGCCGTGGTGTGCGCCAGCCCGGGCAATCTTGGGCAGGCCCTGGCTTGGTCAGGTCGCGGCCGGGGGCTCGGCGTCACCGTGGTCGCCTCCCGCTTTGCGTCGGCGGCCAAGCTTGACCGCATCCGCGCATTGGACGCCAGGCTGGAGCTGGTGGACGGCGACTTCGAGATGGCTCGCGAGCGGGCGGCGGCCGTCGCGCGGTACGACGGCATCCGGCTGGTCGAGGACAGCCTGGACATCGAGACCTGCGAGGGCGCGGCGACCATCGGCCTGGAACTGGTGGACACCGTGCCGTCGTTCGACGCCGTCCTGATCGCCCTGGGCGGCGGGGCGCTGGCCACCGGTGTGGGGCACGTGATGAAGGCCTGCGCGCCCGGCGTCGAGGTGATCTGCGTCCAGCCGCTTGGCGCACCGGCGATGACCTACTCGTGGCGCCAACGGCGCGTCGTCACCACCGACTCGACTCACACCATCGCTGACGGCGTGGCCGGCCGGCGTCCCGTCCCGGCCGTCCTGGACGACCTCCTCCTGGTCGCTGACGACGCCGTCCTGGTCCAGGAGGCGTCGATCATCGCCGGCATGCGGATGCTCCTCGACCACGCCGGCCTCGTCGTCGAGCCGTCGGCCGCGCTCGGCGTCGCGGCGATCCTCGAAGACCGCGACCGCTTCGCCGGCCGGCACGTCGTCACCATCGTGTGCGGCAGCAACGTCGACGTAGACGCCTATCGCCGCTGGGTCGGCGCGGCTGTGCTGCCGGGTGCCTGAAGCGCGATCATCCGGGGAGCGGCAAGGTGATGCCTGGCGCGGTAAACCGGCGAGGGCGTAGTGTCGAGGGTCGTGGTGGACCCTGAGGTGCTGGCCGGATTCGCAGCCGGGGATCCGGATGCGGTGCGGACCGTCTACGGGGCTTACGGCCGGCTGGTGTACGCGGTGGCCTACAAGCTGCTCGGCGACAGGGGATTGGCCGAGGAGGCCACCCAGCAGGCGTTCGTGCAGGCGTGGCGAGCGGCGGGCAGTTATGATCCGGCCCGGGAGGTGGGATCGTGGCTGGCGACCATCGCCCGCCGGGCCGCCATCGATGTCCACCGCCGCGAGGCCCGCAGGGACCATGGTTCTCTCGATGACGCTGACCCGGCCGATCCGGCCCTGGTCAGCCTGCCGCCCTCGGTGGAGCAGGTTTATGACGTGTGGGAGGTCCGCCGGGCCGTCAGCGCGCTGGATCCCGACGACGCGGAGCTTGTCCGGTTGCAGCATTTCGCCGGGCTGACCCACACCGAGATCGCCGAGCGGCTGGGTGTTCCGGTGGGAACGGTCAAATCCCGCTCGTTCCGTATCCATCGCCGCCTCGCGGGGCTGCTCGGCCATCTTCGCGACGACCTGGCCGAACCGTCACCGCCGGCCCGTGGTAAGGCTGGGTTGAGGAGACCGATCCCGTGAGCGACAACGACCGTATCGGTTACCTGGCCGGGGAACGGACCGCCGCGCTTGACCCGGCCGAGCGGGCTGACCTCGATGCTCTGCGCGCTCTGCTGGCCGAGCCTTCCGTCTGGGCGGAACCAGGCCCCGGCCTGGAGAACGACGTCACCGCCGCCGTGGCCCGCGCCGCGGCAGGCCGGTCCGTCCCAGCCCGGGGCACCCGGTCTCGCCCAGGTCGCCGGCCGCGGGTCATCGCCGCGTTCGCCGGCCTGGCCGCCGCGGCCGCCGCCATCATCGCGGCCGGCGTCGCGGTCAGCCTGGGCGGCGGCACTCACCCGGTCCAGTTCCAGGCCGCGCTGGCCGGCACCTCCCTCGCTCCCGCTGCTACCGGGCAGGTCACTTTGACCCAGACCCAGGCGGGCTGGCGGATAACGTTGCAGGGGCACGGGCTGCCCCGCCTCGACAACGGCTACTACTACGAGGCGTGGCTGAAGAACCCGGC
>JBEKGC010000157.1:0-13539 GCA_050013055.1 Streptosporangiaceae bacterium
GGCGGGCTAGGCTCGGACCTATGCTCATAGCGTTCTCTGTTACCCCGCTCGGCGTCGGCGACGGCGTCGGGGAAATCGTCGCGGAGGCCGTGCGCGTGGTTCGCGCCAGCGGCCTGCCGAACCGCACCGACTCGATGTTTACCACGATCGAGGGCGACGACTGGGACGAAGTGATGGCCGTCGTCAAGTCCGCAGTCGACGCGGTCGCCTCTCGCTCCCCCCGCGTCAGCCTGGTCCTTAAGGCAGACCTCCGCCCCGGCGTCACCGACGCCCTAACCTCCAAGGTAGAAACCATAGAACGCTACCTAGAACCTGAACCCGACACCGCCCGAGCTTCGCGCTGACTTGCGTGGCCGCGCCGAGCGAGCCGAGCACCAGGCCGACGCCTACCGGGCCGAACTCGACCAGCTCCGCGCCAGCGCCCCCGACCCCGAGCCCGAGCCCGAGCCCGCCGGGCCTCCGGCGAAGCCCGCGCGGCGTGGCACGCGCGGCCAGGCCGCCTAGCCCAGGCAGGCGGCCGACCAGTGAACCGCTACGGGGCCGAGGCCCTGGAGCACTGGCGCACGTACCTGCCGGGCAGTTACAGCGGGCTGGAGGACCCGGTGCGGTTCTTCACCGAGTTGGGCGAGCAGGCACGCCGGGTTAACCACTAACACCGCGCGGCGGAAACGTTCGCCCCGCTTCCCGTCGGCACCAGTGAAAAAGCCCCGAGCCTGACCACGACAATGGACCATCGTTGTTGCTGGAACAACCACAATGGACCATCGTCGTGGTTCGCAAGCGGAACTACGGCCGTACGGACGTGGCTGGTGGGGTTCATGGGACCATAGATCGCTTCACGGTACGATCAGCCCAGCCCAGTTGAGAGAGCCGATAGCAGGACGCGGCGAGCCGGACTCATAATCCGTTGGTGGCTATGCTGCCGGTAGAGCCAATCGGTAGTGGATGATCTGCTTGAGCGTCACAGTGTCCCGAGGCCGCTCCGCGTCCGGAATCGGCGCGTTTCCGCTGCCAGCAGGGGTTAGCCGGGCCAGCACGCTCCGTGACAACCGGGCTGCGCAAGGAGCGCTGCCGTTGATCATGGTCCGAGGCCGTTGCCGAGAGCACACAGGTCGCGACTATTGAAGAGGTGTGTTGGCTGGCCATCGCCGCCGCAAGCGCCTGGATACCCCAACGGGAACCGGCTGAGACGGCGTTGGCGTCGGTCCGGTTCGGCAGCCCGCTGTCCCGCACCACCCGCACCACCCGGACCGCTTCGGCCACCGCCTCGCCGACCGCTTCTGACGTCCCGATCGGCGTCACAGAAAACGCGACAAGCAAGTCGAGCTCCTCTCGCCAGTGACAAGCAAACTATCCGAACGAACCGTGGTCCACCTCCCACGCCGCCATCTCCCCGCCGCCCGCACCCGCGCCCGCGCCACACGGCGCCGCCCGGAAATATATAAACCACGAAATGCCTGGTAAGGACGACTTTGTGGGTGATCTTGGTGGCCAAACGCCCTGAACAGGCCACACAATGACGGGATGACCGTTTCTCTGCTGGCGTCCAAGCCGGACCCCGGTGCCGAGGGGAACAAGGGCACGACCGCCGTGCCGCTGCTTTCTGTGTCCGGGCTGAGCGTCAGCTACGGCCCGGTGCGTGCCCTGGTCGACATCAACCTGGACGTGCGCCCCGGCGAGCTGGTCGCGCTGGCCGGGGAGAACGGCGCGGGCAAGACCACGCTGGTGCGCTGCATCGCGGGCGACGTGGTCCCGGCGGCCGGCGACATCTTCCTGGCGGGCAAACGGGTGCCGTCCGATCCGGCCGGCGCGGCTAAGCGCGGGGTCGCGGTGGTCTGGCAGGACCTGGCGCTGTGCGACAACCTGGACGTCGCGGCCAACATCCTGCTCGGCCGGGAGTCGCGGCGGCTGATGCGGTCGGACACCCGCTTTCACGGGGCCGCCGCGGATCTGCTGGCCTCGCTGCGTATCCCGCTGAAGGACACGACCCTCAGCGTCCGCTCGCTGTCCGGCGGTCAGCGTCAGCTGGTGGCGGTGGCCCGGGCCATGGGGCGCCGGCCGCGGCTGCTGGCCCTGGACGAGCCGACCGCGGCGCTCGGCGTGCTGGAATCGGCTCAGGTCGAAGAGCTGATCATGGGCCTGCGGGAGCAGGGCACCACGATCGTGCTGGCCTGCCACGACATCGATCAGATGTTCCGGCTGGCCGACCGCGTGGTGGTGTTGCGCCAGGGCCGGATCGTGGCCGATCTGCGTCCGGCCGACACCCACCCGGACGACGTGGTGGCGCTGCTGTCCGGCCAGCAGATCGACACCACCGCCCGCCGTCAGCTCACCCGGCTGCACGGGCTCACCGACCGGCTGGTCTCGGCGGACCCGTCGTCCAGCCTGTCGCTGATCTTGTCCGCGCTCGGGGCGGCGCTGTCCAGCGAACGGCTGTGCATTCACCTGGTCGCGGACCGGACCCTGTTCTGCGCCGTGTCGCTCGGTTTCACGCCCGGCCAGCTGGACCCGTGGGACCGGCTGCCCTTCGGGCCTGGCGGCGGCCCGGTGGGTCTGGCCGCGGCCGGCGAGCGGCCCGTCATCGCCGACAACGTGCGGGTCGGCGCGGCCTGGCGCAGCTTCCGCGACCTGGCCAAGACGGTGAAAGTGGCCAGCTCGTGGTCGGTGCCCGTGCTCGGGCCGACCGGGCTGAGCGGCGTGATCACGGTCTTTCGGGCCGAGCAGGGCGCACCGCAGCGCGACGAGCTTGATCTCGTCACCGTCTACGCGGGTTACGCCGCCAGCGCCATCGAACGTGACCGGCTGCTTGACCAGGTGACCACGAGAAACCGGGTGCTCGAGACGATCAGGGAGATGCTGGAGACACTGGCCGGCCCGGTGCTTGTCGGCGACGGCCTGCTCGTCGCGCTGCAGTCGCTGCGCCGCGGCCTGCAGGCCGAAGAGGTGGCGCTGATCACCCAGCCCGCGGGCCAGCCCACCTGCTGGCGTGCCTACGCCGGTCCGCTGGGTACCGACCCGTCCGCGGCCACGCCGTCGCTGCGCGAGCTGTCGGGCAGCGCGCTGTCCAGCACGGACCCGGACGGCGTGGCCAGGGAACTGCGCAGCAGCCACAGGCAGCGGGCCCGGGCCGTAGCCTTCGTGGCGGCCGGCGGCCCCACGGTGCTGATCGCGAGCTGGCGCCGGGTGCCGCCGACCAAGGAGGAGACGGCGCTGATGGAGGACGCCGCCAACTCGCTCCGGCTGGCGCTGGAACGGGAGGAAGCCGGGCACGCGCACCAGGAGGCGACGGCGCTGCGCCGGTCGCGGGAGCTGCAGCGGGGTTTCCTGTCCCGGCTCAGCCACGAGCTGCGGACCCCGCTGACGGCCATCAGGGGGTACGCGTCCAGCCTGATGCAGTCGGACGTGACCTGGGACGGCGATTCTCAGGAACGTTTCTTGAACCGGATCGCCGCGGAGTCCGCCCGGCTCGGCCGCCTGGTCGACGACCTGCTCGACTTCTCCGCGATCGAATCGGGCATCATGCGCCTGCAACGGGACTGGTGTGACATCCGGCTGGTGCTCGAGGCGGCGATCGGCTGCCTGCCGCCGGGCTGCGCCGGCGCGGTCGCGCTCAGCTGTGAGCCCGGCTTGCCTGTGGTGTGGGCCGACCACGACCGGATGGAGCAGGTGTTCGTGAACCTGCTGAACAACGCGTTCGGCCATAATCCGCCGGGTACCCGGGTGCAGGTCAGCGTCATGACCGAGCCGGACCAGGTGGTGATAAGCGTGTGCGACGACGGCCGGGGCATGCCGCCTGAGCTTGTCTCCGCGCCGTTCGAGCCCGGCCGTCACCCGAGCCGCAAGAGCGCGGGCGCCGGTCTTGGCCTGTCCATCGCGAGGGGTATCGTGCAGGCGCACGGCGGCGTGATCGGGCTGAAGCCGCAGCCCGCGGGCACCTGCTTCATGGTGTCGCTGCCGGTCGAGGCCGAACTGCCTGACGCGAGCCGGACGACCGGGCCTCATTCGCTTCCAGACTCCAGGGGCAACAGGAATGATGGCGATGACTGAGACGGCCCGCAAGACCTGCGCGCTGGTGGTGGAGGACGATCCCAACATCGTCGACCTGATCCGGTCCAACCTGGCCGTGCGGGGTTTCGACACCGTGGTGAGCGTGGACGGGATGCGGGCCCTGCAGCTGCTGGAGACCGAGGACCCTGACATCGTGCTGCTCGACCTCATGCTGCCGGAGGCCGACGGGTTCGAGCTCTGCCGCCAGATCCGCGAGCGCTCGCCGGTGGCCATCATCGTGGTGTCGGCCCGCGGCGGTGAGCGGGACAAGGTGACCGCCCTGCATATGGGGGCGGACGACTACATGACCAAGCCGTTCAGCATCGAGGAGCTGCTGGCGCGGATCGCCGCGACGCTGCGCCGGACCCGGCCCGCCGCGCCCACCGAGCAGCAGGCGTCCCCGGTCATCGTGGTCGGCGATATCGTCATCGACCTGGCCTTGCAGCAGGTGACGCGGACCGGCCAGCCGGTCCACCTGACCCCGACCGAGTTCGCCCTGCTGCGTGAGCTCGCGGTCAACCGGGGCAAGCTGCTGACCCACGCCCACCTGCTCCGCCGGGTGTGGGGTCACGGGTACGAGACCGAGACCGAGTACCTGCGCGTCTACGTGCGGCGGCTGCGGGCCAAGCTCGAGGCGGAGGGAAGCCCGCCGCTGATCCTCACCCAGCCCCGGGCCGGTTACCGGCTGGCCCCCGAATAACCACCCGAGTAACGACCGAATGACCACTGCATGACCACGAACGCCCAAATAGCCCAGGCCGCCCCGAATGGGCCGCAGCGATGCAACCGAGTCCCAACCGCAACACGATCGAGTCTCAATGTCGTATTCGCAGCTCAGAGGGGCTGCGCCAGGTCTCCGTTCACGGTATCTTCACGACACGAGGCCGATGTTAAGGCCACGTTAACTTCCGGCGCTCTAGGGTCTTGGTAAGACGCTAAGGCCGCGAAGTCCGCCAGGCCTGCGAGGAAGTCGCATGGCCTGGATGCGGCACTTCCCTTTTAAGACACAGAGGTGGTTTTCTATGATTCGGGTGGCAAGGAAAGGAGCTGCTGTAGCGTCAGTGTCGGTGGCCTTGTGCCTCGCCGCTGCGGCCTGCAGTAGCAGCAGCAGCAGTAGTGCTCCTGGCGCGACATCGAGCGCCACGAGCAGCAGTTCCAGCTCGGCGCCCGCGGTGTCGATCTCGCTCAGCCAGCTGGACCGGACCTTCTCCGCGATGTCGGCGCTGAAGCCGCTGGCGACCTCGGGCAAGGGCAACGTGGCCGTTATTCTCCCGGACACCGTTTCCTCGGCCCGGTACACGGAGTTTGACGCGCCCTACCTGACGCAGGCTCTGACCGCGGCGGGTCTCACGTCCTCGCAGTTCTCCGTGCAGAACGCGCAGGGCAGCGATGCCACCGAGCTCTCCGACGCCCAGGCCGCCATCACCAAGGGTGCCAGCGTCCTGGTCATGGACCCGATCGATCCCGGCGTCGGGGCCCAGATCGAGTCCTACGCGAAGTCCCACGGAGCCAAGGTCATCGACTATGACCGGATCACCGTGGGCGGCAGCCGCGAGTACTACGTCAGCTTCGACAACGTCCTCGTCGGCACCAAGATCGGCGACGGCTTCACGGCCTGCGTCACCGCCTGGCACGTCGCCAAGCCGCAGGTGCTGGTGATGAAGGGCGACCCGACCGACAACAACGCCACCCTGTTCGCCCAGGGGTACCTCGGCGTGCTCACCCCGCTGTTCACCAGCGGGAAGTACGTGAACGTCGGCGAGCCCGCCGGGACCTGGACCCCGACGGTCGCGGAGAGCGAGTTCCAGCAGGCGTTCACGGCGCACAAGAACATCAACTCCGTGCTCACGCCAAACGATGAGAACGCCGCCCCGATCATCACCTACCTGCAGCGGGTGGGCGTCAAGCCCAAGACCTTCCCGGTCACCGGGCAGGACGCGACCCTGATCGGACTGCAGAACATCCTGTCCGGCTACCAGTGCGGCACCGTCTACAAGCCGATCTACATCGAGGCCCAGGCGGCCGTCGCGCTGGCCATGTACCTGCGCGCGGGCGAGACCCCGCCGAGTAGCCTGGTCAACGGCTCGGTCACCGACACCAAGGAAAACATCGCGGTGCCGTCGGTGCTCGGCACGCCGGAGTGGGTGACCACGACGAACATGGCATCGACCGTGATCGCGGACAACTTCGTGAAGGCCTCGCAGCTGTGCGTCGGCCAGTACGCCGCCGCCTGCAAGGCCGCCGGAATCTCGTAATGACCGTGAAGGTAGCGAGGCGCACCCGGTGACCACACCGAGCGCGGAAGGCGCCCGGCCCGCAGACGCGGGCCGGGCGTCCTCGCCCGACCCCCACGTGACCGACGCCGCGAACGGGACAGACGCTATGGACACCCCAGACCACCCCCAGGACCCCACCCCACCGCAGGCTGTCGACGGCGCCGGAGGCCCGCCGCTGCTGCACCTGGTCGATATCGGCAAGAGCTTCGGCCCGGTGCGCGTGCTGAGCCACATCACCCTGGACATCCCCATCGGTCAGGTGACGGCGGTCGTCGGTGACAACGGGGCGGGCAAGAGCACGCTGATCAAAACGATTTCCGGCATCTACCACCAGGATCACGGTCAGATCGTCTGGCAGGGCCGCGAGGTCCACCTGCACACCCCGAAGGACGCCACCGACCTCGGCATCGCCACCGTCTACCAGGACCTGGCGCTGTGTGACAACCTGGACATCGTGGCGAACATGTTCCTCGGCCGCGAGCAGGTCAAGCACTTCCAGCTGGACGAGATCGGGATGGAGAAAGCCGCCAGGCAGACGCTGGCCGACCTGTCGGTGGTGACGGTCCGCTCGGTCCGCCAGCCGGTGGGCTCGCTGTCCGGCGGCCAGCGGCAGGCGGTCGCGGTCGCCCGCGCCGTGATGCGCGAGGCTAAGCTGGTCATCCTGGACGAGCCGACCGCCGCCCTCGGCGTCACCCAGACCCGCGTCGTGCTCGACCTGATCAAACGGCTGAAGAGCCAGAACATCGCGGTGATCGTCATCTCGCACAACCTGACCGACGTCCAGTCGGTCGCGGACCGGATCGCCGTGCTGCGGCTGGGCCGCCTGGTCGCCGTCGGACCCGCGTCGCAGTACGACGCCGAGTCCATCGTCGACCTCATGACCACCGGTACCTCTAAGCGCCTCGCCGCCACGCCGGCCGAGCCCTCAGCAGGGAGCTCCAGTGAGCACTGACGTCCAGGGGCCGTCGCCCGAGGCCACAGAACCCGACGAGGAGACCGCGTCCGAGGTCGCCCTGGCCGCCCCCGAGGTCATGGCGAATTCGCTGGGCGAGTACGCCAAGATCTGGCTGTCCCGCGTGCGCAACGGCGACAGCGGCGCCCTGCCGGTCATCCTCGGCCTGGTCGCCATCGTCGTCTACTTCCAGGTCCGCAATTCCCTGTTCCTGTCCGCAGGCAACCTGGTCAACCTGATCGGGCAGGCCGCCTTGTTCGCGACGCTGGGCATGGCCGAGGTGTTCGTCCTGCTGCTCGGTGAGATCGACCTGTCGATCGGCTATACCGCCGCCCTCGGCGCGACATTCACGTGCTGGCTGCTGCTGCCGCCCAACCCCGCCCCGTGGCCGCTCGCGGTGCTGGTCGGCCTGGCCGTCCCCGCGATCTTCAGCGGACTCCAGGGCGTTATCACCACCCGGCTCCGCTTGCCGTCCTTCGTGGTCACGCTGGCCGGCCAGCTGCTGGCGCTGGGCCTGCTCCTTGAGGTCATGGACTCGGCCGCCCCCAACGGCGGCGGCAGCATCCGGCTGTACAACAACGTCCTGACCGACATCTATTCGGGCTCCCTCAGCCCGGTGGCCGGCTGGATTGTCATGGCGGCCGCCGTCGCGGGCGCCGGCGCGCTGTTCCTGGTGCGCGACAGCCGCAGGCGGGCGAGCAACCTCACCGCGCCCCCGCTGAGCGTCACCGTGCTGAAGATCGCCGCGATGGCGGTCGCGGGCGTGGTGGTGGTGCTGATCGGCAACACCAACCGCGGCGTCGGCCTCACCATTGTGCGCGGCGTGCCGTGGGTGGTGCTTGTGGTCCTGGTGGTCGTCATCGCCTGGAGCGTCCTGCTCGGCCGCACCCGGTTCGGCCGGTACATCTACGCCATCGGCGGCAACGCCGAGGCGTCCAGGCGGGCCGGCATCAACCTGAGCCGGATCCGGGTCCTCGCGTTCACGCTGTGCGGGCTGACCGCGGGCATCATGGGCATCCTTTACACCTCCTACCTCGGCTCGATTTCCACCGGCATCCAGGGCGGCCAGTACGTCCTGTATGCCGTCGGCGCTGCGGTCATCGGCGGCACCAGCCTGTTCGGCGGCCGCGGCAAGATGGTGGGCGCGGTGCTCGGCGGGCTCGTCGTCGCCGTGATCTACAACGGCCTGGAACTGCTCGGCCTGGGCGCCGCACCCCAGTACATCTGGACCGCGATCGTCCTGCTCGCCGCCGTCACCGTGGACACCCTAGCCCGCCGCCGGAGCACCGCCGCCTGATCCCGGCGCGCTCATGGCCGCCCGACGCGTCCGCGCGCCGGGCGGCCATGTTTGAAAAGGCATTATTCCGAACGGTCCTGGGTGCATGCTCTAGTCATGGTGGGCAGTAACCCGGGGATGAACGTCCCCCTGACCAACGCGCGACAGGCCCTTGCCCGCCTAGGTCAGCACGGGCGGGCTTCCCTCTCGCCGTCACGACCGTCTTGCGGCCCGGGACCCGGGTTCGCGGTATAGGAGTGCCGATGCGCCTTGCTCTGCTCTCGTCGAAGGACATGACCGCCGACCAGGTAAACCTGTACCGGGAGATCCTGTCCGGCCCGCGCGGTCAGGGTCCGCGTGCGATCCAGCTTTCCGACGGGACCGGCGGCCTGGCCGGCCCGTTCAACGCGATGCTGTACGCGCCCTCTGTCGGCCACGCGCTGCAGGAGCTCGGCGCCGCGATCAGGTTCCGGACCAAGCTGACACCCAGGGTCCGTGAAATGGCGATCCTCGTGGTGGCGCAGGCCTGGGACAGCGGCTACGAGCAGGCCTCGCACGAGCCGATCGGGCGCGAGGCCGGGCTTACCGAGCCGGAGATCGAGGCCCTGCGCTCGGGTGCGGATCCCGCGTTCGCCGACCCCACGGAACGAGTCGCCTACTCGGCCACCCGCGCCCTGGCCGGTGCGCGGGTCCCGGCCGACCTGGACGACCAGGAGTACGCCGCGGCGATCGGCGCCCTCGGCGAGGAAGGCCTGGTCGAGCTGACCACCCTGATCGGTTACTACGCCCTGCTGGCCTTGCAGATGCGCATTTTCCGTGTGCCGGCTCCCTAGCCAAGGGGACAGAGCCAAGGGGACAGCTCCGGTACTGGGAGTGGGAGCCGTGTACCGGAGCTGTCATCCCCCCCTCGTGGGATCCATGTGCCACGCTAGCAGATCAGACCAGACCAGTCCAGAAAAGATAGGCTCTCTGTTCGTATTTAGTCTGCTAGGTTAGCCTTGTGGCCGAACTTAATATGGTTAATGCCGATTTGCCAGAGCCGGCGTATCGGCAGCTTGTGAACATCCTCACCCGCCGGATCGAGGCGGGGGAATGGCGGGTCGGCCCGCTGCCCTCGGTCAAGGCGCTGCAACAGGAGTACGGGGTAGGCCGGGATACGGTGCTGCACGCCCTGCGCCTGCTCCGCGACTCCGGCCAGATCTTCACCGTGCCCAAGCGCGGCAGCTACCTCGTGCCGCCCGCCTGACCTCCGTCATACCCCCCAAGGGTATACTGGGCCTCATGCGGGTAACCGGTGCAGGCCTCGCGATCGAGGGAATGACCTGCGGATCGTGCGCGGCCCGGGTGGAACGCCAGCTGAACAAGCTGGACGGCGTCACCGCCTCGGTCAACCTGGCCACGGAAACCGCCACCGTCAGCTACCCCGCCAGCGTCGGCCTCGACGCCCTGATCGCCGGCGTCGCGCGGGCCGGCTACACCGCGACCCCCCTCGCGCAGGCCGGTGACCCCGCGACTTTCCTCGCGCAGGCCCCGGCCGCCGCCTCGCCGGCCTTCCCCCTGCGGCTGCTGATTTCCCTGATGCTGGCGGTGCCCGTGGTGGTGCTAGCCATGGCCTGGCCGGGGCGCCCCTGGGGGTGGCTGGCGCTGGCGCTGGCCACCCCGGTCGCGCTGTGGGGGGCGTGGCCCTTCCACCGGGCGGCCGTCGCGAACGCCCGGCACGGCGTGGCCACCATGGACACGCTGATCAGCCTGGGCGTGACGGCCGCGTACCTGTGGTCGCTGGCCGCGCTGGTCATGGGAACCGGGTCGACGTACCTGGACGCGGCCGCGGGCGTGACCGTGCTGGTCCTGCTGGGCCGGCACCTCGAGGCGCGGGCGAAACGGCGGTCCGGCGCGGCGCTGCGGGCCCTGCTGGCCCTCGGCGCGAAGGAGGCCGTGGTGCTGCGGGCCGGGCGGGAGGTGCGGGTGCCGGTGGCGCAGCTGGCCGTGGGGGAGGAGTTCGTCGTCCGGCCGGGGGAGAAGGTCGCCACCGACGGGATCGTCGTCTCCGGCCGTTCCGCGGTGGACGCCTCGCTGCTGACCGGCGAGCCGGTTCCGGTCGAGGCGGGCCCGGGGGACGCGGTGACCGGCGGCGGCGTGAACACCACCGGCCTGCTGGTGGTCCAGGCGACCAGGGTAGGCGCGCAGACCCAGCTCGCGCGGATCGGCAGGCTGGTCACGGCCGCGCAGGCGGGCAAGCCGCCGGTGCAGCGGCTGGCCGACCGGGTCTCGGCGGTGTTCGTCCCCGTCGTCATCGTCATCGCCGCCGTGACGCTGGCCGCCTGGCTGGCGGCCGGGCGCCCCGCGACGGCGGCGTTCACCGCGGCGGTCGCGGTGCTGATCATCGCCTGTCCGTGCGCGATGGGCCTGGCCACTCCCACCGCGATCTTGACCGGTACCGGCCGGGGCGCCCAGCTCGGCATCCTGATCTCCGGGCCGGAAGTGCTTGAGTCCACCCGGACCGTCGACACGATCGTGCTGGACAAGACGGGCACCCTCACCAGCGGCCGGATGAGCCTGGCCGACGTCATCACCGGGCCCGGCCAGTCCGAAGCCGAGCTGCTCCGGCTCGCCGCGGCCCTGGAATCCGGCTCCGAGCACCCCATCGCCGCCGCGATCGCGGCCGCCGTCCCCCATGCTCCCCACTCCGCCGCCTCAGGCCACGGGGTCAGCGAGTTCACCAGTTATCCCGGTCTCGGCGCGCGCGGCGTGGTGGACGGGCATACGGTGCTGGCCGGGCGGCGGGACTGGCTGGAGTCCGGCTGGGCGATGACCGTCCCTTCCTCGCTCGCGGCCGCGGCCGCGCAGGCCGAGGCGGCCGGCCGGACCGCCGTGCTGGCCGGCTGGGACGGGCAGGTACGCGGGGTGTTCGTCGTCGCCGACACGGTCAAGCCGACCTCGGCGGCGGCCGTCGCGCGGCTGCGCGACCTGGGCCTGCGTCCGGTGCTGCTCACCGGCGACCACGAGCGGGCCGCCCGGGACGTCGCCGCCGCGGTCGGCATCACCGAGGTGATCGCGGGTGTGTTGCCGGCCGGCAAGGTCGATGCGATCAAGCAACTGCAAAAGGCCGGCCGGGTCGTCGCCATGGCGGGCGACGGCGTCAACGACGCCGCCGCCCTGGCCCAGGCCGACCTGGGCCTGGCCATGGGCACCGGGGCCGACGCGGCCATCGAGGCCAGCGACCTGACCCTGGTCCGCGGCGACCTGCTCGTGGCCTGCGACGCGATCGCCCTGTCCCGGCGCACGCTGCGGATCATCAAGGGCAACATGATCTGGGCGTTCGGCTATAACGTGGCCGCGATACCGCTGGCGGCGCTCGGCTGGCTGAACCCGCTGATCGCGGCGGCGGCGATGGCGTTCAGCTCCGTGTTCGTGGCCACCAACAGCCTCCGGCTGCGGCGCTTTCAACCTGGGCGCTAATGCCGCTAAGATGCCGCGGTGGTATCGGTTCTGTTTGCCCTGCTAACGGCGCTGTGCAACGGCACGGCCTCGGTCCTGCAGCGGATCGCCGCTGCGGCCGCGCCGGACTCCCGCGCCCTGCACCTGTCCTTGTTCAGCTACCTGATCAGGCGCAAGGTGTGGCTGGCCGGAATCGGCATGGTGATCGTGGCCGCGGTGAGCCAGGCCACCGCGCTGGCGACCGGTCCGGTCGCGCTGGTCCAGCCCATCTTCATCATCGAGCTGCCGTTCACCTTGCTGGTGGCGGTCAGGCTGGCCCACCGCAGGCTGCCCCGGCGGGCCTGGTGGGCCGTGGGGCTGGTCACGGTCAGCCTCGGCGGGGGCCTGGCGGCCGCGGCGCCGTCCGGCGGGACGACGCATGCCCCGCTCAAGGTCTGGGTGCTGACGCTGATCGTCACCGGCTGTTTCGAGGCGATCGTGATCACCGTCGGCGTGCGGGCGCGGGGGAACGCTCGCGCGGCCGCGCTCGGGCTCGCGGCCGCGTGCGGATACGCGCTGACCGCGACGTTGATGAAGAGTGCGGTGTCGGTCCTGTCCCGGGGCGTGCTGCCGTTCTTCCTGTCCTGGCAGCTGTACGCGACCGCCGCCGCCGGGGTCGGGGCGCTGTTCCTGCTGCAGAACGGCCTGCAGGCCGGCTCCCTGGTCGCCGTCCAGCCGCCGCTCACCCTTGGTGATGCGCTGATCAGCGCCTCCTACGGCGTGACGGTGTTCAACGAGAACGTCAGGACCGGCGGCTGGCTGCTCGTCATCGAGATCGCCGCCGTCATCGCCGTCGCCGCCGGCTGTACCGAACTCTCCCGCTCCCTCGCCCTCATGCACGCCACCGACTCCGCCGCTGCCTCCGCCACCGGCTCCGCCGCTGCCTCCGCCACCGACTCCGCCGCGGCGCCCTCCGTCGCGCCGGCCGCGGAATTATCGCGTGAACCCGCCGCTGATCGCCGCGCTGGCCCTCACCGGCCTCGCCGTCGCCTGGCCCCAGCGCGCGGTTATCCGCCGCTACACCGTCCCCGACGGTGAGCCCCCCGCCTGCCCCAGCTGTGGCGCCGCATCATCCTGGCCCCGGGCGTTGTCCGCGCTTGGCCGATTCGGTCCGCGCGTCCCCAGCCGGTGCCCGGCCTGCGGTACCCGCGCCGGGCCGCCCACCCTGCTCATCGCGGCCGTCATGGCGATCCTGCTCGGTGCGCTCGCGGCTCGCGTTCACCCCGGCCTGGTCCTCGCGGCGGCGTGCTGGCTGGCCGCCTGCGCGGTGCCGCTCGCGTTCGTCGACGCCGCTGTCCGCAGGCTGCCGGACGTGCTCACCGGCTCCGCGTTCGCCGGCACCGTGCTGCTTCTGCTCGCGGCGGCCGCCGCCGACGGGACCTGGCCTGTCCTGTCCCGGGCCGTCCTTGGCGGCATCGCCCTGTCCGGCTTCTACCTGGTCCTCGCGGTGATCAGCCCGGCCGGGATGGGCCTGGGCGACGTCAAGGCCGCAGCCGGGCTCGGCAGCATGC
>JBEKGC010000158.1:0-13473 GCA_050013055.1 Streptosporangiaceae bacterium
ACCACGTTCGCGGTGAACGCGCCCTACGCCTACGGAACGCTGCGCGGCGAGCACGGCACGCACCGGATGGTCCGGATCTCCAAGTACGACAACCAGGGGCGCAGGCAGACCTCGTTCGCCGGTGTCGACGTGACCCCGGTGGTGGAAACCACCGATCACATCGACATCAGTGACGACGACATCAGGGTCGACGTGTTCCGGTCGAGCGGTCCCGGCGGCCAGGGCGTGAACACCACCGACTCGGCGGTGCGCATCACCCACATGCCCACCGGCATCGTCGTCTCCTGCCAGAACGAGCGCAGCCAGATCCAGAACCGCGCGTCGGCGATGGCCGTGCTGCAATCCAAGCTGCTTGAGCGGCGGCGGCACGAGGAAGCCGAGGAGATGGCCGCGCTGCGTGGTGACGGCGGCCGGGCCTGGGGAACCCAGATCCGCAACTATGTGCTCTACCCCTATCAGAACGTCAAGGACGTGCGGACGGGCATGGAGACGGGAAACGCCATGGCCGTCCTTGACGGGGAGATCGATGAGTTCATCGACGCGGAGATCCGCTGGATGAGGCAGAACGGCCGGTAGCCGTCCGGCGACACGCCCGGCCGCGCTGGCCGGCCGCGTCCCCCCGGCGCCCTCGGCCGTGGGCTGGTCCGCCCGCCCGGCCGGGCTATTTCGCCAGGTGCAGGGCCAGCAGCAGCAGCAGGCTCAGCACCAGGACGGCCGCGAGGATCAGCTGCGGGCTGGCACCCGAATGCTGATGGTGAACGTGTTCTCGCGATGCGCGACAAGCCGGGCAGCGGCCTTCCGCTACTGGCCTGGCGCATCGCGCGCAGATCAGGTGTTCGCAGCTCATGGAACCCCTTCCGGCTAGCCCGCGCCCCGGCACTTGCCGTGATGTAAGGCCTTAGCTGCCAGTTTCCCTCTAGACTGATCCCTGGCCCAATCCAGGTTACCCCAAGCCGTCTTCAGTTGCGGCGGCCGCCGCGGCCCTGGTCCTCCTACATCGATGTGATGGTCCCGTGATCAACTTCGATAACGTCACAAAGGTTTATCCGAATCAGAGCCGCCCCGCGCTGGAGAGCGTGAACATCGAGGTCACCAAGGGCGAGTTCGTCTTCCTCGTCGGCCCGTCCGGGTCGGGAAAGTCGACCTTTCTCCGTCTGGTCCTCAAGGAGGAGCGGCCTTCGGACGGCAAAATCCACGTGGCCGGCCGGGATCTCGCGCGACTCACGAACTGGAAGGTGCCGTATCTGCGGCGTCGCATCGGCTGCGTGTTCCAGGATTTCCGGCTGTTGCCGAATAAAAACGTCTATCAGAATGTCGCGTTCGCTTTGGAAGTGATCGGCAAGCAGCGGCGCTTTATCCGCAAGGTCGTCCCGGAGGTCATCGACCTGGTGGGCCTGGAGGGCAAGCACGACCGGATGCCGGACGAACTGTCCGGCGGCGAGCAGCAGCGGGTCGCGATGGCGCGGGCGTTCGTCAACCGGCCGATGATCCTGCTCGCCGACGAGCCGACGGGGAACATCGACCCGGCGACCTCGATCGGCATCATGAAAGTGCTCGACCGCATCAACCGGACCGGCACCACCGTGGTCATGGCCACCCATGACGCGGCTATCGTCGACTCGATGCGCAAGCGGGTCATCGAGCTCGAATACGGCAAGGTCGTTCGAGATCAGTCGCGCGGAGTGTACGGCCAGGCATACTGACCTGTCGTCACCGCCGGCGTCATCTCCCGGCCGCGGTGCCGACGCCTACAACCTAAGATTGCAAGGATCAGCCAGCATGCGTTCACAGTTCGTCTTCTCCGAGATCTGGATCGGGCTGCGCCGGAATCTCACCATGACGATGGCGCTCATCGTGGTCGTGGCCATCAGCTTGTCCCTGCTCGGCACGGGTCTGCTGTTCGTCAAGCAGGTGGACAGGACGCGCACCTACTGGCAGGGCAAGGTCGAGCTGTCGATCTACCTGTGCATCAAGACGAGCCCGCAACCGCAGTGCCAGCAGAACGGGCCCTCCACCGCGGCGCAGCGGAATCAGCTGCGCCAGCAGCTGGCCGCCATGCCGCAGGTCCAGGACGTCTACTACGTCTCACAGCAGCAGGCCTACACCGAGTTCAGGCAGTACTTCTCCAACGAGCCCGCCCTGGTCCAGGACACCCAGCAGGGCGACATCCCTGACTCGTTCGAGGTGAAGCTGAAGAATCCCGAGGCCGACTACAACATCGTGGCCAGCGCGGTGACGGGCGCCCAGGGGGTGGAAACCGTGGTCGACGAGATGACCATCCTGGACAAGTTCTACCGGCTGCTCGACGGGGCCAGGAACGCGGTGATCATCATCGCCCTGATCCTGATCGTGGCCGCCATCTTGCTTGTGGCCAACACGATCAGGCTGTCCGCGTTCAACCGGCGCAGGGAAACCGCCATCATGCGCCTGGTCGGCGCGTCGAACTTCTACATCCAGCTGCCGTTCCTGCTGGAGGGTGCGATCGCCGGCCTGATCGGCTGGGCGATCGCGGCGGGGCTCCTGGTGGCGGTCAAGTCGCTGATGCTAGATAGCCTGGAGCAGTACTTCTCCTTCAACGTAGGTTTGTCCGTCGGTGACCTGATCGAGGTGATCTTGTTCTCGATGGTGGTAGGAGTCGTGCTTTGCGGTGTGACGTCGTTCCTGACGCTGCGCCGCTACCTGCGTGTCTAAGTGGTTGCCGGAACGGTGATGGGAGGGACGTGGCTCGGGAGCAGGGGCAGAAGGTCATCGCCCGTAATCGCCGTGCGTACCACGACTATCACGTCGAGGACACCTTCGAGGCCGGCCTGGTCCTGACCGGCACCGAGGTGAAGACTCTGCGCGCCGGCCGCGCGTCGCTGGCGGACGGGTTCGCGCAGATCACCGATGATGAGATCTGGCTGCACAACGTGCATATCCCCGAATACGGGCAAGGCACCTGGACTAATCACACGCCCCGGCGGATCAGGAAGCTCCTGATGCACCGCAAGGAGATCGACCGCCTGGCCAGCAAGATCGCTGAGCAAGGTTTGACCCTGGTCCCGCTTTCGCTGTACTTCAGGGATGGGAACGTCAAGGTGGAACTCGGTCTCGCCCGCGGTAAGCGGACCTATGACAAGCGCCAGGACCTGGCCAAACGTGATGCGGCCAGGGAAATGGACCGGGCGCTGAAGCGGCGCAGGTGACGGGCAGGCGGATCGTGTCCTCTCACGCCAGCCAGCGCCGTGGCCACCCCAGGCTGCGGGGGCCTTCGGCGCCCCGGCCCCACGACGTCGTCCCCCCTGACCCCTCCAGTCCCGCCGTCCCCCCAGGCCTTTCCAACCCCTCAGTCCCCCCTGTCCCCCCTGTCCCCCCTGGTCTTTCCGGGCCGCCGGGTCTGCCCGGCACCCGGGTGGCCGGACCTGCTGGCTCACGGGTGGCCCAGCCGACCCGCCTGACCCCCACCGCGCCGGGGCCGGCCCGTCACGTAGCGTCCGGGCCGTCGGCCAAGCCCGGCCAGAAGTCCCCGGCCGCGGGCCGCCGGGCGAGGCGGTCGAAGCTGGCCGCGGTCGTCATCGTCGCGGTCGGCGTGCTGGTCATCGGGTTGGCTACCGGTTTCGGCTCCGAGCTGTCCGCGGAGCCCACCGCGCAGGCGTTCCTGCTCGACTGGCAGCAGCAGCAGTACGCCGCGGCGGGAGAGCTGACCACAGCCTCGCCGGCGACCGTCACCGCCGAGCTGAAGAATTCCTTCGGGCAGGTCGACGCCACCCAGCTCTTCCTCGAGATGAGCTCGGTCAGCCAGCACGGCAGCACCGCGCAGGCCTCCTTCGAGGCGTCGGTCAGCCTGGCCGGCGAGGAGCACGTCTGGACCTATCACGGCACGTTCGGCCTGCGCCGGGTGGGCGACGGCTGGAAGGTCGACTGGGCGCCCAGCGTCATCAACCCGAGCTTGGGCCCGGGCGAACGGCTGGCCATGGTGACCGAGTTTCCGGCCCGGGCGGCCGTGCTTGACGCGGAGGGGCATCCGCTTGAGCAGTCGACGCCGGCCTACGAGGTGGGCGTGTGGCCCGAGCGGCTGGCCAGCCAGGGGGCGACCGCCAGGTCCTTCGCCGCGCTGACCGGGCTGCAAGCGGGGCAGGTGCTCGGCCAGATCGCGGCGGCCCCGCCCGACCGGTTCTTCCGGCTCGCCACGCTCGATCCCATCACCTACTCTGAGCTGCACGCCCGGCTCGCCCGGGTGCCCGGCCTTATCGTCCAGCGGGTGTCGAAGCGGCTGTTCCAAGCCGAGGCGACCGGCCTGGTCGGCGAGGTGGGCAGCGAGGTCAACCCCGTGCTGCGGGCGAACGGCGCGTTCTACCTGCCCGGCACCACGGTCGGGCTGTCCGGGCTTGAGCAGACCTACCAGCGTCAGCTCCTCGGCACGCCGACGACCGAGGTAGTCGCGGTGAACCCGGCCAACGCGCAGACCGCCGTCCTGGCCCGCTGGCCGGGTGTTCCCGGCACACCGGTGCGAACCACGATCCAGGCGTCGGTCCAGCACGCCGCCTTGAAGGCGCTCGACGATTCGGGTGACTCCGGCGAGATCGTGGCCGTGCAGGCGTCGACCGGTCAGGTCTTGGCGGTGGCCCAGCGGCAGGCGTCGGGCACCCTGCCCGCCGCTGGCCCGCTGGCCGCCAAGTTGACGCCGGGCACCGCGTTCACCATTGTGTCGGCGGCCGCGCTGCTCAGCGACGGGCTGAAACCAAATACCGCGATCTCGTGCGAGGACTCCTTCACGGTCGGGGGGCAGACGTTCACCAGCGACGGGGCGGGTGAGGGCAAGCCGTTCAGCGCCGATTTCGCCGACGGCTGCGGTACCGCCTTCGCGGGTATGTCCGAACGGCTCTCCGCCGGCCAGTTCGACCAGGTCGTGACGACCTTCGGGATCGGGTCGGACTGGTCGCAGCTGCCCGTGCCTGCCTTCTCCGGCTCGGTGCCCTCGGCCACCGGACAGGCTGACCTTGCCGCCGAGACGATCGGCCAGGGCAGTGTCCGGGTCAGCCCGCTGTCGATGGCCATGGTGGCCGCGGCCGTCGATTCGGGCAGCTGGCATATGCCGCAGGTCACCCAGGGCGCGGTCGATCCGGCCAGCAAGCCGGCCGCCGCGCTGGATGCTGGATCCATGTCCGCCCTGCGGCAGCTGATGCGCGGTGCGGTCAGCTCGGGCGCGGCGCACGCCGCCAGCGTGCCGGGTTCGCCGGTATACGGCCAGGTGGGCCTGGTCCACTCGGGCTCGGGCTGGACGAGCTGGTTCGTCGGCTACCGCGGCGACGTCGCCTTCACGGTGATCGAGACGGGCCGGACCGCGCAGCTGTCCGCCGCCGCTCTGGCCGGCGCCTTCCTGTCCGTCCTCCGCGGCTGATCCGCAACGATCCGCGAGGACCGGGAGCCGTTCCCTGCTCGGCTCCGACCGTCTCCCGGTCGCGGCGATAATCCCCTATTCAATTACTCTGTGTTATCGAGCCGTTACTCTAATGTGCTCACCCAAGGCAACCTTGTGCCATCTAGCTGCGTCTTTACTCATGACTGGGGTTCGCTTGGGGGGTTGCGACCCAGTCAACGTGAGGGTCCGGGTCTCATCTCGGGGGAGACCCGGCCGCCAGGCCGGCTCCGACCCTGCCGGTCTGCCCCTGCGGGCGCGTTCGGCCACCGCCAGCGCCCGCAGGGGCCACTTCATGTTCCGGTGCCCATGACCCGGCCGCCCCCGAGACCCGATGACCCGGCCGGCCCGAGGGCGCCCTCCCTCCCCAGGCCCGCGAGCCGGGAGCGGGAATCTAAGTTGGCTTTCGCCGGTTGTGAGTGTACGGTCGGGTACGGCGGCATGGCCTAGTCGTGCCGGCCAGACAACTCAATAGGGGGTGATCGGTTTCGACTTCGGTGGTCGAACCAGGGGAAGCGGGCCGAGGGTTGCGGTTGTGACCTCGTTAATCCTGTGACCGCAAACCAATAAGTGCCAACTCAACGCGCACTGACCTCGCTCTCGCCGCTTAAGACGAGTTAAAGAGGTCTGTCAGCCCGGGGATGCCTTCGACCCGGTGCCTGGCATCAGCTAGAAGGATTTACCGTCTGACCCGGCTGCGGGGCTAGACGGGACATCAAACAGCGGCTGAGCCTGTCGGCGTCTAGCTTGCGTGATCGTCGGGGCTGAGAAAAGCAGAGTAAGCTGCGCCCGGAGAAGCCCTGGTGAGGTACTGAAGGACGCGGGTTCGATTCCCGCCACCTCCAAGAGTGCTCAAGGGAGACCTTGAACATTGTTGGAGGTGCCCGATATCCCGTAAACGAACGATTGTTCACCTATGCCCGAGGGCATCGGCGGCCCCGAACCCGGGCTCGGGTTTCGGGGCTTTTCCATGTCCGCGCTCCCGCCTCTCCAGTCAGGTTTCGAGAGATTATTTCCCGAACGGACGCTGGCGCGTGCCCCACGGAAATCCGGCTGCTGCGGAGGATCCGCGGTCCCGCCATCCGGGTGCCGAGATTCATCGGACCGACGCCGCCCCGAGGCCGTCACTCCCGCCCGCGGGGCCGTCCCCCCGCCCCCGAGGCCGTCCCCCCCGCCCCCGGGGCCGTCACCCCCGCCCCGCAAATCACAACTAGCTCATTAGTTCGAGAAATCGAAAATCGACTTTCCGCAATCCCGAGTCCCATAACACGCTGACGATCCACCGGCACCACCGGCACCACCGCAGGGGCCTGGACCGCCGCGCTCTACCGAAGCCCCGCTGGGAGCCTCGAGCGTCGATCGAACGCTCAGATCCAAGGCGGCTTCGACCAGGTGACACCCGGATCTGACCGCAGGCACCCATAGTGTGTGATAACCGTCACGTTAAACTTTGGCGTATCGTCTGCCAAATCCTGCCAAATCGCCCCGCTAGGGCTCAGCAGCCTCAGCGGCCCCCGCAGCCCCGGCGTCAGCCCCAGCGGCCCCAGCACCCCCAGCGTCAGCCCCAGCGGTCCCATCGCCCCCAGCAGCCCCGGCCGGCTGGTGGTGCCCCGACTCGATCCGCTGACGCCGGAAGCCGGGGAGCAGCCGGGCCAGCACCAGCGCCCCCGCGATGCAGGCCAGACCGCCGGAGACCACCGAGAACGTGTCGCCGAAGCCGGTCGCGACCGCGCCCGACTCCAGGTCTCCGATGCGAGGTCCCCCGGTGACCACGGCGATCTGCAGGCCGGACAGCCGCCCGCGCAGCGCGTCGGGCACGGCGAGCTGGATGATCGTGCTGCGGAACACGGCCGAGATGACGTCGGCGCAGCCCGCCACGGCGAGCAGCGCGAGCGCGACGGGCAGCCAGGGCACCAGGCCGAAGCAGGTGATGGCGGCGCCCCAGGCGATGACGGCGAGGATGACCGCCAGCCCCTGACGCTGGATCCGGCTGACCCAGCCGGTGGTGAGCGCACCGAGCAGGGCTCCCGCGCCGGGCGCGGCGTACAGGAAGCCGAGCGTCGAGGCTCCGCCGCCGAACAGCGTGGTGGCCAGCGCCGGGAACAGCGCCCTGGGCATGCCGAACACCATGGCGTTGATGTCGATCAGGTACGCGCCCTGGATGGCCTGCCGTCCGCGCACGAAGCGCAGGCCCTCACCTATCGAGCGCACGCCGACCCGGTGTCCGGCCGCCCCCCGCGGCGGTTGCGGTGACATCATGAACGCTCCGAGCAGGGCCGCTCCGAAGCTCGCCACGTCCAGCCAGTAGACGAAGAGCACCCCGGCGCCGGCCAGCAGCAGTCCAGCCACAGCGGGCCCCACCACCAGGCCGAACTGGAACAAAGACTGGAACATGGCGTTGGCCGTGGACACTTCGGACCGGCGGACCAGGTTCGGTACGATGGCGCTGCGCCCGGCGCTGTCCAGCGGGCTGAACCCGGCGGACAGCGCGGGCAGCACGAACAACGGCCACAACGCGGTGCCCAGGTCGGCGTTGACGGCCAGGCCGGCGCTGCAGACCGCCATCAGCACCTGCGCCGCCATCAGCAGGCGGCGCCGGTCTATGGCGTCGACCACCGATCCGCCGAGCAGCGATCCGGCGATCAGCGGGAACAACTGGGCCAGCGACACCAGCCCGACGTCGAGGGAGGAGTGGGTCAGCCGGTACACCTGGTAGGGCACCGCGACCGTGGTCAGCTGGGTGCCGAGCACCGACACGAGCTCCCCGAAGATAAGCCAGCGGAAATCGCGGGACCGGCGCAGCGGCGTCAGATCGATGAACAGCCGGCGGCCGGGGCGGGGCGGCGGCTCAGTGCGCTCGCCCACCTGATTTCCTTCCTGGCCAACGCGACGCGCCGGCGAAATCGCCGAACGGCAGGGAAAAAAGGCTGTTGCACGCGTTTTGACGGTGGTAAGGATCTCCGATCATTACCATTCTGCTTCCGAACACGGGATAATAGGGCGACAGATAGAAACGGTTGTGGCTGGCCGGTTTACCCGCGGGCGCTTGGGGTTGCGGCGTGCGCAGAGCCTGGACAGGTCCCGTGGTGGGGTTCGGAGGAAGGGGATGAGAAATGGCGGCGATGAAGCCGCGGACGGGTGACGGTCCGCTTGAGGTCACCAAGGAGGGGCGCGGGATCGTGATGCGCGTCCCGCTTGAAGGCGGCGGCCGGCTTGTTGTTGAGCTCACAGCCGACGAGGCAGCTAGGCTTGGTGACGCCTTGAAGTCGGTGGTTGGATGACTCGGGCCCAAGCGGCTTCTAGTCGCCTCTCTTGACCGCGGCGAGCAGGCCGTCCCCGAGCGGCAGCAGGACCGGGATGAGCCGGTCGTTCGCCCGTACCTGGCTGGCGAGGTCGAGCGAGGGATCGCCGTTTCCTTCATCCCCTCCGTCGTCGGAGACCGGACCGGCCAGCAGGGCGTTCGTGAACGCGACGATGCCGCCGGGCCGCAGCAGGCGCAGGGCGGCGGTCAGGTAATCCGCGTAGTCCCGAGGGTCCGCGTCGCAGAACACCATGTCGTAGGTGCCGTCGGACAGCCGGGGCAGCACGTCGAGCGCCCGGCCGAGGATGAGGCGGCACTGGTTTTGCGCGAAGCCCGCCTGGGTGAACGCCTTGCGGGCCATCCGCTGGTACTCGGGCTCGGTGTCGACGCTGGTGAGCGTGGCGCCCGAGCGCATGCCGCGGAGCAGCCAGATGCCGGAGCTGCCGCAGCCGGTGCCGATCTCGACCACCGTCCTGGCCCCGACCGCGCAGGCCAGGAAGCGCAGCACCGCACCGACCGCCGGGGACACCGGTTCGGTGCCGCCGAGGTCGGCCGCGCACTTCCGGGCGGCGAGCAGCGGCTCGTCCTCGGGTACGTAGTCGGCAGCGAACGCAAGTGGCCCCATCCGCAGCAGCCTAGCGCCAGATCCGCAGGTCCGGGAACTCTCCGCCGATCCGGGCCGTTAGCTAGTCGGTACCGGTGCAGGCTCGCGGACCGCCGCGGGCCTGAGGACAGTGCCTATCCGAAGTCAGCTGGCGTAACGAAAGAATCCAGGGCACGATGGTGACAGTCGCGGCACTGTGTGACCCGGAGGGCGGATTGGTGGAGGACGCTCAGACGCCGGTGGGCCAGGCCGAGTGGGACCTCCCGACGTGGGAAGACATCGTCCGGAAGCACTCGACCCGGGTTTACCGGCTGGCGTACCGGCTGACCGGCAACCCGCACGACGCCGAGGACCTGACCCAGGAAGTGTTCGTGCGGGTGTTCAGGTCCTTGTCCAGCTATACCCCGGGCACGTTCGAGGGCTGGTTGCACCGCATCACCACGAACTTGTTCCTGGACTCGGCGCGGCGCAGGCAGCGGATCCACTTTGAGGGCCTGGCCGACGAGATGGCGCACCGGCTGCCGGGGGCCGAGCCCACGCCGGCCCAGGTGTTCGACGACACTCACCTCGACGACGACGTGCAGGCCGCGCTGAAGGCCCTGCCGCCGGAGTACCGAGCCGCCGTCGTACTGTGCGACATCGAAGGCTTCTCCTACGAAGAGATCGCTGCCACGCTGGGCGTCAAGCTGGGTACGGTGCGCAGCAGGATTCACCGCGGCCGGGCCCAGCTGCGCTCCGCCCTGGAGCATCGCCGCCCCAATCCCGTCGCCCCCGTCACTCCCGTCGCCCCCACCGTGTTCAACCGGACGGGTGAGTCATGAGCCATCTGGGTGACCGGTTGTCCGCGCTCGTCGACGGCGAGCTTGACGGAGCCGAACGGGACCGTGCGCACGCCCACCTGGCCAGCTGCGAGCCATGCCGGGCCGAAGCCGCTGAGCTGCGCGCGCTGAAACGGCAGCTGCGCACGCTCGATACCGGGGCGCCCGCCGAGGCCGCGATGACCAGGCGGCTGATCGCCCTGACCGGGCCGGGCGGCCCGATGCCGTCGGGCTCCAGGCAGGTCGCCCCGGGCCGCAGGACTGGCCGGCCGAGACGGCGCGCCATCCGGGCGCTGACCAGGCCGCAGTCCGGCCGGCCACGATCGGCTCAGCGCCGCCGTTACCTCATGCTCGGCACGGTCTCCCTGGTCGTCGGGCTGGGCACGGTGGCGTTTACGGCCGGCGGCGGGAGCGATTCGGCCCCCGGGCCCAAGATCACGCCGCCGGTGGAGATGTACAGCGTCGAGCACGCCATCACGACCGGCGAAGTCCCGTTCGCTCCTTTGTCCGCAGCCTCGTCCGCCGTGCGGCCCCCGGCCACCCCATGGTCCTCGGCATCCGCGCGCAGCACCGCCGCGTCGCTCCCGTGAGGCCCAAGTGTTCACGCCCAGCTACCACCTGACCCGCCCGGGCCGGTCGCCGCTGCTGCTGGCGGCCGCGCTGGTGATGGCCGTGCCCGGGTTCCTGGTGACCGCGTGCAGTAGCCAGGCGGGCGGCGGCACGTCAGGCAACGAAGCGGCCGCGGCGGCCAGCCCTTCCGCCGCGGCCGCGAACCGCGCTCCGGCCACCGGACGGCGGCAGAGCAACCGGCTGGCCCTGCGCCTGCTGAACCAGGCGGCTCAGGCCGCGGTGGGGACCTCGTACCAGGGCGAGGAGGTTGTCACCCGGTGGAGTAACGGCAGCGTGAGCGTGCTTGTCTCCGACATCTGGCATGTCAGCGGCGGCCAGACGGTCACCCAGACCCTGGCCGCGGGGACCGCGCTGAGCAGCCAGCCGTACCTGTCGGCCGACAACGACGGTCAGCAACCCGAGGGCGTGCTCGGCGTGACGGCGCAGCTCGTGCGGCTGCTCGAGGCCGATTACATCGTGGCGTACGCGGGCGCGGGCTCGGCGGACAGCCGGACGGCGCAGGTGGTGGAGGCGTGGCGGAGCGACGGCAGCCTAGCCGCGAGGTTCTGGCTGGACGACGCGACCAAGCTGCCGCTCGAGCGCGAGGTCTTCGACTCCGGCGCGCACGTGATCAGCCAGGACTTGTTCATCAAGATCCATTTCACGGCGAACGCGCCGGTGGCGGTGCCGGACGCGGACGACCCGGCCGATCCGCCCGGGCCGTGGACCGACCCGCTCTCGCACGCTCAGCTGCTGGCCACCCGCGCCCGTGGCTGGCTGGTCCCGGCCCGGCTGCCCGGCGGGCTTTCGCTGTTCACCGGGGCGCAGACCACGACAAGCTCCGGCACCGTGCTTGACCTTAATTACTCCGACGGCCTGTCCGTGGTCTCGGTCTTCGAGCAGCGGGGTGACCTGGCGGCCAAGCTGGCCGGCTGGCAGCGTGCCAACGTGGCCGGTCACGTGATCTACGTGGCCGAACCGGATCAGCGCTCGCTCACCTGGGCCAGCCACGACATGGTGTACACGGTGATGGCCGACGCGCCGGCCCAGACCGTCGACGCCGTGGTCGGCGCGCTGCCGCACGACGGGCCGCCCGGTTTCTGGAAGCGGATGTCACGGGGTTTCGTCCGGCTGGCCTCGTGGGTCAACCCGTTCGGCTGATGACCAGGTCCAAGCCGGGAGGGCTTGAGCCCCGAATGGCTTGCAGCACGGTTTACAGTGGGTATGCGAGAGCTTGCGTTTCCCGGCCGGAGGAAAGAGCTGAACGTGTTCGACCTTAACCTCTCTAAGCTGCTGGTCCTGGCGGTGATCGCACTCGTCATCTTCGGGCCGAACGAGTTGCCCAAGATGGCCGCCCAGGCCGGCCGCGCGCTGCGGGACCTGCGCCGGGTCGCCGAAGGCGCCAAGAACGACCTGCGGGAAGGGCTCGGGCCCGAGTTCGCCGACTTCGACCTGGAGGACCTGAACCCGAAGCGCTTCGTGCAAAAGCACCTGCTTGATGACCTAAACGGCGATTACCCGCCGTCGGCCGCCGTGCCGCCGCCGCGGGCGTCCCGGGCCGGCGGCATCCTGCTCGCCCCGGGTGAGCGCCCCCCGTTCGACCCCGACGCGACCTAGCCCGACCCGGCTTAGCCCCGACCCGGCTTAGCCCCGACCCGGCTTAGCGCGGCGTGATGCCCAGGTTGCGTCCGGCCAGGCTGCGGCTCCGCGCGCCGAGGTTGTCGGCGATCTTCCGCAGCGCGAGCGCGGCGGGGGAGTCGGGGTCGCTGAGCACAAGCGGCACCCCGGCGTCGCCGCCTTCACGCAGCCGGATGTCGATCGGCACCTGTCCGAGCAGTGGCACCTGCGCCCCGCTGAGCTGGCTGAGCGCGGCCGCCACGGTGGCGCCGCCGCCCGAGCCGAACACCTCCGTCTGCTCGCCGCAGTGCGGGCACAGCAGATAGGACATGTTCTCGATGACCCCGGTGAGCCGCTGATGGGTTTGCGAGGCGATCGCGCCGGCCCGTTCGGCCACCTCGGCCGCGGCCAGCTGGGGGGTGGTCACCACGAGCAGCTCGGCGCCCGGCAGCATCTGGGCCACCGAGATGGCCACGTCGCCGGTGCCCGGGGGCAGGTCGAGCAGCAGCACGTCCAGGTCGCCCCAGTACACGTCGGCGAGAAACTGCTGCAACGCCCGGTGCAGCATCGGCCCGCGCCAGACCACGGGCGTGTTGCCCTTGGTGAACATGCCGATCGAGATGACCTTCACGCCGTGCGCCTCCGGCGGCATGATCATGTTCTCGACCGGGGTGGGGCGGCCGGTCACGCCCAGCATGCGCGGTATTGAGTGCCCGTAGATGTCGGCGTCCACCACGCCGACCTTCTGCCCGGCGGCGGCCAGCGCGGCGGCCAGGTTGACCGTGACCGAGGACTTGCCCACCCCGCCCTTGCCGCTGGCCACCGCGTACACCCGGGTCAGCGACGTCGGCTGGGCGAACGGGATCACCGGCTCCGCCTTGCCGCCGCGCAGCTGGGTCTGCAGCGCCCGCCGCTGTTCCTCGCTCATCACGTCCAGCTCGACCCGCACCGAGGACACCCCGGGCAGCTTGGTCACCGCCGCGCTGACCTCACGGATGATGGTCTCCCGCAGCGGGCAGCCGGTCACGGTCAGCCACACCTCGACCAGCACCGCCCCGTCCGCCGCGACATGGACGTTCTTGACCATGCCGAGCTCGGTGATGGGCCGGTGGATCTCGGGATCCTG
>JBEKGC010000159.1:0-21302 GCA_050013055.1 Streptosporangiaceae bacterium
GGTCCGCGGAACTCAAGCAGACCCTCGTCCCCGCCGAGCCTGGCCTGTTCCGTATCCGCCCCGACCTGGAGAAACGCCTGATCCGCGACACCCCAGGCAGCTGCGCGGGCCCGGTCCGCTTCATGCTCTCGGTGGAGATCTCCACCATCTACCGCCGTGACGACCGCACCCGCAAGGTCCACCACCTCCTCTATGCCCCCAGCTTCGAGGCCGCCGACAAGATCACCGGGTCGCTGGCCAAGATCGGCAACCTGGCCTCCGACGGCCGCCCCATCCTCGGCCTGGACTCCCGCGACCTGCTGGAGATCACCCTTCAAGCCGATCCCGGCTGCTACCTGATCCCTGCCCACGTCTGGACCCCGTGGTTCGCCGTCCTCGGTTCCAAGTCCGGCTTCGACGCGGTCCGCGACTGCTACGCCGACCTGGCCGATCACATTTTCGCGGTGGAGACCGGGCTGTCCTCGGACCCGCCGATGAACTGGTCATGCTCCTCGCTCGACGCCTACCGCCTGGTCAGCAACTCCGACGCGCACTCCCCGCCGATGCTCGGCCGGGAAGCCACGGTTTTCGACACCGACCTCGACTACTTCGCCATGGCCGCGGCCCTGAAGACCGGCGGCGGCCTGGCCGGCACGATCGAGTTCTTTCCCGAAGAGGGTAAGTACCACCTGGACGGCCACCGCAAGTGCGACACCCGTTTTGATCCCGAACGGACCCGCCAGCTCGCCAAGACCTGCCCGGTCTGCGCCAAGCCGCTGACCGTCGGGGTCCTGCACCGGGTGGCCGAGCTCGCCGATCGCCCGGCCGGATTCCGCCCGCCCGGCACCGCGGGCTTCACCAGCCTGGTCCAGCTGCCCGAGATCATGAGCGAGATCCTGGCCACCGGCCCGAAGAGCAAGAAGGTCGTCGGTGAGGTCGGCCGCCTCGTCGCCGCCCTCGGGCCTGAGCTGACCATCCTGCGCGATGTCCCGCTTGACGACCTCCGCCGGACCGGCGGCTCCCGGCTCAGCGAGGCCATCGCCCGGCTGCGCCGCGGCGAGGTCATCCGGGACGCCGGCTACGACGGCGAATACGGCACCATCCGCCTGTTCACCCCCCATGAACTCAACGAAACCGGGCTCTTCGCCCTCACCGACCTCTCCGCCCCGGACCCGAAGACCCCGACAACTCCCCACCCAGTCACCCCGCAATCCCCGCGCCCCTCGCCGCCCCCGGAATTCTCACCCGCCACCGGATCGATCCTCGACGGCCTGGACCCCGACCAGGACGCCGCCGCGGTCGCCCCCGGACCGCTGCTGATCGTGGCCGGTCCCGGCACCGGCAAGACCCGCACGCTGACGCACCGGATCGCCCACCAGATCGTCGACCGGGGCGTCCCGGCCGGAAGCTTCCTGGCCATCACGTTCACCCGCCGGGCGGCCCAGGAAATGCGCGACCGCCTGGCCGCGCTGAGCCCGAGCTCGCCCGGCGAGCCCACCGTCACCACCTTTCACGGTCTGGGCCTGCGCATTCTCCGTGAGTATCACGCCGCGGCGGGTCTGCCCGCCCAGTTCGCCGTGGCCGACGAGGCCACCCGTCTGGCCGTCGCCACCGAGCTGACCGGCTCCGACCGTGACGCCCGCAAGCTTCTCGCGGCCGGCCCGGACGATCCCGATGCCCGCCAGGCCCTGCGCCAGCAGCTGGCCGCCCGCGACCTGGTCGACTTTGACAGCCTGGTCGAGATCCCCGCCGCCCTGCTGACCGGGAACCCCGCCGTCGCCGCCGATCTGCGGGCCCGCTGGCCGCGGGTCAGCGTGGATGAGTACCAGGACATCGACCTGGTTCAGTACACCCTGCTCCGGGCCATCGCCGGCGACGGCACCGGCCTGACCGCGATCGGTGACCCGGATCAGTCCATCTACGGCTTCCGCGGTGCCGACCCCGGCATCTTCGCCCGGTTCACCGCCGACTTCCCCGGTGCGACCACCGTCGAGCTGACCAGGAACTACCGGTCGGCCCCCGCCATCGTCACCCTCGCCCTGCAGGCCATCGCCCCGACCACCCTGGTCCCGTCCCGCCAGGGCAGGCCCGCACACCACCACCCCTCACACCACCCCGCCGCACACCACCACCCCGCCCAGGACCCCGCCGTCAGCTGGCACGAGGCCCCGGACGAGCACGCCGAGGCCGCCTGGATCGCCGCCACCATCGACCAGCTGCTGGGCGGCGCGTCCTTCCACAGCCTGGACAGCGGCCGGGCCGACGGGCACGCCCACGGCAAACTGGGCCTGGCCGACATCGCCGTCCTGTACCGCACCGACGCCCAGGCCACCGTCCTCGGCCAGGCCCTGACCAGAGCCGGCCTGCCGTACCAGAAGCGCTCCCACGACCTGCTCACCCGCCGGGCCGGCGTCCCCGACATCATCCGCGAAATGCGGCTGAAAACCCCGGCCAGCCCGCAGGACTCAGCCAGCGATGCGGCCCTGCGGCAGCTCAGCGCAGCCGTCCAAGCCCTGGCCGCCGCCCGGGGCGAGCGCGACGCCGCCGTCAAAGACATCCGCGCGGCCGGCCAGCTGCTGACCCCGCTGGCCCGCCGCTGCGGTCCGGACCTTGACCGTTTCCGCACCGAGCTCTCCCTGGGCGCCGAGCCGGACGCCCTGGACCCCCGGGCCGAGGCGATCACCCTGCTCACCGTGCACGCCGCCAAGGGCCTGGAGTTTGACGCGGTCTTCCTGGCCGGCTGCGAGCAGGGCCTGCTCCCGCTCCGTCTCCCTGGCTCCGGCCCCGGGACCGAGGAGGAGGTGGCCGAGGAACGGCGCCTGCTGTTCGTCGCCTGCACCCGAGCCCGCGCCAAACTCCTGCTCAGCTGCGCCGCCCGTCGCACCCGCTACGGCTCCGACCAGCCCGCAGGCCGATCTCCTTTCCTGTCCGCCATCGATCCGGAGATCTTCGGCGCAGCGACGTCACCGCGCTCCCGCCCGCCCGCGGCCCGCCAGCTCCGTCTCCTCTAGCTCCGTCTCCTTAACCCCCGATCATCGACTGTGCGTTGAACGCGGGGAAGCGGAGGAACTGCCGCATCACGTCGGCGACCCGCTGGATGCGTACCGCGTCGACCGGCCCGACCGGGTAGTTGTCCAGCGTGAACAGCGCCGCGGTCTCCTTGGAGAGGCCCAGCGGTGCGGGCAAGGCCTCCATCGCCTTTTCCACCGCGGCCCGGTTGGCGTCCGCGGTCGCCTGACCCTGCTCGAACGCGGCACGGAACGCGGCCAGCGTCACCGGGTGCGCGGCCGCCCACTGCCGGGTGGCGGCGCAGCCCTGCACAGGGAACGCGGTGGTGGGGCCGGAGTCCGCGTCGGCGAGCATCGTCACGCCCATCGACACCTCAGCCTGGCTGGCGAACGGCTCGGGCAGCACCGCCGCGGCGACCTTCCCGGCCTTGAGCATCGCGGCCATCTCAGGCAGCGGGTAGTACGCGAACCGCACGCCGGATACGTTCAGCCCGTGATCGGTCAGGATGGAGGCGGCCAGCAGATACAGGATGTTCCCTGGCGCGTTGACGCCGATGACCTTGCCTTCCAGGTCGGCCAGCGTCGAGAAGTGCGAATCGGGCATCACGTAGAGGCCCTGGCTTCCCGGTTGCATCACCGAGCCTTCGGCGAAAATATCCAGGTCGGCGGCGACCATGGCACCGTTGGCCGAGGAAGACCGCTTGCCCTGGTCGTAGTTTTCCTGGGCCTGGATGTAGCTGACGTAGTTGCCGCAGGAGATGTCGACCCGGTCGTTCGGCTCATCGAGCGCCTGGGCGTTGATGACCGTCTCGGAACTGACCGCCGGTATGAAGGTGACGTGCAGGCCGCGCGCCGCGAACAGGCCCTCGTTCAGGGCCACGAAGAAGCCGGCCGAGTCGACCGCGGGGACCACCGCCACATTCAGGTCCGGCTGCTCGATCCTGGGCGAGGCGGCGTTCCCGCCGCCGGTCAGCCTGGGCAGGAACAGGATCGCCAAGACGGCGACGGCGATCACGGCGCCCACTATCTCCGCGGCCCGCACTGCCCGCGTGAACCTGCGTATCAACGGAGGTTTCCTCTCTTCTCTGCGATCGGCCGGGGACCTTCCTAGCCTCGGCAAACGCCAAGGTCCGGGCGGCCGGCTCGGCCGCCACGGCCGGTCTGATCTGGTCCGGGAGCGCGCAGGCCACCCAGGACGCCTGCTTACGGGCAGGTCCGGGCGAGCGGCCAAATCCGCACGATGCCTGTTGCATCGAAAATGCTGCTGCAAATTGCAGTGAGAGACATCGGTCAGCTGACGGATCTTTAGGGCATAGCCGACAACCCCGTGCGCCTGACCGGAGCAGAGGTAAAGGAGTGGCGTGGGAGAGCGCTATCCAGTCGAACGGAACGAAGGAAACATCCGGTCGAACGGAACGTGCGTGGCGGTCAGTCGGTGCCAGATTCCATCGCGGCGTGGTCGAGCAGTTCGTCGTCGCTGGGGACCGTGCCGCGGGAGGCGATCGCCTCGGCCCCGCCTTCTGGCATCGCGCCGATCAGCTCGGCGGGCGCCGGGTAGGCGGCGCCGGTCAGGGCCTGGTGCGGGCGGCCGAGGATGCCGAGTCCGGCGTACTGCTCGAGCTTGGCGCGCGAGTCGGCGATGTCGAGGTTCCGCATGGTCAGCTGGCCGATGCGGTCGGCCGGACCGAAGGCGGAATCCTCGGTCCGTTCCATCGAGAGCTTGTCCGGGTGATAGCTGAACCTTGGCCCGGACGTATGCAGGATCGAGTAGTCCTCACCGCGCCGCAGCCGGAGGGTCACCTCGCCGGCGACTGCCGTCCCGATCCAGCGCTGGAGTGACTCGCGTAGCATCAGCGCCTGCGGGTCCAGCCAGCGGCCTTCGTACAGCAGCCGGCCGAGCCGCCGCCCCTCGTTGTGATAGCTGGCCAGCGTGTCCTCGTTGTGGATCGCATTGACCAGCCGCTCGTAGCAGGCGTGCAGCAACGCCATGCCCGGTGCTTCGTAGATGCCCCGGCTCTTGGCCTCGATGACCCGGTTCTCGATCTGGTCGGACATGCCCATCCCGTGCCGGCCGCCGATGGCGTTGACCTCGAGCACCAGGTCGACGGCGGAGGTGAATTCCTTGCCGTTGACCGTCACCGGTCGTCCCTGCTCGAAACCGATCGTGACGTCCTCGGCGGGTATCTCGATGCGGGGATCCCAGAACCGCACGCCCATGATCGGCTCGACGATCTCGATGCCGTTGTCGAGATGCTCGAGCACCTTGGCCTCGTGTGTCGCGCCCCAGATGTTCGCGTCGGTGGAGTAGGCCTTCTCCGCGCTGTCCCGGTAGGGCAGGCCCCGGGCGAGCAGCCACTGAGACATCTCGGTGCGACCGCCGAGTTCGCTGACGAAGGCGGCGTCCAGCCACGGCTTGTAGATCCGCAGGGAGGGGTTGGCCAGCAGTCCGTAGCGGTAAAACCGCTCGATGTCGTTGCCCTTATAGGTGGAGCCGTCTCCCCAGATCCGCACGTCGTCGTCGAGCATCCCGCGGACAAGCAGGGTGCCTGTGACGGCCCGGCCGAGCGGGGTGGTGTTGAAGTAGGGCCGGCCGCCGGACCTGATGTGGAACGCCCCGCAGGCCAGGGCCGCGAGCCCCTCCTCCACCAGGGCGGCGCGACAGTCGACCAGCCGGGCCATCTCCGCGCCGTACACCGTGGCGCGCCCGGGCACCGACGCGATGTCAGGCTCGTCGTACTGCCCGATGTCGGCGGTGTAGGTGCACGGCACGGCACCCTTCTCGCGCATCCAGGCGACCGCTACCGAGGTGTCGAGGCCGCCGGAAAAGGCGATACCGACGCGTTCGCCGACAGGGAGAGAGCTCAGCACCTTGGACACGAGTGCAATTATATGCACACGAGTGCATGATCATGCAACCGGCCGGCGGTCCTCGCCGTCATGCCGGGCTGGCGGCGACCACGACGGGTTCGTGCCTGACCGGGAAGTTCACCGAGCTGGCGATGAAGCACTTCTGGTGGGCTTGCTGATGCAGCCCGACCGCCTTGTCGATCATGTCCGGTGAGGCCACGGTGACCCGCGGCCTGAGCACGACCTCGATGAAGTGTCCACCGCCGTCGGTGGTCTCGGTCATGAGGCCGTGCGCCTCGTCGGTGTACCCGGTGACCACGATGCCGGCCGCCGCGCAGGCGTGCAGGTAGGAAAGCATGTGGCACTGGGCGAGCGCGGCGGTGAGCAGCTGCTCGGGATTCCAGCGTCCGGGATCGCCCCGGAAGGCCGAGTCGGAGCTGCCCGCGATGGGCTGCGGCCGGGCGGCGCCCGCGGCCCCTTCCTCATCACCAACCCCGCTGACCGTCACCTCGTGGTCACGGCCGTACTCCCGGTATCCGCTGGTGCCGCTGCCCCGGTTGCCGGTCCAGGCGACGGTGATGTCATAACTGTGGTTTCTGATCATGCTGAACCTCCTCGACGGCTTGAGGACAGGCTGCCACGAGGCGAGTACGGCCGCCACCCCTCAGCTGATCGACCGCGACCCGGTGCTGGCGGCCACGCCAGGGACAAGGCAGTCTTATACCGAGGAAGGGTGAGGCGATGAGTGAGCTCAAGACGGAGACCGACCCGGCCGAGGTGGGCCTGGATCCGGACCGGCTGCAGCGGATCGGCCGGCACTTCGCTCGCTACGTCGACGACGGCAGGCTGCCCGGCTGGCTGATCACGGTGAGCAGGTACGGCCGCCTGGCGTACCTGGCCAGCTACGGGTCGCGTGACATCGAGGCCGGGCTGCCCGCCGAGACGGACACGGTGTGGCGGCTGTACTCGATGACCAAGCCGATCACCTCGGTGGCGGCGATGATGCTGTACGAAGAGGGGGGATTCGAGCTCAACGATCCGGTCAGCCGGTTCATCCCGTCGTTCGCCGACGCCCGGGTCTACGCCGGCGGCCCGGACCTGCGGCCGGTCACCGTCCCGGCCACCGAGCCGGTGCGGATCTGGCACCTGCTCACCCACACCGCCGGCCTGACGTACGGGTTCCACCGGGTCCATCCGGTGGACGCCTTGTACCGGGCCGCCGGGTTCGAATGGTCCACGCCGCCAGGGGTGGACCTGGCGCAGGCGTGTGACATCTGGGCGGGCCTCCCGCTGCTCTTCCAGCCCGGCGCCGAGTGGAACTACTCGATCGCGACCGACGTGCTCGGCCGGGTGGTGGAGGTCGTGTCCGGGCAGCCCCTGGATGAGTTCTTCGCCACCAGGATCTTTCACCCGATTGGCATGAACGACACCGGCTTCAGCGCCAAGGACAACCAGCTGCCCCGGCTGGCCGCGCTGTACATGCCGGGGCGCGACGGCACCGCGGTCCGGCTCGACTCGCTGGGCGACGCCGCCCGCCGTCCGCCGACCCTGCTCGGCGGGGGCGGCGGCCTCGTCTCCACCGCGGCGGACTACCACCGGTTCACCCAGCTGCTGCTGTCCCGGGCCGACAGCCCGGCCGGGGAGCTGGACGGCACCAGGCTGCTGGGCCCGCGCACGGTACGCTACATGACCCGCAACCACCTTCCGGGCCACCGTGACCTGGAGACCTTCGGCCGGCCGCTGTTCGCGGAGACCCCGTTCCGCGGCGTCGGCTTCGGCTTCGGCTTCGCCGTCGTCCTCGACCCGGTGGCAGCTAAGGTGCTTGGTTCCGCGGGGGAGCTGTCGTGGGGCGGCGCGGCCAGCACCACGTTCTGGATCGACCCGGCGGAGGAGCTGACCGTCTCGTTCTTCACCCAGCTGCTTCCCTCCAGCGCCTACCCGATCCGCTCGCAGCTGCGCCAGCTTGTCTACCAGGCCCTGATCGATTAAGGGTGAACCGGGCCGACGAGCACGATCACGGTGGTCAGTACGGCCACGCCGACGGCCCCGCCCAGCTGCCGGATCGCGTTGAACATGGTCGAGGCCCGGCCGGTCGCCTCGGGCGTGATGGTGGCGAACGCCGCTGCCTGGACCGGGACGAACACCTGGGCCATGGACAGCCCGAGGGTCAGCATGAGCAGCCGGGCCCACCACAGGCTGGTGTGCGGTCCCATCAGGGCGAGCAGGCCGATGGAGATGGCGGTGCCCCTCAGGGAACGTGCTCAGCCCGGAGCCGAGCGCGCTCAGGCCCCGGCCGTTCTGGTAGTACAGCGAGATGGCGTACAAGGTGCCGAGGAAGGCGACCGAGGCCAGCACGATCACCCCGTTGCCCGCCCGGAACAGGCGGTTCCCCAGCAGCCGCAGGTCCACCAGGGGGGCGGCGGACCGCAGCTCGACCACCACCATGGCCGCCAGCAGCAGCACCCCGGCGGCGATCGTGGCGAGGATCTCCGGCCGGTGCCAGCCCAGGTTGGGTCCCTCGGAGACGCCGTACATCAGCAACCCGAAACCCACCCCGGACAGCAGGAACCCGGCCAGGTCGAACCGGCCTGGCTTATCCTGCGGGGTCCCCCGCAGGAAGATGACGCCGAAGGCGAGCGCCGCGACGCCGATCGGCAGGTTGACGTAGAACACCCACCGCCAGGACAGATCGGTGACCAGCAGGCCGCCGAGCACCGGGCCGAGCGCCGGGGCCAGCGTGGTCGGCACGGTCAAGATGGCCGAGGCCCTGACCCGTTCCTCGGGCGGGAACACCCGGAACAGCATGGCCATCCCGACCGGAGCGAGCATGCCGCCGCCGGCCCCCTGCAGGATCCGGAACGCGACGAGCTCACCGAGGCTGGACGCCAGCCCGCACGCCATCGAGGCCACGGTGAACACCACGATGGCCGCGAGCAGGACCCGCTTGCCGCCGAACCGGTCGCCGAGCCAGCCGGACGCCGGGATGAACACGGCCAGGCTGACCAGGAAGGCAATCGAGATGCTGTCCACCGAGGTGGCGCTGACCTTGAAGTCACGGCCGATGGTGGGCAGCGCCACGTTGACAATCGTGGTGTCAAGGATGGACATGAACATCGCGGCCACGAAGACGACCCCGACCGCGACCTTCTGACTGATGCGCGGGGTCATGGGTTTCCCTTCGTAGTGGGCTGGCGCTAGAGCCGGCTGCGGACGGCGACCTGGTAGAGCTCGGGCAGCTTCTGCTCGGCCGCGCGGGCGGCGATGCGCACGCCGATCCAGGTCAGCGCCAGGCCGTACCCGGCGGCGCCGAGCACGAGCACCGGCATCCGGACCGTAGCCGGATCCGAGCCAGTGAACTCGGCGGCGAGCACGACAGGGACGACCGCCGCCACCGTGCCGAGCAGGCAGCCGAAGGTGCTGCCTGCGCCGTAGCCGGTGTAGCCGCTGGCCGCCCTGGGGGTGGGACTGCCGGCCCGCTTTTCCATCGGGTACGGCATGGTGACGGTGAGGATGTTGCTCAGCGCCAGCCCCGCGCCGATTCCGGCGAGATCCACCGCCAGGCCGAGGAATCCGTCCACCGGGTGCTTGGCCACGGCCGCCAGGCCGAACGAGATCACCGCGAGCAGCGGCACCGCGATCAGGCCGATCGCGATGTCCTGGCCGGAGAAGTAGGCGCGCAGCGCCCGGCGTCCGGCCAGCGCCATCGCCTCCACCCCGAAGCCCGGTCCGGCCAGCCCGATCGAGTTGGCGTGCAGGGCGGCCATCAGCCCCGCCCCGAGGGCGCCGCTGCCGAGCACGGCGAACAGATATTGCGGGGTGGTGACGCTGCTGACCGACGCGGCCACCATGACCACCGCGGTGATGCCCCAGTAGATCAGCGAGCTGGGGTCACGGCGCTGGTAGATCCACAGCCGCGCCGCCACCGTGCCACCCAGGCCATAACGGCCGAACGGGAGCGCCGCACCGCGCACCGCCGATGACTGAGTGCTGGTATCGACGGTCACCAGGCCGCGGCCCAGCGATCTGATCCACAGCCAGCCGAGCCCGGCGGTGACGGCGGCCAGCAGCGCCAATCGCAGCAGCGCGGTGCCGGGGTGCCCGGTCGAGGCGTCCTGGATCGCGTGCGCGGCCAGCCCGGGCGGGATCCAGCGCATCCACACGTCGACCCCGGCGAAGCGCGCCGGGGTCAGCTTGCCCTCGGCGGTCAGCTTCGGCACCACGGAGGTGAACACCTCGTACAGCGCGAAGATCGGCAGGATCAGGAAGGCGGCCAGGTCCTTGCCGCGCCGGGAGCGCAGCAGCCCGGCCAGGCTCGCGGTCACGAACCGGGCCAGCGTGATGCTGAACAGCACCTCGAGGACGACCGCGAGCAGCGCGACGACCAGGCCGAGCCCGCCGCGGGCCAGCCCGACCGTCACCCCGAGCAGGCCGATGAGGTTGGCCAGCGGCCAGGCGCCGGTGGCCGAGGCGGCCAGCAGCCCCACCGCGAGCGGCCGGGTGCGCAGCGGGTACAGGGCCAGCGTGGCGGGGTCCAGGGTGCCGTCCAGCCCGAAGACCAGCAGCGGCAGGATCAGCCAGCCGAACGCGAACACGGTGAACACAACCGTGGTCAGGTCGACCGAGGCGCTCTGGCCGCGCAGCGCGGCCAGCCCGGCGAAGGTGCCGGCCGCGACCAGGGCGGCGAAGATCACGCTGATGATGAAGCCGGCCTTGGCCTGGGTGGACGAGCGCAGCGCGTTGCGCAGCAAGGTCAGTTTCAGCTGGACGAGGAGCCGAGCCACGACAATCCCTCCCCGCCGTCCGCCCGCGAACCGACCAGCTCGATGAACGCCTGCTGCAGGGTCTTGCCGCCGCGCACCTCGTCGGTGGTGCCTGTGGCCACGATCCGGCCCTGGGCGATGACCGAGACGTGGTCGCAGACCTGCTCGACCAGCTCCATGACGTGGCTGGAGAACAGCACGGTCGAGCCGGAGCCGACGAAACGGGTCAGCAGCCTGCGGATCACGTCGGCGGAGACCGGATCCACCCCCTCGAGCGGCTCGTCCAGGAACAGCGCCGAGGGGTTGTGGATCAGCGCGCAGCCGAGGGAGGCCTTCTTGCGCATGCCGGTGGAGTAGTCGGCCACCAGACGCTTGGCGTCCGCGGCCAGGTCCAGCACGTCCAGCAGCTGGGCGGTCCGGGAACGGGCCTCGGCGACCGGCAGGCCGCGCAGCCGCCCGGCGTATTCCAGCAGCTCCTCACCGCTCAGCCGCTCGAACAGCCGCGCTTCGGCCGGCACCACCCCGATGATCGCCTTGGCGGCGGGCGGGTCGGCCCACACGTCCACCCCGTTGATCAGGACCTGCCCGGTGTCCGGCCGCAGCAGCCCGGTCATCATGGACAGGGAGGTGGTTTTCCCGGCCCCGTTCGGCCCGACAAGCCCGGCCAGGGAACCGGCCGCGATCTCCAGATCGATCCCGGCCACGGCCTGTTTTTCCCCGAAACTCTTTCGCAGCCCCCGCACCACGATGGCTGGCTCGCTCACATCCGCCTCCTTTGGCCCCCGGCTAAGCCTATGACCCCGGACGGCGCCAGGGCCGGCTTAGCGTGCGCCGCGCGGGCCGGCCTGGTCTCCTACAGGGTGAGCTTCATGCCCTCGTGCGAGGCGGTGAAGCCGAGTCGCTCGTAGAAGCGGTGCGCGGCGGTACGAGACTTGTCGGTCGTCAGCTGCACCAGCGTGCATCCCCGGTTCCTGGCTTCGCCGATCGCCCAGGTGAAGACGGCCGAACCTAGACCGCAACCGCGGTAGGCCCGATCGACCCGGACCGCCTCGATCTGGGCCCGCAGCGCACCGCGGCGGGCCAGGCCGGGCAGGAAGGACAGCTGCATCGTGGCCACGATGGCCTGGTCCGCCAGCCCGACCACGAGCAGGTGCGCCGGATCGCGGTCGATGGCCTGGAACGCCGCCTGGTAGGCAGCCAGGTCCGCCGCGGTCCGCACCCCGTCCCTGGTCGCGCCGAGCTGGTCAGCGGCGATCAGGTCGATGATCCCAGGAACGTCGCCGGCCTCAGCCCGGCGCAGGACGACACACGACGAACCCAGGTCAAGCGTGGCCAGAATCTGCACGTCCCCAGTCTGCCCGGCCCGTGCGTCGTGATGAGGGGCCGCCCGCTAGAGGCTTCAACCCAGGGGTGACGCCGGCATCGACTTGGTTGTCCACCAGGAGTTGAGCGCGCTGAACGATGAGCCGTCTGCGCCCTGGGCGACGAAGAACGTATCCTCCGACGGCAACGCCCAGGCATAAGCCGGCGCGGAGCTGCCGCCACCGCTGCGGGCCGATACGGTCTGGCACTCGATAACCTGGCCCGCCCGCGCCGGGAAGTCCTGGTTCGTGAAGCTCTGTGCCCCTTGCCGGTTGCGGCCGGCCGGCGGGCAGGTCCCTCCGGCCTGGGAGACGTCGAAGCCCCACCACTTGTTGAAGTTACCCCAGGACAGCTGGAAGCTGGTGAGGCTTTGCAGCTGGAACGCGTAGATCGCGCCGTCCGGCAGGCCAGGGTCGTGACACGTCAGGGCCTGGATCAGGCCGGGCAGCCGCAACGAACCGGGCAGCTCATAGGGCGCGCACTGCCCCGCGGGATCGGTAATGTCCGCCGGCAGCAGCCGGGGCAGGGGAACGACCCCGGGGGCTGGCGATGTGATCGGGCTCGACGAAGGCGTCGCCGACTGAGTCGGGCTCGCGGTCGGCGAAGCCGTCCCCGGCGTTGATTTCGGGCCCAGCAACGTTACCGCGGCGATGGCCAGGACGAAGACCGCCGCCCCGGCCCCGGCCCCGGCCGCCATGAAGCGCCTTTTCTTCCTGCTCCGAGGCGAAGACGAAGGCGGGTGGGGAGCGCTCGCCCAAGCGCTGGGGGGGCGGGCGCCGGGTACTTCGGCGGGGCCGGCTGGCGTGTCCTCCCGTGGTGAATGCACGTTGTATTTAAGGAATTGCAGTTCCCGCAGGGCAACAGGCGGCAACCCCCTGGCGGGATCTTCAGGCATGGGATCTTCCCAGTACAGCGGCCGTACGAACAATGGCCGTCCCAGGGCCAGCGCGTGTTCCCATTCTTGCCGGCAGTACGGCGAGCGCATGGAGTTGCTTGACCAGAAAAGCTGGAAGACGTCGGCTTCCTCGATGAGCTCGGGCAGCCGGGTTTGCCAGCGCTCACCGGAACGGAGAGCGAGCACGTCTTGCAGGTACTGGTCCCCGAGCGCGCGGACGACCTCGGCGAAGCCCGCCACGATCGCCTGATCGTCGTGGGAGTAGGACGGGAAAATCTTGCGGTACCGCTGCGCCGATGCGGTCACCGGAGGTGCTGGCGGCCCGGAGGCGCTCGCCGCGACGGGGATCGCCAGTGACACTTCGCCGAGGAGCAGCGGACCGCACCAGACACGGACGGCCCCGCGTACCACCGACCCGATGAGGCCGGGGTCCGCGAGTAGCCGGAACACGACCTGATGCACCGGCTCCCACCAGTCGAGTTCGGCCTCGCCCGGGTTGCACCTGAGGCCGGGCAGGTCCACCGTGATTCGTAGCCGCGCGCCGCGGAAGACCTCGCTGCGGGCGTCCTCGCCGGCCGAGCGGACCGGCGCGTCGCCGAAGTGCGCGCGGGCCATGGCCTCGACCTGCTGGCTGGGATCGACCGGAGGCCGGCCTGGCTCTATCACCAGGTCGGTTTTGTGCGCGAAGACGAGAAGCGAGGCCCACACCCCCGGGGCCAGGGCCTGCGGCCGGTAGACCGTGAAGCGCACATCGTTGTCCACGATGCGAACGGGCACGCCGAACTCGATGGCGGAGCCGCCCGTGAAGTCATGCAGCCAGAGCCGGCCGTCGGCCATGCAGGCCAGTACCCGGTCGCCGGTGCCGTCGAGGCCGATGGCGGTGACGGCGGGGCCGAGCGCCAGCGAAGCGGGCAGGGCGCTCAGCGCCGGTTTCCAGCGCAGCAGGAGGCCGTCCGCACCGACAGCGGCCACCGTCCGGCCATCGGGAGCAACCGCGACCAGACCGATATCGCGGCCGAGGCCCACGATCTCCGACGTCCCGGCGGCGAGATCGTAACGGCGGACGCTGCCGTCGGGGAAAGCGGCCACGACGGGACCCCGGTCCGAAGCCAGCGCGACGGCCCGGGCCGCCGACGGCCCTGTCGCCAACGTCCAGCCGAACTCGCCGGTGCCTGGATTCAGGCTCCGCAGTGTCCCGTCAGCACAGGCCACCACGGCGAGACCGCCGGACGGCGACAGGGCGACGGCGCTGACGGCTTGTGATACCTGGGAAACGCCATGTCTCGGCGGCCCGCCCTCGAGGTCCTCGTACCGCCGGATCGTGGCCTCGGCCGCCCAGATGACCGTAAGACGCTGACCGGACAGCGCCACCGCCACGGGCGAGCCGGCCTCGATGGCGACCGCCCTGGGCGTCACGCCGGGGCCGCACGTTCGTACCGTCCCGTCCCCGGCCACACTGGCAGCCCAGGACGCGTCCGGCGCCATGGTTACCGCGGCCATCTGAACTAAGCGCCGCTTTCGCCCTGACAGGCCGGGCCGGGCCGGCCAGCCTGAAGTAGACATTCCCGCCCCTTCTCGTACTTACCCTGGGCGAACTGTAGCAGGGATCGCAGCGGTTCCCCCTGGCCTGCCCGGCAGATCGCGGCCGGCCGCGCAAGCCCTGGACTCGCGTCAGCCGGCCGCTTCGACGCTGACCTTCGCCAGCGGGCTACCCGCCACCCACTCCTGCAGGACAGCGACCGGCCAGGGACTGCCTGGGGTATGACGATGGTTGTATTCGTCGACAAAGTCGACAAATACCCGGCGGCGCTCCGTCGCGGTTTCCCGGACCGCCGGCCCGTGGTCGTGGTCGGGCCCCGGCTGATCCGGCGGGCGCCTCCCGGTAGGGTCGGCCCACATCGAGTAGCTGGGAGCAGAACCATTCCTGTGTTCATCGACACGGTGGCCTGGGTGCACCTGGAGCACGGCCGGATCCTCTGTGCCCGGCCGCGCGGCCGGGACATCTTCTACATCCCCGGCGGCAAGCGGGAAGGCGCGGAAACCGACGTACAGACCCTGCTGCGCGAGATCGCCGAAGAACTGACCGTCGCCCTGCGGCCGGAAACCGTGACCCACGTGGGCACCTATGAGGCAGGCGACCCGCTGGTCCGGATGAGCTGTTACGCCGCCGGCTACGCCGGCACCCTGGCCCCGAGCGCCGAAATCGACGAGCTGTCCTGGTTCTGCTACGCGCACCGTCCTCAGGTCCCCCCGGTCGACCAGCTCCTTTTCGACGACCTCAGAGCCGCCGGCCGGCTCCGCTGAAGCCCGCCAGCGCTGAGCACGGCCAGGCGCACCGCCGCCCCCGCTACGCGCCGCCAGGCTCCCCACCCAGCGCCCGCAGCTCCCCGCGCACAACGACGCCATCCTCCACCCGCACTAGCACGAACCCGCTGAACCCCGCCGCCTCCAGCCGCTTCAGCTGGGCCCCGAACTTCCCGCTCCGCCGCACCGTCTCCACCACCCCGAAACCCGGCTCCGCCTCAGAAGCCCCAGCAACCCTGGAACCCCCAACAACCCCGGCAACCCCGGCAACCCCGGAACCCTCGCGCATCTCACGCGCCACCGCGAGCGCGTCCGCCACCGGCACCTCGGCCTCGACCAGCACGGCGACCGCGTTCCTGGCGAGCTGCTGCGACAGCAGGTCCACGATCCGCTCGAACCCGATGGAAAACCCGCAGGCCGGCACGTCGCGCCCCAGCGATCGCCCGATCAGCTTGTCGTAGCGCCCGCCACCGGCCACCGACCCGCTCATCTCCGGGTGGACGACCTCGAAGACCTGTCCGGTGTAATATCCCATCCCGCGCACAAGCGTCGGGTCGAACTGCCAGCTCAGCGGCAGTTGCGGCCGTTCCGCGGCGAGCCGCTCCAAGCTCGCCGCGGTGGCCGACAGGTCCTCGATCACCGCCGTGGCCAACCCGGGCACGCTGTCGGCCAGCACCCCGGCCAGCTTGCCCGGCGGCACGTCTGTCAGTCCCTGGATCTTCTCCGCCACCGTCGACACAAGGGGCGCCGGGAACCCGAGCTCAGCCAGCTCGGCCGACACCCCGTCCCAGCCGATCCGGTCCAGCTTGTCCAGCGTGATGAAGAACGTGTCCCACGACGATTCGGGCACCCCGGCGTCAGCGGCCAGCGCGGTCAGGAACCGGCGATCCGACACCCGGATCGTGGTGCCGGTCAGCCCGACCGCGGCCAGCGCCTGGCTGGTCGCCTCGATCAGCTCCGCCTCGGCCAGCACAGAAGGCTCGCCGATCATGTCGATGTCGCACTGGTAGAACTGCCGGTACCGGCCCCGTTGCGGCCGGTCCGCCCGCCACACCGGCCCCACCTGCAGCGACCGGAACGGCATCGGCAGCGACGCGTGGTTGTTGCCGTAGAACCTGGTCAGCGGCACGGTCAGGTCGTACCGCAACCCGAGGTCCACCAGTTCGCGCACGGACGCGCCCGCGGCGACCTCGGGCGGCAGCCCGCGCTTAAGCACCTGGAAGATCAGCTTCTCGTTGTCCCCGCCGTCACCGCTCTGCAGCCGGCCGATGTTCTCCAGCGCCGGGGTCTCGATCCGCTGGTACCCGAACCGCCGGTAGACCGCGGAGATCGACGCGAGCACATGGTCACGGACAGCGACGTCAGCGGGCAGCAGGTCCCGCATTCCCCGGGCCGGACTGTTGTCGATCTTCATGGTGCCTTCCTGGACCAGCGTTGCCGGATAACAAGCCGCCCGCCGACGGCACCTGCCATGGTAAGGGCCACGCGGTCGGCCCGTCGCACCTATTAACCGGGATGCGCCCACACCGCTCATGGGATGGACGAAGCGAAGAATCACGCGCCCCTCACGTGCTGGCCCACTCCTCCGCCAGGCACGACGATGGCCATCGGTGCTGCGGGGTCCGCTGGACAGGCCGCCGGACACGGGTCCCTCGCGGTCGTGCTGGTTCCGCGGTGGCTGCTGGGGGTGGTGGTGCGAGGTGTATGCCATGACTGGTCCGGCCGGGCGTAATGCGCACCGGGCCGTCCGGTTCGCGTGGAAAATAGGGCTTTTACGGAGGATTCGGGCAACCATAGGCTACCAAACTCTCCAGGTAAGCCAAATATTCCACGATTTTTTTCGATAGTTGTGACGGGTGGGTTCCGGGTGCGGGGAGCGGCGGGGGCGGCGGGGGTTGGCGGGGACGGCGGCCGGGGTGCGGCGCTTCGGGCCTCAGAGCCTGGCCGTCGCGTTGATCGTGAGCCGTCGCTCGGGCCGGTGTTCACAGCCGGCATCTGGCCCAGGGCCCGGAGGAACTCAAGGTCGGCCACCGCCCGGCGGGCCCCGCTCATCGAGCGCCCGGCGGCCCCGCTCATCGAGACCGACCCGCCGGCCTTACTTGCTCCCGCGAGCAACTTGAGCAGCGCCCATGCATCGTTATCACGCTGGTGGCCGCGTGCACGTCGTTTCCCGCCGGCGTTAGCTCCCCGTAAGGAAATTATCCTTCTATTCCCCTGTAACCGTATGCATACTCAAGGTAATCCCCGGGCGGGAGACCCGGGTTCTTGAAAGGGAAGCAGGTGGGTTTGATGTCTCCGGTATGTGCCAGCTGTGGCTGGTCGCTGAGCCCTGCGGACATTTATTGCGGGAATTGCGGGATGCGCGCCACCAACCAAGCCGGGCAGATCGCCGAGCCCGCGCACATTCCGGCCTACGAACCCATACCTGCCACGTGGTTTTCGCTGAGCTCCACGTCGGGGGAGCTTGACCGCGCCCGGAGCGGTCCGGTACCGCCGCGGGAGCCGGATCAGCGGCCGGGATGGGAGATGGGCCACGACCGGCCCGTCGGCGCAGCCGTCCAGGAAAAGCCGGAAGCAGCCGACCTGCCCTGGTGGGAAAACCGGCTCCCGCAGCCCAGGCCGGCGTCCCCACCGCAGCCCAGGCCGGCCTCCCCACCGCAGCCCAGGCCGGCGCCACCGCCAGCGCGGACGCAGGCGGGCCCGCCGGCGCCACCGCTCGTGGCCACCCCGGAAGACCAGGCGCAGAGCGAGGCCGCGGCCGCGGCGCCACAGTCGTACATCACGCTTGATGACCGCAAGAAGAGCTACGCCGAGCTGGGCGTGCCTGAGTCTCTCGATCCGCTGTCAAGCTCACGTTTCCTCGGCCAGCTGGCGCGCCGGTTCGCCCTTTACTCGGTGGTCACCGCGGTCGCTGACGTCGCCTATTTCCTGCTGGGTCTCGCCTATTTCCTGGTGGGCAAGAACTCGGCCTTGCTGGCCGTAGCACCCGTCGCCTACGTCCTCAGCGTGGCCGTTCTGCTGCTGGTTTTCCTGCTCATGCCCGTCCCGGCCTTGCTGGGGCAATGGAGTCGGCTGCTCAGCTTCCAGGCCGCCGCGGCTCACACCGCGCTTGATTGCGTCGCCGGAGCGCTCGAGGCGCATGCCACCCCGAACGACAAGCTCGGTATCCGGCTCATTTCTCCTGACGCTGAGGGGCCGGGCGAAGGCCGCCGCCACTTCCTCGAATTGCGTCACGGGTACTTCGCGGGTTATGTCTCCTGCTTCCCGCACGGACATGACCTTTATGTCGGGTGGACCTTCTGGATTCGGGTTTCTCCGATCCGGGTCCTGCTCATGCGGATCGGCCGGAAGGTCCAGGACTACACGGGGCGGGGGAACGACATGTATCAGACGCTTCGCTTCGAGACGGTCCGGGCGACCGTGGCCGCGATCCACACCTGCACCCTCGAAGGAGTCGATGTCGCCACCGCCCCCGGCCTGCGCACGGCCCCCGGCCTGAGCACCGCCGCTGCGTGAGCACCGCCGCTGCGTGAGCGCCGCCGCTGCGTGAGCCGGGCCGCCCGCGGAAAACCCAGGGTCCGTTCGGCCTGCCAAGAGGGCGGACGGCGGCCCGATATCATGGGGCGTCCGGGGCACAGGCAAGGGAGGAAACGTGGCGGGCGGCCATCAGCTGAGGCTGTTTAACTCGCTGGGACGACGGATGGAGGATTTCACTCCGTCGGGCGAGGTGACCGGCGTGTACAGCTGCGGTCCGACCGTGTACGCGTTCCCGCACCTGGGCAACATGCGCCCGTACGTGTTCGCGGACACGCTGCGCCGCGCGTTCCGCTGGCGGGGCCTACCGGTCAGGCACGTGGTCAACATCACCGACGTGGGGCATGCCGTCGCCGACACCGATACCGGCGAGGACAAGCTGGAGGTGGCCGCGGCCAGGGAGCAGCGTTCCGTGCAGGACATCGCCGACTTCTACACCGATGTTTACTTCGTCGACATCGCCGCGCTGAACGTCCTGCCCGCCGACGAGTACCCGCGGGCCAGCGCCTACGTGCCGCAGATGATCGAGTTCGCGGCCGAGCTCGAGGCCAAGGGTTTCACCTACCGGCTGCCGTCCGGGTTGTACTTCGACACCGCCAAGGACCCCGGCTACGGGGAGCTGGCCCAGATGGACACCGAGGGGCAGCTGGAAGCGGCCCGGGTCGAGCAGGTCGAGGGGCGCCGCCGCAAGACCGACTTCGCGCTGTGGCGGGCCGAGGAGCCTGGCCAGAAAAGGGTGATGCGGTGGGACTCTCCGTGGGGCTGGGGCGCGCCCGGCTGGCACCTGGAATGCTCGGTGATGAGCATCACCCTGCTCGGCAGGCACTTCGACATCCACACCGGCGGGGTCGACCACCTCGAGCTGCACCACGTCAACGAGATCGCGCAGAGCCAGGCCTACCTCGGCGACGGCCAGCCGTGGGTGCGGTACTGGCTGCACACCGAGTTCCTGCAGCTGGGCGCCGAGAAGATGGCCAAGTCAAAGGGCGGGGCGCCGCGGCTGGCCGACCTGACCGAGGCCGGGTATCACCCGCTGGCCTACCGGCTGTTCCTGCTCGGCGGTCATTACCGCAGCCAGCTCGGCTTCACCACCGAGGCGGTGGCGGCGGCCCAGGCCACCTTGCGCCGGCTGGTGACCAGGGTGCAGCCGCTGCACCCGCTGCCCCCGATCGAGACGCTCGCGGACGCGCAGGCCAGCCTAAAGGCGCAACCCGACGACCCGGTCGCCGCCCGGCTGCTTGATGACATCGACGCGGCCATCGCGGCCGACCTGAGCACCCCGCGGGTGCTGGCTACGCTGCAGGACGCGCTGCGCGACCCGGATATCACCCCGGATGGCCTGCGCACCGTGGTCGCGGCGGCCGACGCGCTGCTCGGCCTGGGCCTGGCCACCCTGGACCCGGCCGACCTGGAGCACCGCCGCGCGGTCACCGAACTGTCGGCGGAGGAGCGGCACGCCATCGAGCAGCTCGTGGCGGACCGGACCCAGGCCCGCAAGGAGCGCGACTGGCCCCGGGCCGATCAGATCCGCGCCGAGCTTGACGAGCTCGGCGTCCAGCTCACCGACACCCCCACCGGCCCCAGCTGGCAGCTCCGCTGACCACCCGGGCACCATAACCAAAAACCGTAATCAAAAAAGGACCGACAGTGACCCAGCGGGTATGCGTGACCGGTGCGATGGGCAAGGCCGGGCGGGCGGTGGTCGCGGAGTTGCGCGAGCACGGTTACCACGTCGCCCCGGTCGACATCAGGGCCGGACGGGGGACCGGAACGCTCGAGGCCGACCTGGCCGACTACGGGCAGGCGATCGAGGCCCTCACCGAAGCCAAGGCCGACGCCGTGGTCCACCTGGCCAACATCCCGGCGCCCGGGCTGAGCACCCCGGCGGTCACCTTCAACTCCAACATCACCATGAACTACAACGTTTTCGCCGCCGCCGCCCAGCTCAAGCTCGACCGGGTGGTGTGGGCCTCCAGCGAGACCACTCTCGGCCTGCCCTTCGACGTGCCGCCGCGGTACGCGCCGGCCGACGAGGAGCACTACCCGCTGCCGACCAGCACCTACGCGCTGTCGAAGGTGGCCAGCGAGACGATCGCCGGCCACTTCGCGCCCTGCCACTCCTGGCGCGATCACGTGTCCCCGGCCGCCGCGACGCCCTGAACCTTGTTCGTTGAGGGCACAACGCTGACAGCTGACCGGACGCGGCCGCCTGGGCACAATAGGGACCTATGAGCGACCAAGAATCCGCCGCCGCCGACGCACCGCCGCGCGGGCGGCTCGCCCAAGTGATCGCCAGCCGGGGCGGCCTGGCCCCGGCCGAGGCCCCGTTCGTGATCGAGCACCGCGAGGCGCTGATCTACATGCTCTGCGAGGCCGCCGAACTCGAGCACGGCATCATGTGCCAGTACCTGTACGCCGCCTTCAGCCTGAAGCAGTCGCAGGACGAGGGCCTGACCGCGGCGGAAGCAAAGGCCGTCAACCGCTGGCGCACGCAGATCTCGCACGTGGCCACCCAGGAGATGCTGCACCTGTCCCTGGTGCAGAACCTGCTGTCCGCGATCGGCGCGGCCCCGCACCTGTCCCGGCCGAACTTCCCGCAGCCCGCCCGCCACT
>JBEKGC010000160.1:0-20375 GCA_050013055.1 Streptosporangiaceae bacterium
GCACCAGCCGGCTGAGTTCCGATCGCACGATCGTGTCGTCGCCGAACGCGCCGAACAGCACCTCGATGGTGTCGAGCACGACACGTCTGGCGCCCACCCGCCTGATCGCGTCGTCGAGGATCGCAAAGAGCGGTTCGAAGTCGAATTCTCCCGCCGCCACCATCTCGGATGGATCCACCCGGAACGCGAGGACTGCGAGCAGGCCGGTGCGCTGAAGCTCGTCGAGATCAAATCCAAGCGATCGCACGTTGATGGCGACCTTAGCCGCCGACTCCTCGAAGGTCATAAGCACGCCGGCCTCGCCGTACTGGCTGGCTCCGGCGACAAGAAAGCTCAGCCCGAGCAACGTCTTGCCCGATCCCGCGCCACCTGCCACCAGCGTCACCCGGCCCTGGGGCAGCCCGCCCCCGGTGATCTGGTCCAGCCCCGGAATCCCGGTGAGCGCCTTCTCCAGATCTGGCCCCACGGCACCTTCCGTCAAGCTCGTCAGCACCGTGTTGTCCATGCGCTCACCCTCCCCCGGGCAAAACGTCAAGGCTTTCGCGCCCTGCCCCAAAAGCGATAGAACCCCCGGAAATTACACCACGAACCATTATCTTTGAGACTAAACGGAACGCAGGTAACTAGATGTAAAAACTAATATAAACGGCGGAAAATGGAGCAACCGGACTCCGGTAATCTTCTTTTGATTATTATACGGCTAGCTTGATGAATGCGCCCACAGGCATGATGACCAGGACTTCTGCGGGCACGGAATCTCGGCCCGGCGTTCGGCAGGCGCCGCTCGCAGATGGCTGAACGCCAGGTACCACGGCTCGTTCGGACAAAAGGTTCTTGCTTTTTGGCGAAAGTCAGCGGGCGAATTCGGTGGCCCGGGACTCACGAACCACCGTGATGCGGATCTGGCCCGGGTAGGTCAGTTCCTCCTCGACCTCTTTGGCGATGTCGCGGGCGATCACCTGGGCCTGGATGTCGTCGATGCGGTCGGGCTTGACCATGACCCTGATCTCGCGGCCCGCCTGCATGGCGAAGACCTTCTCAACGCCATCGCGGCCGGCCGCGATCTGCTCCAGGCGCTCCAGGCGCTTGACGTACAGCTCGAGCGACTCCCGCCGGGCGCCCGGCCGGCCGCCGCTGATCGCGTCCGCGGCCTGGGTCAGCACCGCTTCGACGGTACGGACCTCGACCTCGTTGTGGTGCGCCTCGATGGCGTGCACCACGTCGTCCGACTCGCCGTACCGGCGGGCGATCTCGGCCCCGATCAGCGCGTGGCTGCCTTCGACTTCGTGCGTCAGCGCCTTGCCGATGTCGTGCAGCACCGTGCAGCGTCGTAGCAGCCCCGGGTCGATCCGCAGCTCACTGGCCATCATCCCCGCGATATGGGCCGACTCGACCAGGTGCCTGAGCACGTTCTGCCCGTATGAAGTGCGGTACCGCAGCCGGCCGAGAAGGTCGACAAGCTCCGGGTGCATGTCGGTGATGCCCAGCTCGACCAGGGCGTCCTCGCCTGCCCTCTTGCATAGCTGCTCGATCTCCGCCTTGCCGAGCTCGTAGGCGTCCTCGATCCGCTGCGGGTGGATGCGGCCGTCCAGGACGAGCCGCTCCAGGGTGAGCCGGCCGATCTCGCGCCGGACCGGATCGAAACAGGAAAGCAGCACGGCCTCTGGCGTGTCGTCGATGATGAGGTTGACTCCGGTGACGGACTCGAAGGCCCTGATATTGCGGCCTTCCCGGCCGATGATGCGGCCCTTCATCTCGTCCCCGGGCAGATGCAGCACCGAGACCACTGACTCGCTGGTCTGCTCGGTGGCCACCCGCTGGATGGCCAGCGTGACGATCTTGCGCGCCCGCTTGTCGCCTTCGGATCTGGCCTCGTGCTCGATGTCCCTGACGATGAGCGCCGCTTCGCGTTTGGCCTGGTTCTCGATCGTGGTGACCAGCTCGGTCTTGGCGGCCTCGGCGGTGAGCCCGGCGACGCGCTCCAGTTCCTTGCTGCGCTCGGCATCGGCACGGTCCAGCTCGACGCCGCGCCGGTCGAGATCGGTCCGGCGCTGGTCCAGGGCCTGAGTGCGGTCTTCGATGCGCCTGAGCTCTTCGTCGAGCCGCTGTTCGCGGTCGGCGAGACGGGTTTCGCGGCGCTCGAGATCACCGCGCAGCTCGCGCACCTCGTCCTTGACCGCGCGTATTTCCTCTTCGACTTCGCGGCGACCCTGGGCGGCCTGCTCGGCTTCCTGACGGGCCCGCTCGAGAATCCCGGTGGCCTCGGTCTGCGCGCGAGCCCGGATGTGGTCGGCCTCCTGGGTGAGGAGATCGCGGTCGGCCGCAGAGAGCTGGCCCGCGTCGGCCGGCGTGCTCGCGGTCCGGCGCCAGACGACCCCGAACGCCAGGACCACTGCGAGCAACCCGATCACCATGAACGCGAGCGACAATCCGCTGCTCACGGCCACCCCTTTCCGTTCATAGCCCTCGGGGCACCCTCGTGTTGTGTGTGTGACGTCGGTACCAGGGCCTACTAGCTATATGCCCTGGTGCGGGCGATCACACGCCGTCTTCGCCCGCTGGCTGGTTTTCGGGTCAGCTGCTCCCGGTCCGTCCGGCTACATAACGTATCTGATTGTCTGTCCTCCGCTATTTTTCTGTGCAGGGTAGGTCAACATCTCGCTGCCGCGAGGTTAAGGCTTCATAACCTTTTTATCAAGCAAAGCATCGTGGATCAGCACGAACCGTGCGTCACCCGGACGAAAGGTGCGCAAGAGCGCGCTGATGAGGATGCCAAGACGGGACGCGGGCGGCACCGGTGAAGGCCGCGACCGGAGGCTGGTTACCGGCTCACGATAACCGAGGACTGAGATTACAAAGAGTAGCCGGGCTCTGCTGGGGGTTCTTCTGGGGCTTCCTCTTCTGGGGCCAGGTACGGTTCGGCGTCCAGGTCCAGGTCGACGGGGCCCTCCTGCTGCATGACCTCCCTGATCAGCCTGAAGGTCAGGCCGGGCGGATAGCCCTTCCTGGCGAGCAGGCTCGCCGCCCGCCGGGCCCGCGCCTCGGGCGGCTGCCCGCGGGTGCTGGCCAGCTTCTGCTCGACCAGACGCCGGGCGGTGGCGACCTCCTCCTCGGGGTCGAGGGCGTCGACCGCTTCGCGGATTTCCTCACCGTCGACGCCGCGGCGCCTGAGCTCAGCCGACAACGACCGCCGGGACAGCCCGCGGCTGTGGTGCCTGGATTCGACCCAAGCCCGCGCGAACGCCGCGTCGTTGATCAGGCCGACGTCGGCGAACCGGCTGAGCACAGACTCCGCGGCTTCGTCGGGCACGCCGCGGCGGTGCAGCGCCTGCGCCAGCTGGGCCCTGGTCCGCGGCTCGGCCGTCAGCAGTTGCAGGCAGATTTGCCTGGCCCGGGTTTCCGGGTCGCAGAGCCCAGTGTCAGGGTCACGCGCCCCGGTCTGGGGCGGTGACCCTGACACTGGGTTACCAATATCCACGTCCGGTCACCTGGCTAGACCGGGACGGCGGCGGCGGCCACCTTCGAACTGGACCCGTTGCCGTTGCTTGCGGCCGGCTTGCTGGGGGCCGGCGCGGCCTCCGCGTCCAGCTGCGGCCCGATGCCGAGCTTCTCCTTGATCCGCTTCTCGATCTCGTTGGCCAGGTCCGCGTTCTCCCGCAGGAAACCGCGCGCGTTCTCCTTGCCCTGGCCGAGCTGGTCACCGTTGTAGGTGTACCAGGCACCTGACTTGCGCACGATGCCCTGCTCCACGCCGAGGTCGATCAGGCTGCCCTCCCGGCTGATCCCGACACCGTAGATGATGTCGAACTCCGCGACCTTGAACGGCGGCGACATCTTGTTCTTGACCACCTTCACGCGGGTCCGGTTGCCGACCGCGTCCGTGCCCTCCTTGAGGGTTTCGATCCGGCGTATGTCCAGCCGGATCGAGGCGTAGAACTTCAGCGCCTTACCGCCCGAGGTCGTCTCAGGACTGCCGAACATCACACCGACCTTTTCCCGCAGCTGGTTGATGAAGATCGCAGTGGTCTTGGTCTGGCTCAGCGCGCCGGTGATCTTACGGAGGGCCTGGGACATGAGCCGGGCCTGAAGCCCGACGTGGCTGTCCCCCATCTCGCCCTCGATCTCCGCCTTCGGCACGAGCGCGGCGACCGAGTCGATGACGATGACATCGATGGCGCCGGACCTGATGAGCATGTCCGCGATCTCAAGCGCCTGCTCGCCCGTGTCCGGCTGGGAGACCAGCAGCGCGTCCGTGTCGACGCCGAGCTTCTTCGCGTAGTCCGGGTCCAGCGCATGCTCGGCGTCGATGAACGCCGCGATGCCGCCCCCCTTTTGCGCGTTGGCCAGGGCATGCAACGCCACGGTTGTGTTGTGAGAGAGCATGCCGTTGGCAACAAAACTGTGGGTACGAGGGAGGACTACATCGAAGGTCGGCTGAAGTCCTCCGTCCTCGATCGCAACGACATCCTCGTATGTGTACGGAAGTCCTGAGAGCACCCGCAGGTATTCCACAATCGTTTTGGCGCCGGCGGAGAACCGGCCTTCCTGCCGATCACACCATTCGACTATCTTGGCCAAGCGCTGCCGAGAGCACGAGAGAGAGATATCTCTCCGGAAGACGTCACCCGCGGCCCTGTCGAACCCTCTGTCGCCGCCACAGTCATCACGCAGATCCCGGAGCAAGCCCGACAGATTCGGGATGTTCTCGAACTGCGGGTCCCTAAGTGACCACTTGAAGCACTTCTCGACTTGGGCCCTCCGACGGGCAGAGCGAAACCCTACTTCAGATAGGAACCGACCGGCAACCGCAGGATTTACGGTCACGGACCAGTAGTCTCGCGCATACTTTACGTTGAATTTTGACGAGACGGTGGCCGGAATTCCGAGCCCATAGAGCATCAGCTGGACTTGCCTGGCCAGTTCTTCAGACGCAGTGCCTAGTCCGATCGTAGACGAGGGATCAATCCACCCGTCGCCTTCGAAGAGGGCAGAGAGGAAGGCACGCTGCGCCTTGTGCCCGGATACCCGTACGCAGGCGGGGACTTTCTTGCCTGCCGCTTTAACGTAGTCGAGACCGTACTCCTTCGCGAACCGCTCGCGGATCCCCTTGCCCTGAACGGCAAACTCCTTGTTACCGTAGTTACGGACCGGAGCTCCGGCGATGTGCTCCATGAGCCTGGTGAATTCGCCACTCACCTCAGGATCCCAGTTGGTGAATCGGACCGAGTAGTCATAGCAAAGAGTGCCCTCTGCTACGAGATACCCCAACAGGACGGCCTCGTCCTCGCTAAGCCCGTCGCCTCCGGCGGCCTCCACGGCACCGAACTCGGCAGAGACGACCGTGTCACCTACCTGCACTTCACCGGCCTTACGCCACACAATGAATCCGCGGTCGCTGACGACACGGAGCGGATGGTTATGAGTGACGCTAACCGCCCGCCCCGACCGTAGCTTCAACCGGAGAACCGGTTTCCGGTTGTTGTGCGTTAGCGCGACGACGGTCTCGAGCTCGCCTTTCTCGTTGGCGAGACGGATACCAGACTCGCTGATATCGGTGACGCGCGATGTGCAACTCGCCTTCATGCCCGCGCGCTCGAAGACTTCGGCTATCGTCTCAAGCCCTCGATCAGACCATACGTAGGTGTCGGCGGTCAGGCACTTGCCGCTACTTTCTGGTCCGTATATCTCGACGATGCGGCCGCGTGGCAGGCCACCGAGGCCCAGCGCCACGTCGAGCGCGATCGAGCCGGTCGGGATCACTTCGACCGGCACTCGCGTCTCATCGCCGAGCCGCATGACCGAGCCCTTGCCGAACTGCCGCTCGATCTGCAGGAGCGCGGTCTCCAGGGATTTCTCCCTGTCACCGGACCGCTCGAGGCCCTGCCTGCTGTTTCCTGCCATGAGGACTCCCTGCCGGGTTTAGGGGCCTGCGGGCACCTCCCGCACCGCCCAGGTCGTCTGAGTTAAGGTCCCGCCGGACAACCTCCGGCGGATCAGTGGACACGCTAGGCGCCACCACCGACATTTCTGCCTGTGCCGCGTGACGCCTGCCCGCGAGGGTGATTTCGTGGCCGCTTCCCCCGTCGCTGGTGCCGGAGACCACGACCACCAGTCCACTATAGAGCGAACGTGTATTCGATCATGGGCGACACGCCGAAAGCCCCGCAGAAATTCAAGAAATCCAGCCCGCCAGGGCCCCGGTCCGCCGTCTCGCCGGGCGACGAAAGGGTTCGATGTGCCATCGGGCCCCTTCTTTGGGGTGCAGGGTGCCATCGACCCCCTGGTGGTCGGGGCGCGGGGGCTCGCGGGCGAGGCGGGGCGGGGCGGGGCGGGACTGCGGGGGCGGGGACTGGCGGGGGGGCTAGCATCGGCATCGACAGGACTGCTGGCGTGAGGAGATCTCAGATGGCGCTCGACGAGGACGTGACCAGGCTGGCCAAGGGGAAGAACCTGGCCACGGTGGTGACCTTGATGCCGGACGGGCAACCGCAGGCGCTGCTCACCTGGGTGGACACCGACGGCGATTACGTCCTGGTCAACACGGAACCGCAGCGGCAGCGGGCCAGGAACGTCCGCCGCGACCCGCGCATCACCGTGCTGATCCACAGCAGCGACAACGCGTACGACTGGGCTGAGGTCCGCGGGCACGTCGTGGACACCGTCAACGGCGACGAAGCCAGGCAGCACATTGACGAACTGTCGCGTAAGTACACAGGCCAGGACTACGCCGCACCCATCGGGCCGCAGGGCCGGGTGATCCTCAAAGTCGCCGCCGACAAGATCAACACTCCGCGGCGGCTCGGCCGCTAGCTGGCTCTTCCTGCTTATCGCAGGTTGTCAGGCACGTTGAACGTGTCGCAGACCGTCCGCCAGATCACCTTGGCGTCCACTCCGTCAGCCAGGGCGCGTTCCACCGTGCGCTCGCCCAGGTTGCCGAACACGAAGTCCTTCGCCAGGCTCTGGGCGTACACGTCGCCGAACTGCGCCCTCATCAAGCTCCAGAATTCCGTCTGCCGCACGACGCCAGGGTACTGCCGTGACGTGGCCGGGATAGCCGAGGGCGTTCGGCATAATGCGCCCGTACCCTGCGACGGGCGGTGCAGGCCGGGAGCTGCGGGGACCTTTTTTCCAGATGTGTCGTTATCAGATATGGGGGAAGTAGTGGATCACTGGCGTACATCGCGATCTTGAGTGTGCGCCGCCCGATCAGGCCGGCGATGCGGGACCGGCCGTGGCGGGTCATGGGCACGATGGAGGCCGGATGGTCGCGCCGACGGGGGTAAACGAGGACTCTCCCCAGGAGCCAATGGATGCCGTGCCGGTGGATGCTGCGCCCATGGATCCAGGGCCGGTGGATGCTGGGACGCAGGATGCCGGGCTCGACGGGGGCGATCCGGAGGCAGCCATGGACGTACCCGAGAGGGCGGGCGGCCGGGATATGAGTCCGCTGGCGCTGATCGGCATCGTCATCGGCGTCATCGCGCTCGTCGGGGTCGCGGCCGGCGTGCTCGCGGTGGCCACCCACGGCTTCCACCGGAAGACCGTGATCACCTACCGGCCCGCCGCCGTGTTCAAGCTCCGTCCAGGCGAGTGCGTCAATTCGGGGCCGAACGGGCTCGCCGTCACGGTGCTGGCCTGCGGAACCCCGCACGACGCTGAGGTATTCGCCACGTTCACCCTGCCCGTGTCTGGCTGGCCAGGTAACGCGGTGGTGCAGGAGGACGCGGGCAACGGCTGCGCGGCCCGGCTTGGCAGTTACCTCAAGCCGGCTCTGGCCGGGGCCGGCCTCGCCCAGGAGTACGTCTACCCGAACGAGGCCGCCTGGCAGGCCGGCGAGCGCACGGTCGTGTGCGAGGTGAGCTCGCCCGCGGGCAAGCTCACCGGGTCGGTCCGCCAGGGAAGCTGACCGCGGCCGGGTCAGGCACGGCCAGGTCAAGCCACTGCCCGGCCACCATCACCGCGCTCAGCCGGAAATCATCGGCGCAGACCACCAGGTCGGCCGCCAGGCCAGGCCGCAGGGCCCCGATCCTGTCCTGCAGGCCGAGCACGCGAGCCGGAGTGGTGCTCGCCGCGGCGGCCACATCAGGGACCGGCAGGCCCGCCGCCACCGCCTGCCGGACGACAGCGGCCATGGTGGCCGTCGAACCAGCAATGGCCGGGGAACCGGCGCTGGCCGGGGTGCGGCCGGCTAGCCGCGCTACGCCCCCGGCTACGATGACCCGCAGCGAGCCGAGCCGGTAATCCCCGTCCGGCATGCCCGCGGCCGCCATGGCGTCGCTGATCAGGACGAGCCGCCCCGGGCCGGCCGCACGCGCCGCCATCCGGACGATGGCGGGGTGCAGGTGGACCCCGTCGGCGATCACCTCGCAGGTGACCTCGGCCCGGTCGAGCAGGGCCCCGGCGGCCCCTGGCTCGCGGTGGTGAAGCGGCCGCATGCCGTTGAACAGGTGGGTCGCGTGAGTAGCGCCCAGGTCGACCGCGGCCGATGCGACCTCGGCGGTCGCGTCGGTGTGACCGATGGCCACCGTCACCCCGGCCCGCGTCGCCGCCTTGATCAGCTCGGCGGCACCGGGCAGTTCGGGGGCGATGGTGAGCACGCGCAGGTAGCCCGCGGCCGCCGCCCGGAGGCGCTCGAAGGCGGTGACGTCGGGAGCGAGCAGGTGCCGCGGATCCTGAGCACCGCACCTGGCGGCGGAGAGGAACGGCCCCTCCAGGTGGATCCCGGCCAGCACACCCTGCCCCGCCAGAGCGGCCAGCATGGCCGCCCTGGCCTGGAGCTCGGCCAGCGGCGCGGTCACCAGGCTGGCCACCATGGTGGTGGTGCCGTGGCGGCGGTGGAACTCCGCGGCGCGCCTGGCATCGTCGCTTGATCCCTCGGTGAACGAGGTGCCGCCGCCACCGTGCACGTGGATGTCGACAAACCCGGGAAGCACCCAGGCCCCGCGCAGGTCCGTGACGTCAAGCCCGCGGGAGGCTGGCGGCTGGCCCGATCCGACGGCGTCGATCAGGTCCCCGGCCAGCCGGATCCAGCCGGGGCTTAGCACCCCGCGCGGCGTGACCACGCGGCCGCCGGCCAGCAGGCGGCGGGAGCGCGGCGGCCGGGCCGGGACCGCTGGCATCAGGCCAGGATGACAGAACGCGTCAGCGCTCGCGGCTGGTCCGGGTCAATGACCTTGTGCTCGGCGAGCAGCACGCTGAGCCGCTGCGCTCCGATCAGCCCGGCGAGCGGGTCGCCGTCCGAGCTGATCACGGTGGCACCGGTGCGCCCGGCGTCCGCCAGCAGGTCGGCGGGCACCTGACCCAGCGCCCAGACCACGGTGTTCTCGTCGCTGACGCTGATCGGGCCGTGCCGGTACTCCATCGCCGGGTAGGACTCGGCCCAGGTGCGCGAGGCCTCGCGTAGTTTCAGCGCCGCCTCGTCGGCCAGCGCGACCGCCCAGCCGTGGGCCAGGAAGGTGAACTCGTCCCGGCCGGCCAGCCCGGGCGGAAGCGGCCGGGCCAGCTCGCGGGCGGCCTGGCCAGGCAGGTCGCGGACGTCCTCGCCGAGGTGGGCGCGGAGCAGCACGATCGAGCTTGTGACGAACCGGCTCGAGACCACAGAACGCTCGTCGGCGAAGTCGAGCAGCACCACGCGGTCGGCGGCACGGGCGAGCGGCGCGTGCGGATCGGCGGTCACGGCCACCGTGCGGGCCGCACCGGGAGCCCGCCGCAGGGCGTGCAGCACTTCGGTCGTGGTGCCCGTGCGGGAGATGTACACCAGCCGGTCGTACCGCCGGGTCCGCGGCACCTCCGAGGCCGGGAAGGCGTCGGTTTCACCCTGGCCCGCGGCCTCGCGCAGGGCGGCGTAGCAGCGGGCGACGTTGAGCGATGAGCCGCAGCCGATCGCGGCGACCCGTTCGCCCGGCTGGGGCAGCGCGAGGGCGGCCGGGGCGGCCATCTCGATGGCCCGGGACCAGCACCCGGGCTGGCTGGCGATCTCGTCAGACAAGTAGCTCATGACGACTCCCAAACGATCATTGGTCTTGCGTGATCGTGATCTAAAAACACTTGTTACAAGCATTATAGATCAGATGGGCTGATCCTTGGTGGCTGCGTCAGGCGGTGATGATGCGGATGCCGCGTTCGGCGAAGGCGGCGAGCGCGGCCGGGCTGGCGGCCCGGTCGGTGACGATGACATCGATCTCGTCCACGGCGCATACCCGCGCGAACACGCGCTGGCCCAGCTTGGAGCTGTCCGCGACCACCATGACCTGCTTGGCCCGGTCGGCCATGAGGTGGCTGATGCTGGCCTCGCCCTCGTGGTGGGCGGTCGCCCCCGCTCGCGGGTCGAGCGCGTCGACGCCGAGGATGGCCCAGTCCAGGGTCAGCTCGGCGAGCACCAAGGTGGCGAACGGCCCGATCAGCTCATAGGACTGACCCCGGGTGACCCCGCCCGTCACCACGATCTTGATGTGTGGACGGACCGCGAGCTCGTTGGCGATGTTCATCGCGTTCGTCACCACGGTGACAGCGGGCACGCCGGCGCCCTCTTGCAGGTCAGGACGGGTGGCGAGGGCGCGCGCGACCTCGCTGGTGGTGGTGCCGCCGGTCAGCGCGACCGCCGCGCCCGGCGCCACCAGGGCGGCCGCCGCCCGCCCGATGCGCTGTTTCTCCTGGGCGTGCCGCGTGGTCTTGTACCGCAGCGGCAGATCATAAGAGACGTGGCCGGCCACCGCGCCGCCACGGGTCCTGGTCACCAGCTGCTGCCGGGCCAGCTGGTCCAGATCACGACGGATGGTGGCCTGCGACACGCCGAGCTGCCTGGCGGCCTGGGTCACGGTGAGCTGCCCGTCGGCGGGCAGCAGGTCAAGCAGCGCATTCCAGCGCTGGTACCTGGTCACACGGCCCGCCTCCCCGGCGATGCAGCGATGGCACGATCACGCGCAGCTTACTCGCACGCGGACTGCGCGATACTGCGCGAAACGGTCAGCAGCCGCCGGGCGGCCCCGGGATGCCCGGGCCGGCCGCGGGCTGATCGACGATGCCAGTGACCACGTCCCGCAGCACGGCGCCGAAGTGCACCACGTACCACACGCCGCGCCAGGAGATCAGCGAGGCGATGCCGAACGAACGCTCCTGACCGTGCTGCTCGTAGACGACCCGGGCGCCGGGGACGTGCCAGTAGCCCAGTACGTTATCGCACTCACCCGGGTAGACCCAGACCTCGTCGTAGACAGGCACGACCACCCGGACCAGCCGCGCGCCCCGGCCCACCAGGCCGTGCGCCGCGCCGACATCGAGGGTGAAGTCGTACCAGAGCCGTTCGTGCCAGTCCTCGGCAGGATCATAAATCGCCTTCACCTGCTTGTAGGCCGGGAGCGGGAAGAAGGCGGGCAGCCCGAGGCGGGAATTCCCCGTGGTCACGGCCAGCCACAGATCGGTCATCGCGTGACGGAAGGCCACTGAGTCCGTGCTTGGCACGTTGCGGGTCTGCGGCTCGGCGCCCGCACCTGGCGCTACCGGCAGGGCGGTCGGCGGCCCGGCGGGATGGGGGGCCGCGGCCACCCGAGACGTCGGATCTGAGGGCGGCCGGGTCGGGGACGGGATGGCTTGACTGGGCCTGGTCTGCGATCGCGGTGCGGGGGCGGCGGCCCGGCCGCACCCGGCCAGCCCGCTTCCCGCCAGCCCGCTTCCCGCCAGCAGGGCCGCGACGAGGATCGCCGCCCGCCGGGACCACTTCATCCGTCACCCGCCAACGTTTCGCGTTCCCGTCCCGAGTGCAGCCGAGACTACTGCACCGCAGGGAAGGCCGCCTGGGAGGCCGAAATGTCAGAGGGGCAAGGCACTATAGATCCATGGGAACGGATTCTCGCCAGTATCGGCCTGACCTGCGGTCCGCGATCCGCCTGATCGTCGGGTATATCCGTTGAATTAGGATATGTATATACGACAGGAGGCCACGGATGTCCAAGACGCTCATCGACGTGGATGATGAGCTGCTCGACCAGGCGCAGGCCGCCCTGGGGGCCAGGACCAAGCGGGAGACGGTGAACCGGGCGCTGGCCGAGGCGGTCGCTTCGGTGGCCCGCAAGCGCGAGGTGGAGCGGCTGGACCTTGGCGTCTACGCTGGTCTGGGCAACCCGACGGTGATGGAACAGGCGTGGCGATAGCACGTTATCTGGCGGACAAGAGCGCCCTGGCCCGGTGGCACCATCCGCCGGTGCGAACGGTGCTGGCCCCGCTCGTCGAGCACGGGCTGATCGCGACCTGCGGGATCACCGAGCTGGTCGTGTTGTTCAGCGCCCGCGGCCAGCCGGACTGCGACCAGGTCGCGGCGGACCGGCGGCGAGCTTACGAATGGCTGCCGACCGAGGACGGCGACCTGCGGCGTGCGCTCAGCGTCCAGGCCGAGCTCACCGCGCGCGGCCAGCCCAGCGCGGTGTCGCTGGCTGACCTGATCATCGCGGCCGTCGCCGAACGGCACCGTGTCTGCGTGCTGCACTACGACCCGGACTACGAGCGCGTCGCGGCGATCACCGGCCAGCCCACCCGGTGGGTCGTTCCGGACGGCAGCCTGCCTGACGAGCCGGCCCGCACACCACACGATCGACGCGACCTGACGGGCGGGGCGACATGACGGGCAGCGAAGCCCTTGACGAGTTCTCACCCGCGACCCGGGCCTGGTTCGAGGGCGCGTTCGCCGAGCCCACGACCGCTCAGGCGGGTGCGTGGCGAGCGATCGGCAAGGGCGAAGACACGCTGGTCGTCGCGCCGACCGGATCGGGCAAGACACTGGCTGCGTTCCTGTGGGCCATCGACAAGCTGGCGGCGCTGCCGCCGCCCGCCGACCCCAAGCGGCGGACCAGGGTGCTCTACGTCTCCCCGCTGAAAGCGCTGGCGGTGGACATCGAGCGGAACCTGCGGGCGCCGCTGACCGGGATCAGGCAGGCCGCGCACCGGCTTGGCCTGACCGAACCAGACATCACGGTGGCCGTCCGCACCGGCGACACCGCCGCGGAGGAGCGCAGGAAGCTGGCCAGCAAGCCGCCTGACATCCTCATCACCACGCCGGAGTCGTTGTTCTTGCTGCTCACCTCGCAAGCGAGGGAAACCCTGCGCGGCGTGGAAACGGTCATCCTCGACGAGGTGCACGCCGTCGCGGGCAACAAGCGCGGCGCGCACCTGGCCCTGTCGCTTGAGCGCCTTGACGCGCTGCGAAGCCAGCCGGGGAGCGCGCACGAGGCGGACGGGATCCGCGCGGCGCAGCGGGTGGGCCTGTCCGCTACGGTACGGCCGGCCCAGGAGGTCGCCACCTTCCTGGGCGGCAGCCACCCGGTCACCATCGTGCAGCCGCCCAGCCCCAAGCGCATCGAGCTGCGGGTGGTGGTCCCGGTCGAGGACATGACGGAGCTGGATACCATGCCTGGCCGCGGTACCGACCAGGACGGCGACGATCGTGTTCGCGAACTCGCGGCGGCTCGCCGAGCGCCTGTGCGGCCGGCTCAACGAGCTGGCGGCGGAACGGGCCGAGGCGGCCGAGGAGGCCCGCGCGGCCGGTGCCGGCGCTGCGGGCGGCCGGGCTGCCGACGGCGGGGCTGCCGGCGGCGGGCGGGCCCCGGCCGAGCTGATGGCGCAGGCGGGCGTGGCAGCGGGCGCGCCGGCCGAAGTCGCGCGGGCCCACCACGGCTCGGTCTCACGGCTGGAACGGGCCGAGATCGAAGAAGCGCTCAAGGCAGGCCGGCTGCCGGCCGTGGTCGCGACGTCCAGCCTGGAGCTCGGCATCGACATGGGCGCGGTGGACCTGGTTATCCAGGTCGAGGCGCCCCCCTCGGTGGCCAGCGGCCTGCAGCGGGTCGGCCGGGCCGGGCACAACGTCGGCGACATCTCACGCGGCATCATCTTCCCCAAGTACCAGGGTGACCTGGTCCAGTCCGCCGTCGTGGCCGAGCGCATGCGGGCCGGCCAGATCGAAGAGCTGAAGATCCCGCTTAACCCGCTCGACGTGCTGGCTCAGCAGATCGTCGCGATGACGGCCGTCGACGACTGGGTGGTGGACGAACTCGAGACCACGGTCCGCAAGGCCGCTCCGTTCGGCGGGCTGACCCGGGGAATCCTCGAAGCGGTGCTCGACATGCTGGCCGGGCGCTATCCCAGTGAGGAGTTCGCCGGCCTGCGGCCGCGCATCGTCTGGGATCGGGTGGCGGGGACCATCAGGGCCCGGCCCGGCGCGCAGCGGCTCGCCGTGACCAACGGCGGCACGATCCCGGACCGCGGGCTGTTCGGCGTTTTCCTGGCCACCGACAGCGGCGGCTCTGCTAGCTCTGGCCGGCAGCCGCGGCGGGTCGGGGAACTCGACGAGGAGATGGTGTATGAGTCGCGGGTCGGCGACGTGTTCGTGCTTGGCGCCAGCTCGTGGCGGATCGAGGACATCACGCCGGACCGCGTCCTGGTCACGCCCGCGCCCGGCCAGGCCGGCAAGCTGCCGTTCTGGCACGGCGATACCCCCGGCCGGCCGGCCGAGCTTGGCCGCGCGATCGGAGCCGCTTGCCGCGAGCTGGCCGCGGCCAGCGAACCGGACGCGACCAGGAAGCTACAGCAGGCCGGCCTGGATGAGCTGGCGGCCAGGAACCTGATCAGGTACCTGGCCGATCAGCGCGCGGCCACCGGATACGTGCCCGATGACCGGACCCTGGTGCTCGAGCGGTTCCGCGACGAGCTCGGCGACTGGCGGGTCGTGCTGCACAGCCCGTACGGGGACCGGGTGCACGCGCCGTGGGCGCTGGCCATCGCGGCCCGGCTGCGCGAGCGGTACGGCGGGATGGACGTGCAGGCCCTGCACACCGACGACGGCATCATCATCCGGGTACCGGACTCCGACGAGCCGCCGCCGAGCGGGATCGCGCTGCTCGACCCCGATGAGATCTCCGATCTCATCACCGCCGAGGTCGGCGCGAGCGCGCTGTTCGCGTCGAGGTTCCGGGAGTGCGCTAGCCGGGCGCTGCTGCTGCCGCGCCGCCAGCCGGGCCGCCGCACGCCGCTGTGGCAGCAGCGGCAGCGTTCCGCGCAGCTGCTTGAGGTGGCGAGCCGGTACCCGGCGTTCCCGATCGTGCTCGAGACGGTCCGGGAGTGCCTGCGTGACGTCTTCGACGTGCCCGCGCTGACCGGGCTGCTGCGGGACATCGCCGCCCGGCGGATCAGGATCGTCGAGGTCGAGACGGCTACCCCGAGCCCGTTCGGCAAATCTTTGCTGTTCCGGTATGTCGGGGCGTTCATGTACGAGGGCGACGCGCCGCTGGCCGAACGCCGCGCGCAGGCGCTGTCGCTCGACCCCGCCCTGCTGGCCGAGCTGCTCGGTCAGGACGGGCTGCGCGAGCTGCTCGACCCGGCCGTCATCGCCGAGGTCGAGCATGACCTGCAGCACCTGTCGGCGTCCCGGCACTGCCGTGACGTCGAGGGGGTCGCCGACCTGCTCCGCACCACCGGGCCGCTGACGGCGCGGGAAGTAACGGACAGGTGCGCCGACGGCGCCGCCGCGGCCGGCTGGCTGGCCGAACTGGCCGCGGCCCGACGCGGCATCCAGGTGCGGGTGGCCGGCCGGCCGATGTGGGCCGCCATCGAGGACGCGGGCCGGCTCAGGGACGCGCTCGGCGTGCCGCTGCCGGTCGGGATCCCCGAGGCTTTCACCGAACCGGTCGCCGACCCGCTGGGCGACCTGGTGGCCAGGTACGCGCGGACGCACGGCCCGTTCACGGCCGACGCGGTGGCAGGCCGGTACGGGCTTGGCGTGGCCGTGGTCACCCTGACGCTGCGGCGGCTCACGGCCAGCGGCCGGGTGGTCGAAGGTGAGTTCCTGCCCGCCGGGCAGGCCGTCGAGGGCCAGCTGGCCGCGGCGAAGGGCACCGAATGGTGCGACGCCGAGGTGCTGCGGCTGCTGCGCCGCCGGTGCCTGGCCCGGCTGCGCAAGGAAGCGGAGCCGGTGCCGCCCGAGGTGCTGGCCCGGTTCCTGCCCGCCTGGCACGGGATCGGCCCGCACGGCTCCGGCGGGCCGCCGGGCTCGGCCGGGACGCCGGGCTCGGGCAGGTCGCGGCGGCGGGCCGACGCGGGCTCGGTGCTCGAGGTGCTTGAGCGGCTGGCCGGGGTGCCTGTGCCCGCGTCCGCGCTGGAGACGCTGATCCTGCCCGGGCGGGTACCCGGCTACTCCCCCGCCCTGCTCGACGAGCTGACCTCGGCCGGGGAAATTGTCTGGTCCGGCGCGGGCGCACTTCCCGGCGGCGACGGCTGGCTGGTGCTCGCGCCCGCCGACAGCGCACCGCTGCTGCTGCCCGAGCCCGGCGAGGTCACCATGGCCCCGGTGCACGCCGCGGTCCTGGCGGTGCTCGGCGGTGGCGGAGCGCTGTTCTTCCGCATGCTCAGTGACCGGGTCGCGGCCTGGCTGGCCCGCGAGCAGCCGACCGGGGAGCGGGCGGGCGGGGCCGCCGGGGCCGCCGGGGCCAGCCCGGCGCTGCCCGACGACAACGAGGTCGCGGCGGCGATCTGGGACCTGGTGTGGGCCGGGCTGCTCACCAACGACACGCTCACCCCGCTCCGGCTGGTCCTCGGCGGCCAGCCCCGCCGGGCCGCCGCGCCCGCCCGGCCCGTGCCGCGGCCGCGGCCGGGCGGACCGGGCCGCAGGTACAGCTTCGGCCGGCCGTCGATGCCGACCCGCACCGGTCCGCCCACCGTCAGCGGCCGGTGGTCCCTGCTTCCAGGCCGGGGCCCGCTCGCGGCCACCGACCAGGGCGACATCGACCCGACCACGCGGGCGCACGCGCTCGCGCTGACGCTGCTCGAGCGGCACGGCGTGCTGACCAGGGGTGCGGTGGCCGCCGAGCGGATCACCGGGGGCTTCGCCGCGGTCTACCCGGTGCTACGCGCGATGGAGGAAGCCGGCCAGTGCCGCCGCGGCTACTTCGTCGAGGGGCTCGGCGGAGCGCAGTTCGCACTGACCGGGGCGGTGGACCGGATGCGCGCGCTGGCCGACCCCCATGGGGATCGTCCTTCCGGGCAGGCACTTGTGCTCGCGGCGGCCGACCCGGCTCAGCCGTACGGGGCGGCGCTGCCCTGGCCCGACCGCCCGGGCGAGACGCCGGCTTCCCACCGGCCTGGCCGCAAGGCGGGTGCGCTCACCGTACTGGTCGACGGATCGCTCGTCTTGTACGTCGAGCGCGGCGGGCGGACCTTGCTTTCCTGGACCGAGGACGGTGCGGTGCTGGCTCCGGCCACGGCCGCGCTGGCCGCCGCGGTCCGGGCGGGCGCGCTCGGGCGGCTGACCGTGGAGCGGGCCGACGGTGAGCGGGCCGGCGGTGATTCCCCGCTGACCCAGGCCCTGGAGACCGCTGGATTCCGGCCGACGCCGCGGGGGTTGCGGCTGCGGGCCGTCGCGGCGGTGCAGGAGATCGCCAGCGGGAAGCTGTAGCCGTCCGGATTCGGGGTGGACTCGATGGTCCAGGCGCTGCCGTTCCACCCCTCGGCCAGGGTCACGCCGCTCACCCCGCCGGAGTCGCCGATCGCCGTGCAGGAGGTGGCCGACGGGCAGGACACCGCCACCAGCTGGGAATTGGCCCCCTGGTCGGGTGCCTGCTGAATCGCCCACGTGGTGCCGTTCCAGCGCTCGACCAGGACCTGGGTGCCGTTACCGCTGCCGATGGCCGAGCCCGTGGCCGTGCAGGCGCTGGCTGAGGAGCAGGAGACCGCGGCCAGCCCCGAGAGCGGCTCGCCGGCTGGCGGCGGGACGGGCACGGCCGACCAGGTGGTGCCGTTCCAGATCACCGCGTACGGCTTATCCCGGTTGGTACCGCCGACCGCGACGCAGTAGCTAACCGACGGGCAGGACACCGCGCTGAGCCCGGCCCCGCCGGCCGGGGTCGGCACGGTCTGCCTCGCCCACTTGGCGCCGTTCCACTCTTCGGCCAGGTTGTCGGTGTTGTTGCTGGTGTAGGCGGTGCCGACGGCGATGCACGCAGAGGTCGACGGGCACGACACGCCGCTGAAATCGCCGCCGTCCGCCAGGGCGGGAGTCGACTGGATGGCCCAGGCGGTGCCGTTCCACCGTTCCGCCAGCGGGCTATCGGCGCCGGTGGTCACGGTGGAATAGCCGCCGACCGCCGCGCAATGCGTCGTGACCGGACAGGAGACGGCGACGAAGCCGGCGCTCACCGAGCCGGACGGGTTCGGAGTCGGCTGAATCACCCAGCTGCTTCCGTTCCATTCCTCGGCCAGGGACAGGTCGGTATTGCTGGCCGGGACGTAATAGCCGCCGACCGCGATACAGGTGGGCGATACGGCGCAGGACACGCCATCAAGCGATGAGTCGATCGAGCCGGCCGGATTCTGCGGATATTGCACGGTCCAGCCGCCCGCGGCCGCGGCAGGACCCGCCGCCGCCAGCACCAAGACGGCCGTGACGCACATCAGGACCGGGACACGGCGCATGGCTGCCTCCAGATCACGCACCAATTACCCGCATGGTACGTCGCGCCAAATAAATACGATCCATGTAGTTTTAATAAATACCCCGCCGGGACGTCATGTGCGGATCGTTAACTTCGCCTATTACCACGGTCTTGCCCCGGGCCAGCCGGGGTGCGGTCGGGTGTACTGCCGGCTGGTATCCGGCCGCGATCGCGGCGATGATCGCCGGCGGTGTCAGCACCTCGACGGGGCCGGACAGACTGGTCCCGGCGGCGCCGTAACCGGTGGGCGACCACGGCCACAGCTGACCCCCGGCGAGCAGGCCGATACCGGCCGCCGCCCGGATCATGACACCGTCGGGCAGCCACCCGACGTCCATGGTGCGGGTGACCTGACGCCGCGACCGGCCCACCCGCTCACGATGTAGCACCGCGTCCATCTCGCGGGCCCACGGCCTGCGGGCCAGCGACTGCGCCGCCTGCCAGGCCGCGGCGAACCCGGCGAAGTCGCGGTGGCGGCAGTACCCGCACGGCCGGTGCCCGGCGGCCAGGGCGGTCGCCTCGTCAAGAAAAAACAACGCCGTCCACCGGCCCGGCGGCATCGGATCGCGCCTGACCCCTTTCCAGTCCAGCACGCAGCAGATCCACGCCTTCGACCGCCAGCGGCTAACCCCAAGCTCACGGCCCTGCCCGTGCAGGCAGCCACGGTTGCCCATCATCAGGCCACGGGCGGGGTCCGCGACGATCTCACCCGTCGGCAACACCCGGTTCTGGAGCGGCACGGTTCCATCCTCCGCCACGAGTACGACACCGCAGCGCAAGGGGCGCTGCTGTGGCAGGGTCAGTTCGGTCGGCCGGGCTATTACTATTCCGTAGACCAAAGCTGGATATCTCGCGGCCGGGCCGGCCTGAGGTTCGCGAGGAGCGACCGCACCGGCCACTGCCCTGTGACGTGCTCCCTTGGGGGAAAAATGACCGAACAGCCGCCAAACAAGGACCGCCCTGATGACTGGGGCCGCAGCGGTTACGTTCCCGGCGAGCAGTACTACGGCCCGGTCCGGGACCAACCATGCCGCCCGCCCCGCTCTGGCAGTCCGCGGCACCGCAGGCCGCGCCGGCCCAGGGGGCACCGGCCAACGAAGCCACGCAGCAGCTCCGACCGCAGTACCGGGCCGGGCGGCAGGGATCAGCGCCGTACGAGGCGGGGCAGCAGGGGGCGGGGCAGCAGGGGGGGCCGCAGTACGAAGCGGCGCAGCCAGGGGCATTTCAGCAGGGCGTGTCTCCGCAGCAGGGACTACCGCAGCAGGGGGCCGATGCGAAGGGCTTCTTCGGTGCCCTGTTCGACTTCAGCTTCACATCGTTCGTGACCACCCGGATCATCAAGGTGCTCTACGCCCTGATCCTGGTCCTGGCCGTGCTGAGCGCGCTGCTTTTCACAATCACCATGTTCAGGGTGAACGCGGTCCTCGGCCTGCTGACGCTGATCATCGGCGATCCGCTGTTCATTATCATCGTCATGGCGTTCTGGCGTCTGGTGCTTGAGTCCTTCGTGGTGGTGTTCCGGATCGCCGAGGACGTGCGGGCCCTGCGGGAACGCGGCAGCCGCTAGCTGTCACGGCGTTAACCGGATCGCCAGCTAGGCATCGGCGAAGATCACTCGGCGTCAGCCGGGCGGGGATCGGCCGGAAGCTCTCCTATAGCGTGCGCCCCGCGCATCGCCAGAGCTTCCTCGCGCGTCATAGGCTGCCGGCCAGGTGCCGCTCCCTGGCCGGGTCGCGAGGGCGCTCCGGCCGCTGGACCGGCTAGGCCATAGAGCAGCAGGCCGGTGAGGGTGTCCAGGATGTCCGGATCGGAGTAGGCCGGCCGAGCTTGCGCTTGCCCCAGTCCGGCCCCAGAGTCCGCTGGGAGTAGCGCGTAGGCCAGCATCGACAGCATCCCGCCCATCGC
>JBEKGC010000161.1:0-13428 GCA_050013055.1 Streptosporangiaceae bacterium
GCTCGCTCAACTCGATGCCCTGGGACTTCAGCGCGACCAGCAGCGCTTCCAGGTCGTCGACCCGGTATTTGAGCTCGATCTCGCGCACCCGTTGCCTCCATGCTCACCGGTTCGCTACCTTTCCAGCTCCGGAGGCGGTCAGGCAACGCAACGCGCCGACCGACCGGACTTTGTTCCAGGGTCATCCGTGGACGAGCCGGGTATCTGCCGCTGCGGTCGTTAGAAGAGTGGGGCCCGTTCGGCAGCGGCGGCCGGGTCGGATACGGGCAGCGCTTCGGGCGGGTCAGGCTGAAATGGATCGTAAGCGTGGAGTGATCTGACAGTTTGTCCCGGCGGGGCTGGTGCAGGTGTCATCCCAGAGCATGTCCAGGTCGGCCGCATCGACCCGGTCTCGGAATGCAGCCATGGAGGTCAGGCGGGCGGGATACCCGTGTAGGCGCCCCGGGCCAGGTAGATGGTCTTGGAGAGCGCGACACCCAATGCGCTGTGAGTGGAACCTTGCTGGCCAGCAAGAGGTTATGCGGCGAGTGCGTCGCGGAAGGTGCGGCTTGCCGGGTGGCAGGGCCAGTGCTCGGTGAGCTGGGTGTCGAGGGTGCGGAGTTCGCGCATGATGCGGGCCGAGCCTGTGTCGCGGGCGATGCTGAGGGCTTGCAGGCCGAGGCTGGCTGCTCGTGCCGGATCGGACTGGGTCGTACGGGTGATGGCGACGGCGAGCTTGGACGTGAGGTGACCGCGATCGCGGGCCAGGGTGATGCTGGTGGCGGCGATTGTGTCTTCCAGGATGGTGACGGCGACATCGGCGCGCCCAGCGGCCACGTAGCAGGCTGCGGACTGCTCGGTGAGAGTACGCAGGTCGTAGTGGTGCAGGTAGACAGGTGCATCCTGATCGGTGACGTCGGGGTGCTCGCGGAGAGTTTCAGCGGCCTGGTCCAGGAGGGTGAAGCAGTCGCGGTGCTCGCCGAGGCGGGCGTGGCCGCGGGCTTGCTGCTGGAGGGCGAGGGCGGTGAGTTTCGGCTCGATGGGGCCGGGGGTGCGGCGGGCTGCGGCGGCGAGCTGGACGACGCCGGCGTGGTCGCCGGCGAGGGCGGCGATGTTGGCCTGGCGGATGAGCATGTAGGCGGCCATGTTCACGTCGCCGGCGCATTGCGCCCATTCCCCGGCGCGGCGGGACCAGCTCGCGGCGGCGTCGAGGTCGCCGCTGTCTTGCAGCAGCCAGCCGGCCATTTCCCCGTACTGGGCCAGGATGCGCAGCAGCGGGTCGGCGTGCGGCGGGCGGGCGCCGCGGCGCAGGTCGTCGAGCACGTCGATCTGTGCCAGGACCGGGCCGGTCAGCCGCCGGGGGCCGAGCATCTTGTCGGCCCGGTAGTACTCATCCAGCGCCCGGCGGAAGTAGCCGAGGACCTCGCCGTCCAGCCGGGCAGGTTCCTCAAGGGCCCGGGCGGCCCGGGCTGCTTCCTCGGCGTTGCGGCTTCCCGGCAGGGCGGAGCTGAGCGCTCCGGTGGCGAGGAGCTGGGCGAACTGGCGCCGGGACAGGTTCATGGTGATGCTCCCTCCGCCGGGCAGCCGGATCTCCAGGATGACAGGACCGCTTCCTGTCACGCTACAGTGACCGGCTACCACCCCAGGGACTGACGTGGCACCGCGCCGCAGCGCGACCAGCAGCCCGCCGGCGTGGAGCACGTCGTCCAGGACCCGGACCTGCGCCTCGGGGATGAGGATGTTGCCGCGTTCGGCGCGGGACAGCCGCGTGTAGTCATACAGGGCGCGCTTGCCGAGTTCGCGCAGGGACAGTCCGGCCTGGGCGCGGAGCTGCCGCAGGGTCAGGCCGAAGACCTCGGCGGCGGTGTCAGGCGGGCCGGGTTCCATGCGGCCTCCCTTGTCGTGGTGTTGCGGCAACACGCCGGCAACACCCGTCCTCTGGCGCCGGCCGGAGCGCTGGGCAACTGTGGGTGTATGACCGGTTACCTGGAGGGTATGCCTGCGGGGCTTCGGTGCCCATACCCCGGAGGTGAGAGTTGGACGTGATCGAGATTGACGGGCTGCGGCTGCGGTGCGTGATCGGCTGCCGGGATGAGGAACGCCGCGGCCGTTCCGACGTGGTCATCGACCTGGCGATCGGCACCGATGCCCGCCCGGCCGGGGACAGCGACGACCTCGCCGACGCGTGGGACTACCGGGCCGCCGCCAAGGCGGTCATCGCGGAGGTGGAAGCGTCGGTGTGCTTCACCGTCGAGGCGCTGGCCGCCCGGATCGCCCGCACTGTGGTGGCCGGCTGCGGGGCGCCGTACGCGCGGGTGCGGGTCCGCAAGCCGGGCGCGCTGCGGTTCGCTGACAGCGCCGGCCTGGTCATCGAGCGGACACCGGCAGACTTCCCGGAGGAGGCGATCGGTCGTGAGCGCGCCGTGTAAGCAGGTATCTCCGGCTGCCGCGGGCCGCGGCCTGCCGGATCTCGGAGCGGCTGAACTGGCCGCGGCGGCGCTGCTGGCGGCGCTGGGGGTCGATACCGGCAGCGGAGCGCTGGCGCAGACTCCGGCCCGGATGGCGCGGGCGCTGGAGGAGCTGCTGACCCCGCGGGCCTTTGACCTGACGACCTTTCCGAACGAGGAGGGGTATCAGCAGCTCGTGATCGAGCGGGGTATCTCGTTCCGGTCGCTGTGCGAGCATCATTTCTTGCCGTTTACCGGCCGCGCGTACCTGGCGTACCTGCCCGGTGAGCGGATTCTCGGGCTGTCCAAGCTGGCCCGGGTGGTGGAGATGTTCGCGCATCGCCCGCAGGTGCAGGAGCGGTTGACCCAGCAGATCGCCGACTGGCTGCACGAGCAGCTCCGCCCGCAGGGGACCGGCGTGGTGCTGGTCGCCGAGCATCTGTGCATGACCTTGCGGGGCGCCCGCGCCGCCGGGTCGACCACGGTCACCTCGGCGCTGCATGGCGTGCTGCTGTCTGATCACCGGGCGCGGGAGGAGTTCTTCGCGCTCGCCGGCATCAGCACCTGACCGGAGGACAGGAGGGGTCATGGGACTGACGGTGATCACGGTCGGCGGGGACGGGATGTTCTCGTTCTGCGCCGCGCATGCCGGGCTGCACGACGGGCAGTTCGAGCCGCTGCACGGCCACTCGTTCACCGTGACGCTCCGTGTGCACGGCGAAACGGATGCGGCCGGGATGGTCTGCGACTTCAGCGTGGTCAAGACGGCGCTGGCGGCGGTGATCGCGCCGCTGCGGCGCCGGACCCTGATGCCCGCCCGGCCGCCCGGCGGCATGTGCACGCATCAGGACGGCCAGGTCATCATCGCGTGCGGCACCAAGCACTACAGTCTTCCCGCCGGGGACGTGGTGCTGCTGCCGGTGGCCAACACCACCACGGAGGTGATCGCGGCCTGGCTGCTCGGCCAGCTCATGGGCCGCCTGGATGCTCCGGGCGTGCGGCTGGCCGAGCTCGTCCTGGCCGAGGCAGCGGACACCTGCGTCACGGTCAGCGCCCAGCCAGGAGCCGGACGGTGACCGGCGCGGATCCCGGGCGCTGGCCGGCGAAGTACGCCGCGAAGGCCCTGCTGGGTTTCCTCATGGACATCCGGCTCGGCGCGGCCGGGACCGAGCCCGCGGTGAGCGTGCCCAGCCCGTGGGATGCCTGGTGGGCCTGCTATCGCGCTGCCCTCCTGCTGCCTGGGCTCGCCCTCGGCCTCGTGGCCTGCGACCGGTCCTGCCCGTCCTGTGCCGGCCGCGCACTCCAGCTCGCTGCCGCCAGGCCGCCCGGCCATCCAGGTATGGGGGTGCGGGCGTGCGGGTGCCTGCTGCGGTGGGCCGGGCAGATGCGCGCACCGGGGCCGCGGGTCGCGTGGCCGCCGGTCTCGCTGTCGCTGGCGCTGATCAAGCCGGGCGCCCCCGCAGCGGCGATCATGGACCTGCTGGCCCCGGCGTACGGCATCCTCGGGTCACGCCAGCTCACCTTGACCTCGGCCGGGACCCGGCGGTTGTACCCGGAGGCGTACGGCGCCGGCTACGTGCGGGACCGTGATGTCTACCTGACCAGCGGACCGGCCCAGGTGCTGATCCTGCTCGCCCGCCGGGCCGGCACCGACCCAAGTGCTGTCAAGGCGCGGATACGCGGACGCATTGGCGGGGACGAGCTGCGGAACCACTTGCACATGCCCGACAATCCAGGCGAGGCGCTCGCTGACATCGCGCAGTTCGCCGGGTACCGGGAGCTGGCACAGTTGTACCGGAGGTATGAGCGTGACCACACCGCCCGGCGGCTGGCTTTTTACCGGGCTGCACTGGGAATCGGCCCGGCCGGTGCTGACCGCCTGCCCGCTGCCGGATAAGGCCGGCGGCATGCCCGGCCCCGAAGTCAGCCGCCCGGCTGCGCCCGGGTCGCCGGTCAGCTGGACCCTGCACGGGCCACGGCAGTGCACCGGGGCCTGGACCGGCACCACCCGCCGTCCCTGCCCCGCCGCGGCCCGGGTAGCGGCGGACGGCACCGACGCCCAGTGCCCGGCCTGCGCGGCCGCCGACCGGGGACGGCAGATCGCCCGCGACGCCGCGCTCGGCGACGACGGCAGGGACTACCTGCTGTACCTGGCCTGGTTCGGCACCAGCCTGGTCAAGATCGGGCTGACCGCCGCCGACCGGGGCCGGGACCGGCTCCTGGAACAAGGCGCGATCACCTTCACCCCGCTGGCCGCCGGACCCTACACGCCCATCCGGCAAGCCGAACGGCTGACATCGGCCGCGGGCCTGGCCGCCGAGCGGATCAGCTCCCGGGCGAAGATCACCGCCTGGTGGCACCTGCCGCCGCCCGCCGAACGCGCCGCCCAGCTCACCGCAGCCCGCGACCACATCGCCGGGCAGGTCACCTGGCCCGGCCGGGTCCGGCTGCTGCCGTGCGCGGTCACCGACCAGGCGGCCGACTTCGGCCTGAACCAGAACCCGCCGGGTGCCTACACCGAGGTCACAGGTTTCGGTGACCCGGCCGCCCTCGGCGGCCAGATCCTCCTGGCCGCCGGATGTCACCTCCTGCTCTGGACCGCCAGCGGGCCGCTGCTCGCCGACATGCGGCGCGCCGCCGGCCGGGTCATCCGCCCCGCCGACATGCCCGCCCGGCCGGGCGGGCTATCTCTCACCCTCCGCGTGCCCCCGCGAGATCACGATGACCGCCAGCCCTCCCTGTTCTGACCTGGCGCCCCTGCCTGTTCCCCGGGACGGGCTGATCGTCCTGGAAGGGATGCCCGGCGCCGGCAAGACCACCGCCGCGTGCGCCCTGGCAGCACGCGGCCTGCTCGTGCTCGGCGAGTACACCGACAGCGCCGATGCCACCATCGCCATCACCATGCACCCGCCGGTCGATGACGACGACGCGCACCAGCAGAACTGGCTCCGTAAGAGCGCCCAGTGCACCGCACGCCTCGCCCGCGGCGGCACAGTCCACGCCGACCGGGACTGGCTCAGCTCACTGTCCTACGCCTACTCCACCGCGGCCGCCGACGGCGGCACCCTGCTCCGGCACCGCGCCGGCTGGGCCGCCAGCCGCCTGCGCGACGGCAGCCTGCTCCTGCCCGGGATCTACGTCATCTTCGACCTTCACCCCGCCACCAGCCTGGACCGGCGTGCCAGCAGGCTCCGCCCCGGCCACCCGTGGAACCACCTCGGCCCGCTGCGGCGGCTCCGCCACTTCTACACCTGCCCCAGCCGGGCACTGCTCCCGGTTCACCCCGGCCTCGCCCAGGCACTGCGGCAGCCGCGCCGGGCGGACATCTCCGGCCTCAGCGACCCGCACCAGATCCTCCGCCGCCTGACAGAACTCAGCGGCCAGCCATGACCACGCCCGGCAATCAGCCCGCCGTCGTGATGGCAGCCGTCCACGACGGCTTCTACGGATGCGGAACCGGCTCCGGGCAGTCCAACCGCGCCTTCCTCCGCATCCTGGCCGGCCTGCTGACACCCGCCGTACGCCTGATCGTCCTGCCCGTCAGGCTCGCCCCCGGCAGCAGCGAGTACGACCCGCCATGGCACCAGCAGACCCTCGCCATCCTCGCGGACACCAACGCCGATGTGGTCCCCGTCGACAACGGCACCGCGGGGCTGACCCGCTTCGGCGGACTGGACAGCTTCCACGCCGCCAGCGCATCGGCCGCCGCCTCCATCAGCCACCTGCTCCCGCACTCCTCCCGCGTCCTGATCACCGCGTTCGACGTGCCCTTCTTCGGCCTGGCGCCGCTGCTCCCGCCACAGGCAGGCCCCAGCCTGGTCACCGTCGCCCGCGCCACCGCCGCCCTCCAGGCACCGCACGACACCGAGCGGATCGCCTGGGAATGCGCCGGACTGCAAGCCACCGCCGCCGCAGGCGGGCACATCGCCGCAACATCCCGCCACATCCGCGACCACCTCACCGCGGCCTACCGCATCCCGCCGCCAGCGATCACCGACCTGACCAACGGCCTGACCCACGCCGAACTAGACCCCGGCCTTGTCCCGCCACCGGACACCGGACTCTTGCCGCCCGCCGCGGAGCACGGATTCCTGCTGTCCTTCGGTCGCGCCGAACCCTACAAGGGCTTCGATGACCTCCTCGACGCCCTGCACATCCTCACCGCCAGCGGGCTGAGGGCACCGCACACCATCCTGGCTGCCGTCACCGACGGGCCGCCGCCCACCGCCTACCAGCGGCACCTCGCCCACCGGATCGACGCCGGGCACCTCGACGTCACCTTGCACACCACGTTCAGCCCCGGTATCCGCGTCCTGCTCGGCCACCCTGCGCTGGCTGGCGTTGTCGTCCCGTCTCGCGCCGAGCCGTTCGGCCGCATCCCCCTGGAGGCATACGCCGCCGGGGCATCACCCGTCATCGCCACGACCGCGGGCGGGCTCGCTGAGACCGTCACCGAACCGCTCACCGGCTACACCGCCAGCCCGGCTGATCCCCCCTCGCTCGCCGCCGCCATCGGCCGGGCACTCACCGCCGACCCCGCCGGGCGTGCCCGGATGCTTGCCGAAGGACGCCGCCTCACCGCCAGCCGCCACGACTACGACGCCAACGTGCGGGCCTTCCTCACCCGGCTCGCCCCGTGGGCGATCAGCGGCCCTCAGTCCGCGTAACCCGAGGGAGCAGGCGCATCAACCGGCAGCCCCCACTCCCGCCAGGCGACCCGAGACGCCGCCCGCGCCTGCGCGACCGCGGGCTCACCCCATCCCAGGACAACTGGCGCCGCCGCCAGCGACGTCATCAGCCGCCGGTAGATCCGGCCGCCATCAGGATCAGGCGCCCGTACCGCGAACTCCTCGATCACCCCCGCCATCCGCACCTGCGCATACCGGGCACGACCAGGACGGTGCACCTCCTGGTACCCCAGATACGCCGTCGCCCCGACCCGGACCTGGTTCTCCTCGAACGCCTCCCGCACCAGCGTTGCCACCAGGTCCGCGTCCTCTGGCTCCGGCGTCCCGCCCGGCGAAGCGCGCGGGTTCGCAGAATCCTGCACGTGTCGGCATACGAACCCGCGCGCGAATGCCGATTTTGACACCGATAGTCGCTCGTGTTCCCAGGCATCAATGGTGACTAGATCGTCCGATACCGCATCGGACAGCCCGACTTGAGTCTCCGCGGCACGACCGGCCGCGACTGCTGATCCCTGTCGGCGCCCATCCTGCCCTGGTGACCTGACGGACTGCGCTTACTCCCAGACCCGAATCGTCCCGTCCTGTCCTGCGGAAGCCAGCAGCTTGCCAGCTGGACTGAACGCAACGTCAAGCGCCAAGCCGCTGTGCCCAGTCAAAGTATTCAGGTGCTCTCCCGTGCTGGTACTCCACAGCGTCACGTTTTCGTCGGTAGCGGCCGCGAGCAACTGCCCGTCGGGGCTGAACGCCACGCCCCTCGCGCTGGAAAACTCACCGGTGAGCCGCAGAACCTCCCCGTCGGCAGCGGTGTCCCAGAGCCGAACCGTCCCGTCAAGCCCGGCTGAGGCGAGCGGGTATCCGTGCGGGCTGAACGCCACGGCGTGGACCGGACCGGTGTGGCCGACGTACGAGCGACTGAGCGTCTGGCTGGACACTGACCACAGCCGCAACGCGTGACGATCTCCCGCGGTGACAATCTGAGTGCCGTCTGGGCTGAAGGTCAGCGCCCGCACCCCTGGATCGGCGATGGAACCCGCTATGGTCTTATCTGCCATTGACCAGAGCAGGACTTTCCCGTCTTCCCCAGCGGAAGCAAGCAGGCTTCCGTCCCCGCTGAATACCGCCCTCAGCACCAGGCCCGCATGGCCGGCGAGCACCCGTGTCCGATCGATGGCGAGGCCAGCGGACTCCACCGCGTATCTGCGCTGGAGATCTCCGAGGACCGCGTTCTCGCCCTGTAGGCGCAGCGCTGCGGCAATCACGCGACGGTAAGGCGCCTCGATAGCACCCTCGCTGAACCGCTCGAAAACCCAGTTCCAGAATTCGAACTCGTTTCGCCAGCTGGCGCAGTTATAAATGACGGCCTCGCGGTTCGCTGGGAAGTCAACGAAGTTCTCGTACTTTGCTGGGAGGATGTACTCGTAGTTCGCTCGGAATCTGACAGCCCGCAGGACGGCCTCAGCCTCCTTTGGGGTGTGACAGATGCGGGCCAGTTCATGCATCAGCAGATCGGCGTCGCCCACGCTGAGAGGGAAATCGCCTTCCGGATCCCGTGATCTCATCCCGTCCCCTGCGGGCGGGTTCGACGTGGCGAACAGCCGGATCGCGCCGTCGCCCCACGCGGAGGCGATCAGCAGGCCGTCCGGGCTGAACGACACGTCACGGACGTGGTTACCCTCGCGCAGGAACGAACCGCGTTTGTCGCCGCTCGCAGATTCCCACAGGCGGACCGTATGATTGGCCCCCGCTGAGGCGATCAGCGTCCCGCGGGGGCTGAATGACACGCCTAGCACTCCGTCGGACAGGGTGTTGATCGTGCGCACCAGGCGGGAGGGTACGCGTTGGACGGGGCTTGCGGCAGGGGACCGGAGCCAAGGGAACCGCCGACGCGACGTGGTCGCGGCAGGCGGCTGTGCCGATCCTGACGGGTGCGCCGCCGCAAGTGGCTGTGGGGACGTAGCCGGTGGCGCTGCCTCGGCCGGCTGCCGCTGTCCTGCCATCGTGAATAGCTTGCTCGCATCGCCGCGCAGGTAGAGCACGGGAGTCGCCCATTCGAGCGTCTGGCCGCTGAGCCCGACGATCGCCCGTCGGCCGTCAGAGACCGCCTCGTCGATGCCGTAGCCTGCGGCGAGCGCGCCGTAGAAGCCGCGGCCGAACGCGATCGCGGCCTGGTCGGAGATCCCGTACTGCATCGCGGTGACCGCGCTGAACCCGCCCTGTACCAGCGCGGCTGCGGTGCCGGCGAACAGGTCCGTCGTGCTCGCCGCGGCGCCCGAGCATGAGTTGAGCACGACCAGTCTCGGCGCTGGCCTGGCAGTACGGAGCAGGTCGATGATCTGGCTAGCCTCTACAAGCTCTGCCCTGCCATCCTCGCCGGTCAGCGCCAGGACCCCTTCGTCGAGATGGGGGTCGAAGTCGCCGTGCCCGATGAAATGCACCACATGCCACGGACCGCGGCGTAGCTCGTCCTGCAGATCCGCCCAGGAGGCCGAGGGCGCCCATGCCAGCTCTGCCGCCCCGCTGGACGTTAGCCGACTGAGCACGCCAATGAGCTGTTCCTTCTCCTTATCAACGTCGAGCCGCGCGAGCCCGCGCGGCGACGACACGATGCCCAGGATACGCAGCGGTGGCTCGACAGGCAGCGACTGCACGCCAGCGAGGACCCCGACGTGCCTGACCAACTGGTCGCGGCGGCACACGTACACGCCAGCGCTACTGTCCCACATCGTCTCCCACGGCAGGGCAGCCAGAGCGGAGTCGGCGATCCGGAGCACAACGCGCAGTTCCTCTCCTCGTTCGGCCGCCAGCGAGGTCGCGACCCGGTAGCGCCCGCCGACCTCGCCGGCACCGAGCAGCGCACCGAACAGGATCCGCCCGACCTCGCGGACGATCGCCTCTTCAGGAAAGACCTTCCTAGCCGGAATCGCTGACAATCTCACGGCACGCTCGATCTCCCCCCTGCGCGCGAGCAGTGCGTCCACGTCAAGCTCCGTGACCGCCGATGCCACGCCCCAGTCGGGCGATCTCAGCACCTCAACGCGGAACTTCCCGGCAACTGAGTCGGGGCCGATCGCCACCTCGAACACGCTCACTCCGAAACCCGCTCCCCGCCAAGTGGTCATCCTCAGGCAGTCAACAAAGACCTGCTGTCGCAGAGCATATGTTTTTACCGTGAGCTGGCCACAACAACGGAACGACCTAAATGCGAGCCTCCCGCGCAGATCATCTGGATCGAGACGCTTGGCCACAGAATTCCGCCGCCACGACGTCCACGCATAAGGTGGTTACGTTCGCGCCTCCACTGTGGACCACGGCGATACGGTGATGAGGTGACGGAGTTCGACTGGCACGAGGAGCCCACTCCCGCCGGGCTCCCGGTCCGGCAGGTGCACGGCTGGCTCGCTGACGAGACAGGGCGTTTCCTGCTGCAGGACCGGATGCACGAGCAGAAGTTCCTGCTCCCCGGGGGGAAGTGCAACAGCGCAGACGGAGGCTGGATTGCCACCTTGGTGCGGGAATGCGAGGAAGAGAGCCAGGTCCGGGTCGTCCGGGATAGCGTGGCCTTCCTCGGCCACCAGGTCGTTACCGGCGACCCGCGAGCTTCTGGCTCGTACCTTCAGGTCCGCTTGTTCGGAGTGATCGAGGCCGTAGGCCCGTCCGCGCCCGACCCGGACAGCGGGTACACATACCGGCGGCTCATGACCTCGGCGACGCGGGCGGCCTGGTTGCTGGCCTGGGGCCACGCCGGTGAGCAGCAGGCACGCGCCGCTGCCCTGGCCGGGCACCGCCTTGGTCTGGCGACGAGCCAGCCCCCGGCTGACAGCTACGTCTGACGGGCGTCACTCAGCATCACCGTCTGGGTCGGTGCCGGGATCTCCCTCGGCGCACCCGGCGGGTTACCGCGACAGTACGGACTGGCGTTCCGGATGCGCGGTGAAGACGTACTTCATCGCCGTGGCGTCTGAGATGCCGAACAAACGCATCAGCCGCACCGGGTCGGCGGTGTGGCGGGCCTCGTCGAGGATCCGGTCCTCGCGCAGCCGGCTGGCCGTGATCCTGGCCGGGACGAAGCAGCGGCTGATGTACTGGTAGCTGACGGGCATGGTGTCCGTGGCTGTCACCCGGCTGATGAGCAGGTGAGGGTTGGCCGTGAGCGGCCATCGGTCGTGGCGGTCGCGCAGCCACGCGTCGGCGCATCCCAGGGTGATTTCGTCGAGGTAGATGACATGCGTTCGGGCAGCTCTCCGCACGGTGAGCCGGGCACGGGTCAGGTCGAGATCGGCGAGTTTGAAGGCGCGCAGCTCGTCGGGCCGCAGGGCATGGATGGCGACCAGCGCGAGCGCGAACCGGGCCACCGGACTGGACGCCCGGTCGAGCAGCCCTGCCACCCGGTCCTGCGGAAGGCCGGCTGGGAGCGCCGGGGACCGGGTGACAGAGATCCCCGCGCAGGGGTTGGCGAAGATCAGGCGCTCCTGCTTCAGTGCCCGGAAGATGCTGCGGAGCGCGACCATGAGGTGGTGTGCGTCCTCCCCGTAGCGGCTCGCGGCGGCGGACTGGACGTGGCCGTGGGTGACCTGGCGCAGGCTCGTCATCTGCTGCCGCCAGTCGTCCAGCACGGGGGCTGCGTAATCAAGGTAGTTCCAGATGGTCCGCCACGACAGCGGCCGGTGCGCGCGGCGTCCCTGGCCGCGCAGGACGTTCGTCCAGCGTTCCAGTTCGGCGGAGATGGAGCCCGGGTACTCGCTGAGACGCTGCATAACCGCACGCTGCATTGCCTCGTGCTGCAGCGCCGGGTCGGGCGCGAGCAGGTCCTGGGTGCTCAGGAACGCCAGCAGCCGCCCGGTGACGACACCACGGCGGGCCTCGGCCAGTGCCCTTACCTCGGCTTCGGGTACCGGCATTGCAGTACCAAGCCATGACAGCAGCACGCGCAGCGCCTCCCTCGTGGCGATTCGGGTGTGCTGAGTCCATTGCCGTCCGCGCGCCTCGCCTTCGAACCGGCCCAGCACCGCGGTGGCGGCCGGAGTGAGAGTGGGGAGCACAGCCGTGTCGAACGCAGGGCGCCAGTCGCGTCTGGCATCAGCGAGCGTCACCTGCCCTGCCCAGAGCAGGTGCTCAGAGACTCTGTCGGCCTCCTGGCTATCGCTGACCTGCCCGGCTGCGTGGGCGCGGTGCCTCCGCGTCCACGGGCCGTGCATTGCCAGCTGAACCCACGCAGGCCGCGGACCTTGCCGTCCAGCACGCAGCTCGCAGGAGCGACAACGGCGGCGCCGCAGCGGAGCCCCGGACCGGCGGCATCCAGAGCATGTGCCCCTGGTCCGTCCGGCCCACGCAAGGCAGTCCGCGCAGACTGAACCGGTGCCCCAGTTCAGGCAGTAGTCGCAGTTCTGCGCGCGCCGGCCGTCGTGGTGGCGGGGGTCTGGGCCGTAGCGGGGCCGCCGGAACTCCAGGTCTGCGGGCGAGACCGGGGCCAGCAGCCCGGCGCGGCGGGCCAGTTCGGCGACCGTGTCCCGCATGCCGGGAAGGTCCTCCAGTTCGGACGGTTCGATCAGCTGGCTGCCGTTGGCGTCTCGTACGGCCAGCGCCAGCCGGATCATGCCGTCGGCCAGCTGCCCCCAGCTCTTGGTGTAGTCATGCTCAGCCAGGAGGGCGGACAGCGCCTTCCTCATCTGCGGGTAGCCAGCCAAGGGCCTGTCACGGATCCGGGTGGCGTGCTCCCAGGCGATGGACCGGGACGCACGCCACAGCATGAGCTGGCCGGGCATCGTCGGCGGGCAGACGCGCTGGTCGTTGAACACGGCCTCCGGCCGCTGCCGGCGTGCCCAGGGCGGGGAATGGTACCGGCCGTCCGATCGCAGCCGGTACGACCCGATGGGCATGGCCCGGCGGCGCGGCAGGCCCGGGATGATCAGCTCCAGCTGAACGGGCCGGCCGCGGTCGTCGGGGGTGAAGTACCAGGCCGCGTCAAACTCGGTGATCGCCAGGATGCATCCCCGGCACAGTCCCTCCGGCGTGACCATGGCCAGGAACTGGCAGCGGCGGCAGGTCCCAGGCTGGTTAGCCTTCTTCGACCGCCACTGATGGCACGGCGAGCAGCACGGCGGCTGGACCAGGACTCCCCAGCCCACGCATCCGCGGCACTGCCCGGTACGCGCGGGCCGGGTCGCCACCGGTCAGCTCGGCGGCAGTGACCGGGGGCCGCCGCTCTTGCGGGGCTTTGGCCGGGAACCGCCCCCGGGACCCTGGTCTCCCACTGCCCGCGCGGTGTCCTGGTCGTTCTGGCCGGCCATCTCCACCGGCTCGGGCTCCAGCAGGTC
>JBEKGC010000162.1:0-13587 GCA_050013055.1 Streptosporangiaceae bacterium
GCGCTCGTGACCTGCGGCCTAGCCCACCGGGTGACCCGGGTGCTGGTCGAACCCGGGGAAGCTCAAGCCGGCCAGGATGATGCGATGCCCATGGTGGACGCCATCCACGAAATCCTCGATCACGCCGACGTCAAAGCGCCCCGACTGCAGCACGGCGACGGCGAGCTGACCTGGACGGCCCGCTGCGGAGGGTGGTCAGGCGGCGGGTGCCTGTCCTAGGTTGGGTACCGTGCCCGATGCCCTGTTCGCCGAGCCCCGGCTGGCGGAACTGTACGACCCGCTCGATCCTGACCGCTCGGATCTTGATGCGTACGTAGCCATGGCCGAGGAGTTCGGCGCCAGCAGCGCGCTGGATGTCGGCTGCGGCACTGGGACCCTGGCGTGCCTGCTGGCCAGTCGCGGCCTGGACGTGACGGCGGCGGACCCGGCCCAGGCTTCGCTCGAGGTGCCGATCTCGCGGTCATGACCGGGAACGTGGCCCAGGTCTTCGTGTCTGACCAGGAGTGGGCGGCGGCCTTGACGGCGATCCGCCAGACGCTGCGCCCAGGCGGGCGACTGGTGTTCGAGGCCAGGGATCCGGCCAGGAAGGCCTGGCTGGAGTGGACAAAGGACCAGACCTGGCGCCGCGTCGCGGTCCCCGGCGTCGGTCCCGTGGTGACCTGGATCGACCTGACGGCGGTCGGGCCTGGCCTGGTCAGTTTCCGGACGACGTTCGTCTTCGATCGCGATGGCACCACGCTGACCTCGGACTCCACCTTGCGGTTCCGGGACCGGGCCGAACTCGCCCGTTCGCTGGCCGCGGCCGGCCTGACCACCGAGGAGGTCCGCGATGCTCAGGACCGGCCCGGCCGGGAGTTCGTCTACGTCACCCGCCGGACCGGGTCAGACACCCGTTAGGCGGCCTGCAGGGAACGCTTGGCTAGCCCCAGGGCGAAGCCGTCGATGGCGGTGACGGGGGCCGCGGTCGGGTCGGTGGCGGCGCCGAGGGTGACGAACAGCGGGGTGAAATGCTCCACGGTGGGGTGCGCGTAGGGCATACCGGGGGCGCGGGTACGGAAGCTGGCGAGTTCGTCGACATCACCGCGGGCCAGCGCGTCGGACGCCCAGGCGTCGAAGTCCGAGGACCAGCCTGGCACCCGGTCGAGGTGGTTCCAGTCGATGAACGGCAGGCCGTGGGTCATGTAGCCCGAGCCGATCACCAAGACCCCGGACTCGCGCAGCGGCCGCAACCGCCGGCCAAGCTCGAGCAGCCGCCCGGGGTCGTGGGTCGGCATGCTGAGCTGCAGGACCGGGATATCGGCGTCCGGATACATGATCTTCATCGGGACCCACGCGCCGTGGTCAAGGCCGCGGCTGGGGTGCTCGTGCACCGGCTCGGTGTCAGGCATCAGCCTGGCGACCTGATCGGCCAGATCGGTGGCCGCCGGGGTGTCGTATCGCATCTGGTAGTACATCGGGTCGAAGCCGCCGAAGTCGTAGACCAGTTCGCTGGGCTGGCGGCTGCTGATGCTCAGCGGAGCAGACTCCCAGTGCGCGGAGACGATAAGCACGGCCTTCGGCTTGGGCAGCGCCCGGGCCCAGGAGTGCAGCTCGGTCATCCAGTCCGTCATCTCGAACAGCATCGGGGCGCCGTGGCTGAGGTACAGGCTGGGCAGCGGCCCGTCGCCGGGGGTCCACAGCCGGTGCGAGGCGGCCCGCTCCGCGGCCGCGGCCCGGCGCAGGTGCGCGGCGAACGGGTGCCGGGCGGGAACGCGGCGGTCAGCGGCCGCGGTGGCCGCAGCGGCGGAAGTCGCGGAAGTCGCGGGGGTGGCGGTGTTAGCGGCGGGGGATGTCATGACGCTCCTAGGTCCGGCAGCGGGTAATTAGTTGCCGCTACAACTGACAAGGTATCACGTCTTAGTTGTAACGACAACTAATTGGTGGGATAATGGGCGGGTGAATGCGTCATGGCTGGACGACGACGAGCTGGCGGCCTGGGTGCGGCTGGCGGCGGTGCTCGAGCTGCTGCCCGCCGTGCTGGACTCCCAGCTGCGCCGGGACGCGGAGCTGACCCACTTCGACTACTACGCGCTGGCGATGCTGTCCGAGGCACCGCAGCGGACGCTGCGGATGACGGCGCTGGCCGCGCAGACCAACGCCACCTTGCCCAGGCTCTCCCACGTGGTCCGCCGGCTGGAGGATCGGGGCCTGGCCGAACGCTTCCCTTGCCCGCAGGACGCCCGGGCCACCAACGTGCGGCTGACGGCGGCGGGCTTGGACAAGGTGCGGCGCACCGCGCCCGGCCACGTCGCCAACGTCCGGCAGCACGTCATCGACGCCCTGACCCCCGAGCAGGTCGGCCAGCTGGCCGGCATCGCCGAAGCCATCCTGGGCCGGCTCGACCCGGGCGGCACGCTGACGGCGCTCTACCACCGTTACGACCCGGATCCGGACTGACGGGGGCGCCGGGGGGCCCCGGGCCTGCGCGGCGCGGCTTACCTTTGGGTGTCGGGGTGCTCGACCGGGTGGAGGGGTAACGTGCCGAACTGGCCTGTCTATATCGCGGTGGGCGACAGCCTCACGGCCGGGCGGGACGACCGCGGGCCGGACGGAGGGCGGATCGGCTGGGCCCGCAGGCTGGCCGGCCTGCTGACCGCGCGGACCGCCGTACCGTGCACGCTGACCAACCTGGCCACCGACGGGGCCGGGGTGGCCGCGGTGCTCGAGCGGCAGCTCCCCGCGCTGGCCGGGATCGTTCCTGACCTGGTCAGCGTCACGGTGGGGATGAACGACATCCGCGACCCCGATTTCACCGAGGAGGCCTTCGCGGCCGGCCTTGACGTGCTGCTCGACGGCCTGGCCGGGACCGGGGCGACGATGCTGACCTGCACGCTGCCGGACATCGCCGGGATCATGCCGCTGCCACCCGAGCTGGTGGAGGTGGCACGCCAGCGGCTGCGGCACGCCAGCGACATCATCCGGAAGCAGGCCGCGGCCCGGGGGGCGCTCTGCCTGGACACCTGGGCGATGCCCGGGGCCAGCGACCCGAGCCTGTTCGGGCCGGACCGGATCCATCCCAACGCGGCCGGCCACCAGCTGATGGCGACGGCGTTCGCCGACCTGCTGCTGCCGCCGGACGGATAGGATGCGGGGCGTGGCAGCCAAGGGCCGGTGGGCCGCCCCGGCCGTGTACAGCCTGCTCGGCGTCGAAGTCGCCGCGGTGATCGCGTTCGCGGCCAGTTACAACGCGCTGGATTTTCGTATTTACATGTGGGGTGGCCACGCCGTCACCCACGACACGCGGCTGTACCTGACGCTGGCCTTCGGCCACTGGTTCACCTACTCGCCGTTCGCGGCCGTCGTGTTCGTGCCGATCGCGGCGCTGCCGCTGGTCGTGGCCCGGGTGCTGTGGGACCTGACCTCGGTCGCCGCGCTCGTGTACTCCTGTGTCATCATCGTCAAGCTGGCGGGCTACCGCCCGTCCCGGCTCCTGGTGGCCGGCCTGGCCGCAGCCGCGATGGCGCTCGACCCGGTGTACCAGACCCTGTTCCTCGGCCAGATCAACCTGATCCTGCTGGCCCTCGTCCTCACCGACCTCTGGCGGGCCGCCGAGGGCCGCGACGCGGGCCTCGGGGTGGGCATCGCCGCCGCGATCAAGCTGACACCCGGCATCTTCATCTTGTTCTTCCTGCTGGCCAGGCGGACGAAATCGGCCGTTATCGCGGCCGGCACCTTCGTGGCCTGCGGGCTGATCGGGTTCGCCGTGGCCCCGCGGGCGTCGGAGCTGTACTGGAGACACCTGTTCTTCGACACCAGCCGGGTCGGCGCGCCCTACATCAGCAACCAGTCCCCCTACGCCGCGGCGATCAGGATCGCCCAGGGCGCCGCGCACATCGGCAGCTGGTGGGCGGTGATCCCGATCGCGTTCGCCGCGCTCGGGCTGGCCGCCGCCACCAGCTTGGTGCGGCAGCACGACTGGCTGGGCGCGACGGCTATCACCGGAACGACCGGCCTGCTCGTCTCGCCGATCTCCTGGGCCCATCACTGGGTGTGGGTGCTGCCCGCGCTGGTCTGGCTCGTCCGCCAGGACCACCGGGTCGCCGCGGCCGCCGGTTACCTGCTGTTCGCGCTGGCGCCGTTCTGGTTCACGCCGCATTCTGGCGGCCCGCGCGAGTACGGCTTCCACGGGCTGGACACCCTGGTGGCCAACTGCTTCCTGGCCGCCGGGCTGATCTTCTTCGGCTACCTGGCCACGCACGCCTACCTGCTGCTCCGCCGGAACCCTCCGCCAACCCAGCCCGCACCCGCCGAGCTCCCGGCCGAGTCCGCTCATCGTGGCCGTCCGGGGCGGGGGCGGGATCGGGTGGCGTAGCCTGAGTCGTGCATCAACTTCGGATGGGAACGCTGGGGACCTCGCGCATTACCGAGACCGCGCTGCTCGAGGCCGCCCGGGGTGTGGCCGACGTGACGGTGACGGCGGTCGCCGCCCGGGACAAGTCCCGGGCCGAGGCCTTCGCGCTGCGGCACGGGATCCCGGCCGCCTACGGTTCCTACGACGAGCTGCTGGCCGACCCGGACATCGACGCGATCTACAACCCGCTGCCGAACTCCCAGCACGGGCCGTGGACGCTCAAGGCGATCGCGGCCGGCAAGCACGTGCTGTGCGAAAAACCGTTCGCCTCCCACGCCGAGCAGGCGGAGCAGGTCGCGGCGGCGGCTTCGGCGTCGGGCCTGGTCGTGATGGAGGCCATGCACTACCGGTACCACCCGCTGATCGCCCGGCTGCGCGAGCTGGTCACCGAGCTTGGTCCGGTGCAGCACCTGCAGTGCTGGACCAGCTTCATCATCACCGACCCCCGCGACATCAGGTACGACTACGACCTGGCCGGCGGCGCCCTGATGGACGGCGGCTGCTACGCGATCGACTGCCTGCGGCTGCTCGGCGGCGGGGAACCCACCGTGACCGGGGCGCTGGCCGACCCGTGGCCGTCCGCCCGGGCCGGGGCGGAGGCCGCCGACCGGGCCGCGGCGGTCCGGCTGGCTTTCCCCGGCGGCGCGACCGGCTGGTTCGACTCCGCCTTCACCCGGGACGGGGAATTCCGGGCCGATGTCCACGTCAGCTGCCGGGACGGGCAGGTCTGGATGCAGAACTTTATCCCGGCCCACCGTGGCCGGGTGATCGCGACCAGGAAGGGCTCGGTCATCGCGGACGAGCGCGCCACCGGGGACACCACCAGCTACACCTACCAGCTCCGCGCGTTCGCCGCGGCGATCACGGCGGACGGCCCGGTGCCGACGTCGGCGGCGCAGGCCGTCTCCACCATGCGGGTGATCGACGCCGCCTACCGGGCGGCCGGGCTGGCCCGGCGGCCCTGATGACGCAGGGCGAACTTCAGGCCGTGCGGTTCGCCGCCGACCTGATCAGGATCGACACCACCAACCGGGGCGGCGGAGACGCCAGGGAGCGGCCGGCCGCGGAGTACGTGGCCGCGCGGCTGGCCGAGGCCGGGCTTGACCCGGTCCTGCTGGAATCGGCGCCCGGCCGGGCGAACGTGGTGGCCCGGGTCAGCGGCACCGAAGCGGGGGCGGGGGCCGGGGCACTGCTGCTGCACGGACACCTGGACGTCGTGCCCGCGGACCCGGCGGCCTGGACGGTGCCCCCGTTTTCCGGCGAGATACGCGACGGCGTGCTGTGGGGACGCGGCGCCGTCGACATGAAGAACGCGGACGCCGTGCTGCTCGCCCTGGTCAGCCAGTGGGCCAGGGACGGCGTCCGGCCCCGGCGCGACCTGGTGCTCGCGTTCACCGCCGACGAGGAGGACACCGCTGAGTTCGGGGCCCAGTGGCTGGTCGAGCGGCACCCGGAGCTGTTCGAGGGGTGCACCGAGGCGATCGGCGAATCGGGTGCGTTCACCTTCCACGCCGGACCGGGCCGGCGGCTGTACCCCGTCGCCTCCGCCGAACGGGGCACCGCCTGGCTGAAGCTGACCGCACGCGGCCGGGCCGGGCACGGTGCCAAGCCGAACGCCGAGAACGCGGTAACCCGGCTGGCCGCGGCGATCAGCCGGATCGGCGGCTACGACTGGCCGGTGCGGCTGATTCCGACGGTCAGCGCCGCGGTGGACGCCATCGCGGCGGCGGTCGGCGCGCAGCGGCCGGCCGGGGCGGCAGCGGGCACGGACGGCCCGGTGACCGCGGAGGAGTTGCTGGCGCCGCTCGGGCCCGCGGCGGCCCTGGTCGCGGGCACCGTGCGTAACAGCGCCAACCCGACCATGCTGCACGCGGGCTACAAGCTGAACGTGATCCCCGGCGAAGCGGTCGGCTACGTGGACGGACGGGTCCTGCCGGGCCTGGACGACGAGTTCGCGGCCACCCTGGACGAGCTGACCGGACCCGATGTGAGCTGGGAGTACGCGCACCGGGAGATACCGCTCGAGGCCCCGATCGACGCTCCGCTCATGGTCAGCATGGCCCGCGCGCTGCTGGCCGAGGACCCCGGCTCGACGGTGGTGCCCTACTGCATGAGCGGCGGCACCGACGCCAAGCAGTTCGCCCGGCTGGGCATGACCTGTTACGGTTTCACGCCGCTGCTGCTGCCTGAGGGCTACGACTACTACGCGATGTTCCACGGCACCGACGAGCGCATCCCGCTGTCCGCCCTGGCGTCCGGTGTCCGGATCATGGACCGGCTGCTGCGGACGCTTTAGGTACCAGGCGGCCCCGCCATCCTCGATGCCATCGCCTACCAGGGGAGGCCAGGCACGCCCGAGCCCGGGCAGGCCTGCTGCACCGCAGCACGCTGCTGCGTCCGGCGGTATAACCCAGGTCCGTTCGGCCTAATGGGTTGGGAGCAAGGCGCGGACCCGGTCCTGGCCCAGCGCCAGCAGCAGGGTGGGCAGCCTCGGGCCGGTGTCCTTGCCGATGAGCAGCCGGTAGAGCAGGATGAACCAGGTGCGTTGCCTGGCCTTGAGCTCGGGGGTCGGTGGCGTGCTGAGGGGCAGGCCGAGCTGGAGCTTGGGGATCCCGTACAGCAGCGTGGTCAGGCCCGCCAGCGACCAGTCGGCCGCCATGCCCTCGGTCAGCAGCTTGAGCGCGTCACGTTCGGAGTCGGGCAGGGCGGCGAGCGTGCCGGTGTCGGGGGCGTCCCGGACCTGGGTCCGGTCGGCGGGCGGCAGGTACTCGGCCACCCAGGCCTGCGCGCAGTCCAGCCGGGGCCTGACCTCAGCCAGCGAGGTGACGGGATCCTCGACGGTCAGGTCCCGCAGGATCCGCAGGAGCTGCCCCTCCTCACCGGCCGTGATGTCCGCCACCGAGGCCAGCGTCCGGAACGGCAGCGGCCGGGGGGTGACCGGCAGCGGCCCGTCCGAAGGGCCGGCCGCGCGGGCGTACACCGCCTGGGTCGCGGCGTCGGCCTGGCCGTCCGCGACCCGGCGCGTCAGCGCGTCCCACTCGTCGTAGACCCGGCCCACCTCGGCGTCGAAGACTATCTTGAACGACTGCTCGGGCCGCCGCCTGGCGTACAGCCAGCGCACCAGCGGCGCCTCGAAGATCTCGAGCGCATCGGCCGGGGTCGGCGCATTGCCGCTCGAGCTGCTCATCTTGGCCGCCCCGGAGGAGGCGACGAACGAATACCCGAAATGCAGCGGCATCTCGCCGCCGAAGATCTCCGACACGAGCTCCGCGCCGACGGTGAAGCTGGACCCCGGCGAGGAATGGTCCACGCCCGCGGGCTCGAACGTCACCCGCTCGTACGCCCACCGCATCGGCCAGTCGACCTTCCAGGCCAGCTTCCCGGCGACCTGCGCGATCGGCACCGGCCCGACGCTGGCGCCGCAGGCGCAGGTGTAAGAGATCTCGGTGGTCTCGTCGTCGAAGCCGGTGACCGTGGTGTCGTCGCGCCCGCACGCCGCGCAGTACGGCCGGAACGGGTAGTAGACCGCAGCCCCCGGGCCGTGGTCATCGGTGCCGTCGGGGTCATTGGGGGCAGGGTCGCTGCCCTCTGGGCTGGGGACACGCTTGGTCTGGTACCTGGCCAGCACCGCGCCGATCTCGGCCCGGCGCCGCATCGCCAGCACGATCTGGTCCGCGTAGGCGCCCGAGGTGTACATCTGGGTCTGGCTGATCTCGGTGACCCGGACGCCGAGCCGGGCCAGCGACTCGCGCAGCGGCTCCTTGAAGTGCTCGGCCCAGCTCGGGTGCCGGCCGCAGGGATCGGGCACCGCCGACAGCGGGCGGCCGATGTGCTCGGCGAACTCGGCGGGAAAGCCGGCCGGGACCCGGCGCAGCCGGTCGTAGTCGTCCCAGGACAAGATGTGACGGCAGGGCGCACCGCCGCGCCGCACCTCGTCGGCGACCAGGTGCGGGACCATCAGCTCGCGCAGGTTCCCCAGGTGCACCGGGCCGGACGGGCTGATCCCGGACGCACAGGTCGGCGCCTCGCCGGGATGCCGGCGTCCGCCCTCCGCGCGCACCAGCTCGGCCGTGCGCGCCACCCAGTCCTCGGCCGGAGCCACGAGACAGGCACCTCCATCGTAGTTAAGCGGGCACCACAGCGTACTTCAGGCCCGGGCTGCGTCTTGCTCGACGCGGCCCGGGCCTGAGGGTACTAGCTGGTCAACCTGCCTTAGCGGCGAGCGTAGTCACTCTCGATGCCGGTCAGGTTGGGGATGCCAAGACCCACGGCCGGGTTGTAGCGCTCCCCCGGGTTACCCGTGTAGTACAGGTTGTCGTTGCTGGTACCGGCCTGGTCCAGCTCGGTGAACGGACCGCCGCCGAAGCCCGCGTCCGCGTAGATCGACGGGTTCCAGAACCCGACCCGGTGCCCGAGCGCCGAGTCGATCACCGCGGTCGAGCCGTTCAGCTGCGGCGCCACGAAGCTGGTGCCGCCCCAGCCGCCTTCCAGGACCGGCTGGCCGGCCTGCGCGAAAGCCGGCGAGTAGAGCAGGTAGCCGGAGTACGGGTCCGCGTCCGTGGACACGTCAGGAACCGCCCGGCCGGACCCGGAGCCGCCGGTCACGGCCGGGGTGGGGTTGAAGTTCCACGCGGTCGGCTCGACCAGCCCGGCCACGATGGTCTGGTAATCGGTCGGCGTCAGGTACTCCACCGCGTTGTAGTTGTGCGTGCCGGTCACGAACAGCTGGTACAGCGGAATGTCCGCCACCAAGCTGTAACCGCCGCCGCCGCCACCGACATTGGACTCCGCCGCGGCCGCTTCTGACTCGCCGTTGATCTGGGCGATGGCCGGCCACAGGTAGTCCCAGCCCCAGGCGCGCTGCTTGGCCACCGTCACGGTGGCCGTGCCGTCCGGGCCGGTCAGGGTGCCGGTCCAGGGCAGCGTGGTGCCGCCCGCCGAGGTGATGTACGGGCTGTCGGAGGAGGTGTCGACCGACAGGTTGGTGGTGCCGAGGTCGCGGCTGGCGTCGTACGCGCCCGCGTCACCGGCGGCCAGGAAGCCGGACTGCCCCTGCGCCGCCATCTCAAGGAACGCCTCGTTGAACGCGGCCAGGTAGGTCGACGGCTCGGTGCCGGCCAGGATCGAGGCCTTCACCACGGTCTCCGACTCACCCCAGCTCGAGGAGATGGTGCTGGCGGTGTTCTGGCTGGCCGCGGCGAAGAACGCGTCGGCGAAGCCGGGGTCGGTGTTGGGTGCCTGGTAGTCGATCACGTTCGCGCCAGGCGCCAGCGCCCCGGACTGCTCCAGGTCCAGGTCGGTCTCGCCGGTGCCGCCGACGTCACTCGGCGCGCCCGGGCCACCGTCGATGTTCTGCACGGTGAAGGTGCGGCCGGTGCTCGGCACGTGCGCGATGTTTTTCCAGAAGTACTGCGGCGCGCCCGGGTCCACCGCGGCCAGGGTGACGATGGCCAGGGTCTGGCCCGACCCGTTGGCGCCCTGGTGGTACAGGCCGTTGAGCCCGTAGTTGGTGGCGAAGTCCGACGGGAGGTTGCACGCGTTGGGCAGCCCGGTCAGCGCCTCGCAGGCGCTCGAGTTGCCCGTCTGCGGCTTGAGGTAGCGGGTGTTCACGTGCGCGGTCTGGCTGGCGTACGGGCCGTAGTTGCTCAGCCCCAAGATGGCAAGCACGAAGTTCGAGAGCCGGTACGGCAGCAGCGGCGACTGGGCCGTGGCGTGCACGGTCTGCGCCGGAATCGCGTTCAGCCCGTTGCCGCCAGGCAGCGCGGGCACGTGGTACTGCTTCTGCGTGACCGCCAGGGCGGCGTCGAACTCCCCGGCCGTGCCGGTGGCCGACACATCCACGTTGTCCGCGTAGACGGTGGTCTTGATGCCGTAACCCGCCAGGTAGCTGGTCAGCGCGGAGACGTTGGCCGGGCTCTGGCCGTACTCGCTGGCAAACTGGCTGACCGACAGGTAGCTCCTGACGCCTTCCACGACGGAGTTCTGCAGGACGCCGACGTTACGCTCCCGCAGGATGAACGATACGGTTTCCGGCGTGCTGGCTGGCGTGATGCCGAACACCGTGGCCCCAGGCAGCAGCGCCGCGTCGATGCCCGACGACACCTTCTCCTGGGTATTCGGGTTGGGCGTCGAGGCCATGGCCGGGCCGGCGAGCGCGGCCAGCGGGGCTATCACGGCCGCCACCCCCACCACTATCCCCGCCGATAGACGCGTTTTTCTCGAAAGGATCATGTCCCTGTGCACCGTCCTGTTGAGCGTGCCTGCCACGGTTGGTTGCGGTTAGCCGTGGATCATCAAAATTATGGCAGTTCGGTCCCATCTTCCCCGGCTGCTTCACCGGATCGGCTGGTTGCTATCGGGTAACTAACCACCCGTCACCTGCGTTCACGTACCCGCGCCGGGGTCAGGGCGGGAAACCGGACTCGGTCCAGCGGCTGAAGGCGTCGATTTTCTCCGGCGGCCAGGCACCGTCGCAGGGCATGGTGCCGTTGCGGAGGCGTTCGGCGATGCCGGCCGCGTTGGCCTTGACGTCGGCGTAGGACCACAGGTCGAACGCGAACGTCATGGACTGGCGGTCGCGCGGGCGGAACAGCGGCTTGATGTGCGCCTCGAAGCTCACGGTCTGGCCCGGGCCGGGCAGCGCGACCGGAGGCTGGGCGTCGGCGCTGGCCTGGGCGTCGGCGCTGGCCTGGGCGTCGGTGCTGGCCTGGGCGGGCGGGCCGGCCGGGCTCCAGTCCCAGCGGGGCCGCGAGCCCGGGGCTCCGCCGTCGGCTGGCGCCCCCTGCGCCCGGGAGCTCCAGTCCAGGTACGAGGTGAAGGCCGCGCGGAACTCGGGGTCGGCGGGCAGCCCGGCCTCGTCGGCGGCCAGGCTGGCCAGCGCCACCCAGCGGGCGCGCTGCGCCGCGGTGAAAGCCGGGCCCGCGGGTGCTGGAGCCGGGAGGGCTGGGCCGCCGAAGACCTCGGCGAGGACGGCGGCCGCGCGCTGGGCGTAGTCCGGGGCCATGGCGGCGAACAGCGGAGCCAGCAGGTCGTCGGCGGGCACGTGCTTCTCGTACAGCAAACGGGTCATCCGGGTCAGGGCCGGCAGGCCGCCGGCCCACTCGAACAGGGTCGGCTCCGCGCCGCGGGCGGGATCGCGGAACTCGATGTACCAGTGCATGCCGCTGCAGAACGGCTTGTTCCGCGAGTGGCCGCAGCGGCACAGCGCGTAGTGCTCGCGGGACGCGCCCGCCGCCCGGGGCACGTCGGCCCCGTCGGCCCCGTCGGGCACGTCGGCCCCGTCGGCCCCGGCCAGGCCGATCGCGCCGGTCACCCGGTAGGGACCGTCCTGGGTGATCTCGATCGCGGGCGCGCGCCGTCCGTGCCAGTCGGCCAGGTCACGAGCTTCGGTGCCGTCGAAGGCCAGGCCGAGCGCCCCGGACGGGCAGTCCCGCACCGCCCGCACGATCTCGTCCATCCGGCCGCCGCTCGGCGCGACGAACGGCTCTGCGCTGGTCCGGAACACCACGGGCAGCCGGTCCGTGCACAGGCCTGAGTGCTGGCAGATGCCCCGGTTGTCGAAGACCGTGACCTGCTGGCCCGGGTAGGTGTCCCGCTGGTCGGGCACCCGGTGCGGGTCCTTGCCGTCGGTGAACCCGTTACCGGCGCAGGCGCCGTCGCAGATCGGCTTGCGCGCCGAGCCGCCGCACCGGCACAGGGCCAGCTGGGGCGGCAGGGCCAGCGTGTCACCGAGCGGTGTGCGCACGGCCGGGACGTTGGTGACCAGGTAGGGGCCGTTCTTGGCGGTGATGATGGTGGGCGGCAGGGCGCGCTGGAGCTGCCCGAGCTCCGCGATCAGGTCAGCCCGCTGGTCCGCGGGCGCCGCCCGGACGGCCAGGTCCTGCAGGGCCGCCACCGCCTGGAGCAGGCCGGGCGGAGCGCTGGCGCCGAGGCGGGCGCGCACGGTGGTGGCGCTGACCGCGTAATCCCTGAGCGACGCGTCGTGGGGCGAGACGGGCGGCTGGGGTGGGAGGAGTTCCCCGGGGGTGAAACCAAGGACCGTTCGGTAGAAATCTGCGGCGCGGGCCAGCAGGGTGGGGAGGTCCTCGGCCTGAGCCGGGGTTCCCCTGACCCAGGCCGGCAGGTGGGCGGCCAGCGCATCGGCGATGCCGGTCAGGGACGAGCGGACCGACCGCAATCCGTCGGTTACCTCAGGGTCGCATGGTTCTCCTGGTTCGCAGTAGGCGGCGGCCTGACGGATGCGCTCGGTGAGCAGGATCCAGGCCGCCTCGCGGTGCGGCAGCACGTAGTCGGACTCGTAGAACAGCTCGAAGCTCGGCCCGGCCGTGCGACCGGGGTACTCCGGGCCCGCCGACAGCGTCGTGACCAGGTCGCCGAGCGGCTTGATGGCCTGGTACATCAGCCCGATGGTCGCGTCGGCCAGCGCCTTGAGCTGCGGATCTGTCTCCTCGGTGTGCGCGAAGAACCGCTGCAGCATCAGCAGCAAGATCTCGTAGCAGACGTTGAAGGCGTCCATCACCCGCCGGGTCACCGGGTCGCTGACCAGCGGGACGTCGGCATCGCGCTCGGCCGCCCTGACGTTGACCGGGACCACCGGGCGGACCGGGTTGAAGGCCGGGTTGGCCTCGCGGAGCTCGATGTAGGAATCCAGGATCGCCACGAACTGGCCGAAGTGCGCGCTCTGCCAGTGCCCGCGGGGGCCCTCGCCCTGCTCCAGGATCTCGTCGATGGCGCGCTGGGCCGAGGCCACGTCGGTGACCGCGACCAGTTCGGGCCAGCCGAAATAGGCCTGCGTGGCCTGCGCCCGGGGCGGCCCGACGAACAGGGCGCGCTCTCCGAACTTATCCGCCAGGTGCGCGATCCCGGCCTCGATCGACCGGTACAGGTGCCCGACGGTGGCGAAGTCCTGCCCGCGCGGGACGATCTCGCCGTGCTGCACGGCCGGCGCGGCGCGGCGGAACGCGGTCATCCCGGCGGCATCCTCGATGTCCATGCCCTCGGGGCGTTCGAGGAACATGAAGTGACGAAGCGCCGCCTCCCCGAACGGGATAAGCGCCAGCTGCACGCCCGCCGGGTAGTGGCGGGCGGGCTGCGGGAAGTTCGGCCGGGACAGGTGCGGGGCCGCGCCGATCGCGGACAGCAGGTTCTGCACCAGGGACAGGTGCAGCATCTCCTGGGTGGCCACGTGCGAGATCTGC
>JBEKGC010000163.1:0-13322 GCA_050013055.1 Streptosporangiaceae bacterium
AGCCGTGATCATGTCGATGGCCTGCCGGGACGCGAGCCGCGCCCGGTCGACACAGACCTGCAGCCGGTGCAGCGTCTCCTCATCCGCGGTTCCCTGCAGACCGGACAGGTTGCGGCCCAGGTACGCCAGTTCCTGGGAGAGCCCGTCGTGCAGGTCACGGGCGATCCGGCGCCGCTCTTCGGCCACGGCCGCCGAGGCCAGCGTGTGCCAGAATGACCAGATCTCACGCATCGAGCCGGTAAGGAGAACGACGTAGAAGCAGAAGCGGAAGATGTCGCCTAGCGAGACCTGTGGCGAGTAGATCGTCGGGTTGAAGGCATAGTAAACGTGCGAGGCCGCGGCAAAGATCGCGGCGATCGCCAGCCATCCGGAGAACTCGGCGCCGAGTCGCTCGAAGCGCCTCAGGTATCCGGCCGCAGCCGTAACGGCGAGCACTGCCGCCAGGATCTGCACGGCGGCCAGTGCAGTGTTGACATGCAAGGCGTAACGGAGGTGCGGGCCGGCCGACGACGTGATGGTCTGGGCCGGCCCTGAGCCGAAGACGCGAGGGAGGACGGCGGTCAGCACCAGGATGCCGAGTACGCCAATCGTCGTGAACCCTTGCGCTCGCCTGGGTCGTCGGAGCCGGACGGGTGGCACGAACGCGGCGACGGCGAACAGCAAGGTGCCAACCAACCAACCGATGGTCGCTGCCCACACGGCCGGATTGACGGTTGCCGAACCCAAGAGCATCGGCAACGTCACGAAGAGCACGCTGGATAGCGCGATGACAGCGAGAGCGGCGACTAGCGCCAGTTCATCGAGGCAGGAGATACGCCACAGCCGACCGAAAACAAGAAAACCTGCAAGCAACGTGACAAGCGAGGCAGTAGTCTCAAGCACCACCTGCTGTACAGGCAGCCCGTAGATGGGCCTCACATCTGAAACCAGCGCAACGACAGAAGCCGTTGCCAGGCCCGCGGCCACTAGTGCCCACCTTCGTCCGGTCATTTCAGTTCTCCTCAGCGCAGGTGCGCCAGCGCTGCTGGCCTTTTCCGTACTCCCAACTTCGTGCGGGCAGGTGGCAGCCCCGTTGCCCGTCAAGGTGCAGTCCGGTTGCGGCGGACCGCAGCCCGCGGAAACCGGAGAAAAGGGGAGTCGCCCGGGGCGCCGCGGGTAGCTAAGCGGAGACGCGGACCTGGGCGGCGCGGGAGGGTCCCCGGAGGGGCAAGCGTCACCATCCCGCCGCGCGGCGCGGCGCGAGACAGCCGCGGCCGAGCGTTTCCTGGCCAGGTACCTGGGCGGCCGGTTCGAGGAGTAGGTCCTCCGGGCCGCTCAGAGCATGGGCAGGTAGCGGCCGAGCTCGTACTCGGTGACCTGGCGGCGGTACTCCTGCCACTCCTCGCGCTTGTTGCGCAGGAAGAAGTCGAAGACGTGCTCGCCGAGGGTCTCGGCGACGAGTTCGCTGTCCTGCATGACCTTGATGGCCTGGTCCAGGTCCTGGGGCAGCGGCCGGATGCCGAGCGCGCGCCGCTCGGCCGAGGTCAGCGCCCACACGTCGTCCTCGGCCCCGGGCGGCAGCTCGTAGTCGCCCTCGATGCCCTTCAGGCCGGCCGCCAAGATGACCGCGAAGGCCAGGTACGGGTTGCAGGCGGCGTCCACCGAGCGGAACTCGACCCGGGTCGCGTTGCCCTTCTGCGGCTTGTACATCGGCACCCGGACCAGGGCCGACCGGTTGTTGTGCCCCCAGCAGACATAGGCGGGGGCCTCTCCCCCGGCGCCCGCGGTCCGCTCGGCGGCGCCCCACAGCCGCTTGTAGGAGTTCACCCACTGGTTGCAGACCGCGGTGATCTCGGCCGCGTGCCGCAGCAGCCCGGCGATGAACGCCCGGCCGGTCTTGGACAGCTGGAACTCGGCCCCGGCCTCGAAGAACGCGTTCTTGTCGCCCTCGAACAGCGACACGTGGGTATGCATGCCTGAGCCCGGGTGATCGGTGAACGGCTTCGGCATGAACGTCGCGTAGACGCCCTGCTCGATCGCCACTTCCTTCATCACCAGCCGGAACGACATGATGTTGTCCGCGGTGGTGAGCGCGTCGGCGTAGCGCAGGTCGATTTCCTGCTGGCCGGGCGCGCCCTCGTGGTGGCTGTACTCCACCGAGATGCCCATGGACTCAAGCATCGTGATCGCCGTCCGGCGGAAGTCGTGCGCGATGCTGTGCGGCGTGTGGTCGTAATAGCCACCTGTGTCGATCGGCCTCGGCTTGTCGCCCGGCTCAGGCCGCTCCCGCAGCAGGAAGAACTCGATCTCCGGATGGGCGTAGAAGGTGAAGCCGAGCTCGGAGGCGCGGCTGAGGTTGCGCTTGAGCACCCAGCGCGGGTCGGCGTACGACGGTGACCCGTCCGGCAGCAAGATGTCGCAGAACATCCGGGCCACGCCGGGGTACTCGCCGCGCCAGGGCAGCAGCTGGAACGTCGACGGATCCGGCCGGGCGATCATGTCCGCCTCGTAGACCCGCGCGAACCCCTCGATGGCGGAGCCGTCGAAACCGATCCCGTCGGCGAACGCGCCCTCAAGCTCGGCGGGTGCCACGGCCACCGATTTCAGCGTGCCGAGGACGTCGGTGAACCACAGCCGGACAAACCGGATGTCGCGTTCCTCGAGCGTGCGCAACACGAACTCTTCCTGCCTGTCCACGGTAATCACCTTAGACGTTCCCCATCGCTTGATCAGCCTTCGGCGACGTCGACCCGGTAAACACCTCGCGGGTGCGCTGCGCGTATCACCCGAGTTTGCCCGGCCGGTGTTTCCTCGTGGTTACAGTGACCGCGGGTCTGCGACCTACGGCCTAGGGTGGAGGCGTGACGATGCTGCGAATTGCGCTGGCCCAGGTGAACGCGACGGTCGGTGACCTGGAAGGAAACGCCGGGCTGATCATCGAGTGGACGCGCCGCGCCGCCCGCCGCGGGGCCAGGGTGGCGGTCTTTCCCGAGATGGTGCTGACCGGTTACCCGGTGGAAGATCTCGCGCTGCGGGCCTCGTTCGTGGAGGCGTCCATCGCGGCGCTGCGCGGCGTGGCGGAACGGCTGGCCGCCGAGGGTCTCGGCGGGGTGGCCGTCGTGGCCGGCTACCTGGACCGGCGCGCCGACCTGGTGCCGCGGACCGGGCTGCCGGTCGGCGCGCCGCAGGACGCCGCGGCCCTGCTGTACGGCGGGCGCGTCGTCATCACCTCGGCCAAGCACCATCTGCCGAACTACGGGGTGTTCGACGAGTTCCGCTACTTCGTGCCGGGCGACACCCTGCCGGTGTTCCGCCTCCCGGCGGACGACGGCGAGCAGGTGGACGTGGCCATCGCGATCTGCGAGGACCTGTGGCAGGACGGCGGCCCGGTGGCCGCCTGCCGGCAGGCCGGGGCGGCCCTGCTCGTGGTGCCGAACGCGTCGCCCTACGAGCGCGGCAAGGACGACGTGCGGCTTGACCTGTGCGTCCGGCGGGCGCGTGAGGCCGGGGCCGCGCTGGCCTACGCCAACATGATCGGCGGGCAGGATGAGCTGGTCTTCGACGGTGACTCGATCCTGGTCGCCGCGGACGGCGCGCTGATCGCCCGCGGACCGCAGTTCGAGGAGGCGCTCGTGGTCGCCGACCTGGACCTGCCCGCGGCGGGGCCGGGCGAGGCGGCCGGGGACCAGCCGGTGGACGCGGGCGACGGCACGGTGATCACGGTCAGGCGGGTGACGTTGCCCCCGTGGCCGGCCGGGCCTGCTGAGGTCTCCGGGTCCGAGGAAACGGGGACTGTCTGGCCCCGGCTGTCCGATCCGGCCGAGGTGTACGCGGCCCTGGTGACCGGGGTCAGGGATTATGTGCGCAAGAACAGGTTCCGTTCGGTCATCCTGGCGCTGTCGGGTGGCATCGACTCGGCGCTGACCGCGACGATCGCCGCCGACGCGGTCGGCCCGGAGCAGGTGCACGTCGTCCTGATGCCCAGCCGGTACTCCTCTGACCATTCGGTCAGCGACGCCGAAGACCTGGTCAAGCGACAGGGCCTGCACGCGGTGACGATCCCGATCGCCGCGATGGTGAACGCCTTCGGCAGCTCACTCGCTCCGGCCGGGTTCCCGGAGGCAGGGCCGCCCGCGGAGAACCTGCAGGCCCGGGTGCGCGGGGTGGTGCTGATGGCGCTGTCCAACGCGGCCGGGCACCTGGTGCTCACCACCGGCAACAAAAGTGAGCTCGCGACCGGCTACTCCACGCTGTACGGGGATTCGGCAGGCGGGTTCGGGCCGATCAAGGACGTCCCCAAGACACTGGTCTGGGAGCTGTCCCGGTGGCGCAACGCCGAGGCTTCGCGCCAGGGCGCCACGCCCCCGATCCCGGAGAACTCCATCACCAAGCCGCCGAGCGCCGAGCTCGCGCCCGGGCAGATGGACACCGACTCGCTGCCGCCGTACGACGTGCTCGACGCGCTGCTCGACGACTACGTGGAGAAGGACAGGGGGACCGCGGAGCTGATCGCGGCGGGTCACGACCCGGCGCTGGTCGAGCGCGTGGTCCGGATGGTCGACGCGGCCGAGTACAAGCGCCGCCAGTACCCGCCCGGCCCGAAGATCAGCCAGAAGAACTTCGGCCGCGACCGCAGGCTCCCCATCACCAACCGCTGGCGGGAGGAACTTCCATGATCACGAAAGATTGACAGACTGTGCGAGTCTTCGCGATCATGAAGCGGTCTCGCTGAGGAGAAGGACAGCGTAGGCGGCGAGCCAGTGGGTGACCATGTAGTCGTCGGTGGTGACGTGCGGCAGCGACGCCTCAGCGTGCTGGCGGGCGGCCGCGAGGCAGACCGGGATGCGAGGGTCGTCGGCGGGCAGGGCCTCGGCGAGGCGGCGCCAGCACCAGGCGCGGCTGAGGTTGAGCCCGTGCAGGTGCGCGATCTGGCCGTCGGTGGTGTCCGAGACGATGGCGGGGGTGAACAGGGACGCCGGTACCCCGGCGGCGAGGCCCGGCAGGAACGCCCCGAGCCAGCCGGCGAACTCCTGCTCCGGCCGCAAGCAGGCCATAAGCTCCGTCTCGGCCAGCGCCGGGGACAGGAAGTCATGCCCGGAGGGCTCCCAGCCGCCCGGATAGCCGGCGTCGGCCGCATACCAGCGCTGCGCGGCGCTCTCGATCGCCACGGCCAGCTCCGGTGCCCCGGTATCGGCCCGCATCCGCGCGTAAGGCAGCGCCCGGGACAGGCCGAACGCGCTGTTGGCGTGCAGCCCGGTCCTGACCGGGTAGGTGGCCTTGGGCAACCAGCGCAGGAAGTTGTCCGTCAGCACCGAGGCCAGCGGCTCCATCGCCGTCGCCCAGCGTTGCGCGTCCGGGTCCTCCCAGCTGGCGAGCTCGTGGGCCAGGGCCAGGGCCCAGCCCCAGCCGTACGGCCGCTGGCTGCTCCCGCTGGCGGCCATGACATCCGCCTCGGCGCGCAGGCCCCGTTCGGTGAGCTGGGCGTCGAGCGCGGCCCTGATCACGGCCGCGGGAACGGCGTCACCGGTCACCTTGAGCAGCCTGACCAGGACCCAGTGCATCTCCACGCAGGAGTGCCAGTCGAAGCTGCCGAAGAACACCGGCGTGCGGTCCCTGGGCCGGGCCGGGAAGTCCCCTGGTCCGTTCATCATGACGGTGACGTAGGAGGGGAACTCCCGCCCGATGTTCGCCAGCGCCAGCCGAGCGTAGCCGCCGGCCTCCGCGCGCAGCCGGTCCCGCCACTCGGCGGCCACGGGTGAGGTCACGGGTCCTCTTAGCGGGCGGCGAGGCCGAGCAGGACGCCGTCCACCACGCGGGCCGCGAAGTCGCCGTCCAGGGTGCTGTCCGCGGACTTCTCCCTGGCCAGGACCGCGCCGGTCAACGCGAGCAGCGCCACTTCCACGTCGGTGTCCGGGCGCAGCTCGCCGGTCTCGATGCCGCGGTGGATGACCGCGCGCATGACGTCGCGCCGCGGTTCGACCACCGTCTCCCGGTACCGCGCCATCAGCCGCGGGTACTTCTCGCCCTCACCGAGCAGCAGCGCGTACCGGCGCGCCTTACGCGGATCGGCCTTGTCTACGCACATCACGGTCAGCATCCCGATCAGGTCGTCCCTGACGCTGATACCGCCGGGCTCGGGGTAGGGCGACTTGAGCGAGCCGAAGGCGGCCAGCAGCAGCTCTTCCTTATTCGGCCAGCGCCGGTAGATGGTCGCCTTGCCGACTCCGGCGCGCGCGGCGATGGCCTCGACGCAGGCACCCTCGAAGCCCTGCTCGGCGAACAGGTCGAGGGTCGCCTCGATGATCGCCTGCTCGGCCTGCTCACTGCGCGGGCGGCCGGGCTTGGCCGGGTGGCGGTGAGCCGCCTCGGTCAGCCCGGCTTTCCCATCGTTGCCGGGCCCCTGATCAACGGTGATCACGGGCTCCATGTCGTGTTATCCCTCTCGCTCTGCGCTGTTGAGCATGACGGCTTCTTCCAGTATCGCAAGCTCGTCCTCGTAAGTGCCATCGCTGGCGGCCGCGGCGGGCCTGACCGTGGCCGGCCGCCCGGGCATCCAGCGCAGCACCACGAACCCGCCCGCGAGTGCGAGCGCGGCCGCGACCAGCGAGGTGAAGTGCATGGCGTGCACGAACGAGTTGTTCGCGGGCACAAGCAGCGCGTGTCCGGCCACCCCGAGCTGCTGCGCGATCGCCTGGGTGGCGGTGATCGACGACGACGCGGCGGCCCGCGCGGCGGCGGGCAGGTGGGTCAGCGACGGGCTGAGCGCGTGGCGGTAGAACACCGCCAGGATCGAGCCGAGGATGGCCACGCTGAGCGCCACCGCGACCTGACGGGCGGTATTGGTCAGCGCGGAACCCGCGCCGGCCCGCTCGCGCGGCAGCACGTCCATGACCGCGGAGGTGGCGGCCGGCATGCTGACCCCGATGGCCGCGCCCTGGACCAGGTACAGGGCGGCCAGCATCCAGATCGGCGTGGCGACGCCGAGCGTGGCGTAGCCGATGAGGTCGATGCCCATGACGAACAGGCCCGTCGCGCCGACCGCCTTGGCGCCGTACCGCCGGACCAGGGCGGCGCTGCGCGGCGCGGCCGCCAGCTGTCCGGCCGCGAACGGCACGGTCAGCAGCCCGGCGTCCAGCGGGCTGTAACCCCGGACGTTCTGCAGGTAGAAGCTGGTGAAGAAGAAGACACCGCCCATGCCGAAGAACACCAGGCCGAGCGCCCCGATCGAGGCGGAAAGCCGCCGGTCACGGAACAGCCGGACGTCCAGCGACGGATGGGCGATCCTGGACTCGTACCAGGCGAAGGCCGCGAGGATCACCAGGCCGCCCGCGATCGGGCCGAGCACGCCCAGGCTCAGCCATGAGTCGCCGTCACCGCCCTGGACGATCCCGTACACCAGCGACACCAGGCCCGCGATGGACAGCAGCACGCCGACGTAGTCGATCTTGCCCGCTTCGCGGTTGCGTGATTCCGGCACCATGACCGCGGCGAGGATGGCGCCGATCACGGTCACCGGCACGTTGATGAGGAAGACCGAGCCCCACCAGAAGTGGTCGAGCAGCACGCCGCCCAGCACCGGGCCGGTCGCGATGCCGATGCCGACCGCCATGGCCCACAGGCCGATCGCCCGGGGCCGTTCGGCAGGTTCGAAGACGTTGGAGATGATGGACAGGGTCTGCGGCATGACCGCGGCCCCGCCGAGGCCCATCGCGGCCCGGGCCAGGATCAGCTGATCGGGCGACCGCGAGTAGGCCGAGAGCAGTGACGCGATGCCGAACAGCGCGAGCCCGATGATGAGCATGCGCTTACGGCCGATCTTGTCGCCGACGACGCCAAACGTGAAGAGCAGTCCGGCGAAGAACAGCGTGTAGGAGTTGATGGCCCATTCGAGCTGGCTCTGACTCGCGCCGAGGCCCCCGTGCGGCTCGGCGATGGTCTTCAGCGCGACGTTCAGGACTGTGTTGTCGATGACGATGGCGAGCAGTCCGACGATCAGCACGCTGAGAATCAGCCAGCGCCGACGGTAGATGGTCTGCGTGTCCATGTGTTCCTTCCGGATCACTTACTGTGCTGGCCGAGGGACGAAGCCCTCAGCCCCAACGAAACGTCTGGGCGCGGACCGGAAGCTCCTGGCTGGCTGTCGTGTTGTCATGAAGGACGCCCGGTACCGCAGTCATCGATACGGAACGGTCTCGTATCGGAATCTATTCCGCTCGCCCGCGCGGTCCGGCCCGACGGCCTCACCTGTGAGTTTCATCGTCGGCACAGTTGCCGGATCTGGTCTACTTTTGCCCCTTTTTTGGCATATCGTCATCCCCAGCCGGATGCGGTTCGGGACGCGGGGCCCCGGTCAGGGCAGCCCCGGTGCGAGAGAGGTTGCCTGTCGTGGCCTTGTTCAAGAGACCAAGCAAGGCCCCTCAGGCCCCTCAGGCCCCGCAGCCCCCGCAGGCCGCGAAGGAACAGCGCACGGGACCGCCGACCGACCCGATGGCAGGCGATGCGGCCGCGTACCATTTCCGGGCCGAGCTAGCCGAGGGCCGGTGGCAGGAATTCCACGACTTCCTCGAGACCACCAGGGACTGGGACAGCCACAGCCGCAATTTCTATATCGTCAGGCTCGCGAGCATCGACGGGCGTCCGGACTGGCTCGACGAGTGGGCCGCGGCGCGGCCCCAGTCGGCGCTGCCCTACCTGTTCCGCGGCAGTCACGGCGTGAAATGGGCCTGGGAAGCACGCGGATCCGGACGCGCCAGCACGGTCGGGCAGGACGCCTGGCCGGTCTTCTACGCGCGGCTGGTCGACGCCGACCGTGACCTCGCCAGGGCCGCGGCCATGGACGATGCCGATCCTAATCCGCACGCGCAAAGCATCACGGTCGCGATGGGGCTTAACCTCGGGCAGGCGGAGAAAAGGAGACGCTTCAACGAGGCGATCCGCAGGTATCGCTGGCACCGGGGTGCGCACGTGGAGATGATCCAGGCCCTGGCGGCCAAGTGGTCAGGGTCGAACGAGGAGATGTTCGAGTTCGCCCGGTCGGCTTCGGCGCAGGCTCCGGACGGGCACAGCGTGCATGTCGTGATCCCGCTCGCCCACCTGGAGAAGTGGCTCAACCTGCCGCGCGAGTCCGACGACGGGAAGGCCCGGCAGCAGGAGTATTTCCGCGGCGGCGCGGTGGCGGCGGACATACTCAGGGCGGCCGACCAGTCGATCCGCTCGCCACGCTACCAGTTGAGCCGGTTCACGCTCAGTGACCGGAACATCTTCGCCATGTGCTTCTGGCTGATGAAGGATTACCGCGCCCAGCTCGAGCAGATGCGCCAGATCGGCCCGCTTATCCAGGCGTCCCCGTGGCACTACCAGGGAAATCCTGGCTGGGCCTACGAACGGGCCAGGACCCGCGCGCTGACCGCGATGCAAGGGGCAGGCGCGGGTGCCTGGCCGCCTCCCGCGTCATGATCCCGGTGGTGGAATCAGGCTCCATCGGTGGGGTGACCGTCCTGCGGTCCGCCTCCGCGACCGGCCAGAACACGGCGGCGCTGGTGTTCGGTGTCGGGCGCTACGACGAGACGCTTCCCACCGCGGGGATCACCCACCTCATCGAGCACCTCACCCTCAGCGGCAGGCCGAAGGCTTCCTATGAGTTCAACGCCGAGGTCAGCGGGCGGTTCACCCAGTTCTTCATGGAAAGCGCCGATCCAGCCGACACGGCGGACTTCATCGCCACGGTCTGCCGGGGGCTGGCCACCGACTACAGCGAGGCGCTTGAGCGGGAAAAACGCATCCTCAAGACGGAGGCGATCAGCCGGGGCCCAGCCGGGGCGCTCGGCTCGTGCCTGGGCGAACGCTACGGCGCGACCGGGCCCGGTCTTACCGGCTACGAGGAGTACGGGCTTGACCGGCTCGGCTGGGCCGAGATCGAGGCCTGGCGGCGCCGCTGGTTCGTGGCCGGGAACGCCGTGCTGTGGATCCACGGCACGATCCCGCGCGGGCTGCGGATCGAGCTTCCCCCCTATCTCGCCCCGGCCATGACCCCGTTGTGTCCGGTCGCTCTCACGCTGCCCGGCTTCGTGGTAGCCGGACGCGGCGGCATCGGGCTTTCGCTGGCCACGCCGCGATCAGATCCGGCCGCCGTCGCCCTGGCCATCCTGCAGGAACGACTCACCCAGGTCCTCCGCCATGAGCGCGGGTTGTCCTACGGGGTTCGGGGTACCCGTGATCAGCTTGACCGCGACCTCTCGCACGCCTGGCTGGTCGCCGACGCGCTCCCGGAGCAGACGGCCATGGTGGCACACAGCATGCTCGCGACCCTCGAGTCACTCGCCGAGGGCGGCAGCACCGACGGGGAGGCCAGCGACTACCTCCGGCACCTGCGCAGCGTCTACGAGTCCCCGAACGGTCCGGCGATGATCATGCACCGGCAGGCTCAGGACATCCTGAGCGGACAGCGGCCGCGGGATCCAGCCGAGACCTTGCAGGCCATCAGCGAGGTGGATAACAAGGCCGTCGGCTGGGCGGCCGGGCAGTTCCTCGGCCAGATGATCGTGGCCACGCCGCAGCTCGTCCCGGCCATCCAGGGCAGGATGCCCCGACTGCCGCTCTGGTCGGCCGCGACCATCACCGGCACCACGCTGCGGTCGATCGATTCCCGTTCGTCGCTGACCGTCGGTGACCAGGGGGTCATGCGGACAGTCGAGGCAGGTCAGCACGTGACGGTCCGCTCAGGCGCCGTGGCGGCGCTGCTCCGCTGGAACGACAAAAAGCGGGCCCTGATCGGCACGGACGGGTTCACGCTCCTGCTCGACCCGGCCGAGTGGCCAGACGGCGACACCGTGGTGCGCTCGATCGAGACCCGCATCGACCCGCGCCTGCTCGTCAGCATCGACTCCCCTGGGCCCAGCCGTTCGAAGCCGGAACCGCCTCCCGCCGCGCCGCCGCCTCCTCCACAGGCGGTACCGCCTCAGGCGGTACCGCGGGAAAAGGCCACAACACGGCCCTCATGGGGTTCGCGGATCCTGCTCGCCGTGAACATCTGCGTCGTTATCTTCGGCGTGCTGGCGATAGCGGGAGGGGACGTCAGCGGCGGAATCGCCTTCGTGCTCATCGGCGGCCTGGGCCTGGCGTGGCAGCAGCTGGCGCGCCGGCGCACGACCCGGCGCCTCGGTCATCCCGGCGGCTAAGGCGGCCGGGGGCCGGGCGTCAGGGCCGTGGCGTCAGGGCCGGGGCGTCAGGGCCGGGGCTCGGGCGCGACGTCGGCTAGCTGCAGCAGGCGGGTGCCTGGGTCGATGACCAGCGCCAGGACGAGCCCGCCGTGCTGGCCGTCCAGCTCGACCGCGACCGAGGCGGAGCCGTCGCCGGCCCGGTAGGCGGCGACGCGGCACGGGCCGGCCCAGACGGCCGCCATCCGCAGGCGGCGGGCCAGCTGGCTGGCGTCCACGGTGCTGACGACCGGGATGGCGGCGGGCCAGTCGCGGTCGGTCCCGTTCAGCCAGCTGAGCACGGCGTCCAGCGTGTCGCCAAGCGGCGAGCCCGCCGCGGGCGGGACGGCCAGGGTGAGCGACTGGACCCGCGGCGGGCGTTCCGGGGTGAGCTGGATCTGCACCTGGACCACGCCGCGATCCCCCGCGAGCCACCACCGGCAGTGCGCGGGCGTATCGAACTCGGGCGGCCGCCCGGAGCTGAGGAAATCCCCGGTTCGTTCGCGGACAAGGGCGATCAGGCGCTGTCGCTCCGCGAACGGGGCATCAGCCGCCACGTTGGGTGAGAACAAGCGTTCCGCGGTGGCGTCGTCCCAGGACCGCAGCAGCTGATCAACCGTGTCCCTGGCGGCCAGCGTCTCCGGCCACGGCCCGGATTCCTCCTGGCTCAGGGCCACGCCATACCCGTGGGACGGCGGCTTCGCGCGCCGCAGCACGGTCCCGAGCAGGCGGACGGTCAGGGGTGACATCGGGGCGTAGGTACTGTTGCCGAGCGCGACCACGCCGGTCCGGCTGGCGAGGTGCCAGCACATGTTGCTGCCGAACCCGGGGTACCCGCCGCTGTGGCTGACGATCCGGCCGAACACCGGGTGCTCGGTCACGAACAGCCCGAAGCCGTACGCCCCGGGCGGGCCGGCCGCCTCGTACCCGGGAAAGGCCGGCGCGCCGTCCCAGCCGGTCGCGACCTGAGACAGCTGCATTTCCCTGCGGGTGGCGCGGCGGACCGGATGTGAGCCGCCGTCCTGCGAGCCGCCGTCCTGCGAGCCGCCGGGCGGGAACGCGGCGGCGAATCCCGCCACCCAGCGGCTGAGATCCTGCACGCAGCTGAAGATGCCGCCCATCGGGGCGAACGCGCCGCACGCCTCGAACGGCACCTCTGACCAGCCGCCAGGCGCCCGCCGGTAGCCGCGGGCAACCTGGTCGAATTCCGCGGCCTCGAAGCCGGTGCGGGTCATGCCGAGCGGGCGCAGCAGGCGGTCGCGGATGTAGTCCGGGTAGGCGGCACCTGTGACGGCGGTGATGACCCGGCCGAGGATTGCGAATCCCAGGTTGGAGTACTCGAACCGGGTGCCGGGCGCCCAGTTGAAGCGGACGCCGCGGGCCAGGAAGGCCGCGAAGTCGTCCAGCGGCAGGCCCTGCTGCCGGTCCCCCCACGGGTCATCGGTCGGGAACCCGGCGGTCATGGTGAGCAGGTGCCTGATCGAGATCGGGGCGGCGTCCGGGCTCACCGGCGGCCAGTCAGCCAGCTCGGGCACGTACGTGCCGGCCGGGTCGTCCAGCCGCAGCGCCCCGTCGTCACGTAGCGCCAGGACCGCCGACGCGGTAAAGCTCTTGGTCATCGACGCGATCCTGAAGACGGTGGCGGCGTCGGGCGCGGGGCGGCCCAGGGCCCGTTCGCCAAGACCGGCCGCGTGCACGAGCTCGCCGTCGATCACCACGCCGTACGCCAGCCCGGGCTGCCCGCCGCGCTGGTGATAACTCGCCACCAAGCTGTCCACATCCGCGAAATCGGCCATCACCCTAGTCTTCCAGAACAGATTGGCTATATCGCTCGGCCCGGTTGGCGTGCGATAATTAAGGGGTCCGGGTACGCCACAGGGGCGACACGAGACGGAGGACAACAATGATGACACAGGACACCGGCGCGCCCACGGCCGCGGCAGGATCGCGGACCACCGCACCCGAGCCCCGCTCTGTACCTGAAGCCCTTTATGGCGGGTCAGGCACGGGGCGCCGGGTCACGGTCCGCGATATCGCCGCCGCGAAGGCACGCGGCGAGAAGTGGCCCATGCTCACCGCCTACGACGCGCTCACCGCCGGGATCTTCGACCGGGCCGGGATCCCGGTCCTGCTGGTCGGCGACTCCGC
>JBEKGC010000164.1:0-13115 GCA_050013055.1 Streptosporangiaceae bacterium
ACCGCGAACCAGGTCGCCGCGAACCCGGTGCCGCTGCCGCTCTTGGTGGTCGCGCCGACCCCGAGCGCCACGGCCATGACCGTGAATCCCACCGCGACCAGCCCCTTGACGCTGCCCCCCGGACGGCCGGTCCCGGCGCCGCCGGCGTCCCGGCGCGGCGCGGCCAGCCGGGTGCCGCCGATCATGCCGAGGACCATGCCGCCGATCATGGGCAGCAGCCGCAGTCCGCTGCCCATCGCGTTGACCCCGCGTACTTCCTGGAAGTACAGCGGCATCGCGAAGAAGATGCCGAACATCGCGAACGAGACCAGCGTGGCCAGCGCGGTGCCCCAGGTGAACCCGGCCGACCGGAACAGGCTGAGCTCGATCAGCGGCCGGACACCACGCCGCCCGCCGCCGCGCTCCCAGGCCACCAGGATCACCAGCACCACCAGCCCGGCCGCGATGGTGGCCAGCGCGCCTGGGCTGGTCCAGCCGTTCTGCCCGGCCCGGATGCAGCCGTACGTCAGGGCGGCCAGCCCCGCGCATGACAAGATCACGCCAGGCAGGTCGAGCCGCGGCCGCTGCTGGCTGCGCGACTCAGGCAGCAGGAACGACACCGCGATCAGCGCCATCGCCACCACCGGCACGTTGATCAGGAAGACCGAACCCCACCAGAAGTTGTCGAGCAGGTACCCGCCGACGATCGGGCCGATCGGGAAGCTGACGAAGGTGGCCGACGCCATCAGCGCGATCGCCTTCTGCCGCTCCTCCGGCGCGAACAGCACCGGGATCACCGACAGCGAGAGCGGGAAGATCGCCGCCGCGCCGATGCCGAGCACGGCGCGAGCGGCGATCAGCTCACCGGTGCCGCTGGCGTACGCGCACGCCGCCGAGCTGACGCCGAACAGCACGAGCGCGGCCAGCAGCACCTTCTTGCGGCCGAGCCGGTCGCCGAGCAGCCCGGCGGGCAGCATCGCGGCCGCCAGCACCAGGCTGTAGGCGTCCGAGATCCACTGCAGGTCACTGGTCGAGGCGTGCAGGTGAGTCGCGATCGTGGGGAGCGCCAGGTTCAGCACGGTCAGGTCGAGCCCGACGACGAGCACGCTGGCCGCGATGGCCACCAGCGCCCACCACTTACGCGCCGAGGCGTCCGCCATGACACTCACATCCTTTCAAGAGTCACTTCTAAATGAAAGTAACTATCAAAAGTATGTACTCGCCAATTGGCAGGGTCAACCAAGGTTCAGCCCTGCAGTCGCGCGACCAGGCCCGCGCCGTCCGGGCTGCCCAGGCCGGTGCAGGCGTCCCAGCCTGGCCCGGCCGTGTAGGCGCCGTTGTCTCCGCTGGTGATGTCGCGGAGGCCCGGCACATCGGCACCAGGTGTCACGCCCGCGTACAGGGCTGGCTGGATCAGCCCGAACCGCTGGCCGGTCGCCTCCGCGAGCCGGCTGACCAGCGCCGCCCACAGCGGAGCGACCGCGCTTGTGCCGCCCACCACCTGGGCCTGGCCGTCGGCGTAGACCTGGTAACCGGTCTCAGGGTCGGCGTTGCCCGCCACGTCGGGCACGCCGCGCCCGCCGCCGGAGGTCCCGTTGGCCTGGGCCGGCACCCCGGCGGTGGCCTGCCAGGACGGCAGCGCGAACTGGTCGCTGACACCGCCGCCGCCGGCCCCGTGACCGGTGGCCGTCTCGTTCCAGACCACCTCGGAGGTGATCGTGCCTGCGGAGGCGAGCAGCTTGGTCCCGCCGCAGCCAAGCGCGTGCGGGCTCGAGGCGGGGAAGTCGGCGTGCGCCTGGCCGTCGGTGACGGCGTCGCCGCTGCCGTTGTCGCCCGAGGCCGCGCAGACCGTGATGCCGAGCACGGCCGCGTCGGCCAGCGCCGCGTCCATCGCCGAACGTCCCTGCGCGGTCCAGGAGTCCTCCGACTGGCCCCAGCTGATCGAGATGGCGATCGGGGCCGGGCTGGCGTGCGCGGCATCGGAGATCGCGTCGACGAAGCCCTGGTCGCCGTTGTTCGGCGCGAAGTACACCAGCTGCGCCGCGCCGGGTGCGGCGGCCCCGATGACGTCGATGTCCAGGTTCACCTCGACGTCGGCCCCGGTCGGATCGGAACCGGGCGCGTTCGATGCCCCGTCCACGCTGACCGCGGTGACCGAAGGGACCGCGATGTTCAGCCCGCCGAAGTAGGTGCTCAGGTCGCTGGCCGAGAAACCGCCGCCGAGCTCGATCACCGCGATCGTCTGGCCGGCGCCGGTGGTGCCGGCCGGGAACCCGTAGAGGTCGGCCACCTGGTTCGGCGGGTACGAGGTGCCCGGCGCGGCGGCCGCGGCGGGGGCGGTCCGGAAGTGCGCCCGGAACTGCGGCCTGGTGTCCAGGCCAAGCACGGCCAGCACGACTCCGGCCAGCGCGGCCGGGAGGTAAAGCGCCCCCTCGCGGTAGCGGTGCGTGACCACCTGACCACCCGGACCCGTGCTCGTGACCAGTTGCAGCGTCACCCCGAACACCCCGGACAGCTCGCCCAGGGTGCCCGCCACCTTCACCCGGCGCGACGCCGGGTGCACGGCGGTGACCGCCAGGCCAAGGCCGGTGAGCGTCTGCCGGACGAGCTCGGTGTCGGCCGGGTCGGCGCCGTACCGCTCGGCCAGCTCACCGCTGGTCAGGACCGTAGGCCCGGCCACCAGGCCGGCCGGCAGGTCGGCTCGGCGCCGCAGCACCAGGGTCAGCTCAGCTCGCTCGGAGGTGTCTAGCGGCCCGGCCGGCCTGGCGCCCGCCAGCGGCGCCCGGGTGCTGCTGGAAAGTTGTACCAACGATGGATCAGACAGCGATAGATCAGACAGCGATGGATCAGACAGCGATGGATCAGACACGGTGTGCTCCCGCTCGGGTAGGTGGGGAAGCAGCCAATTCGGCCCCCCAGGGCGGATTCTGCCTGGCGACGGCACGAACCACGGCCCGTTCGGCATTAATTATTTCATCCGAACGGCCGTGGCTGACCCTCCTGGTGACCTGTCTGCCCCGCGGGGTCGGCGCGCAGTGCCTGGCCGGATCGGCCGCTCAGTTCGGTCGCTATCCTTTATCCAACCATGGGTGACCGATTCCGCACTACTTGTTGCGGTATACACCTGCGGTGGGTCATGATGAAAAGTGAGTGACCATACGGACGGCGGAGTACGGGGTCGGGACAGAAAGGTCACAGTGGAAGGTGCTGTGCCGCCGCGGGCCACATTCCGTGACGTGTTCGCGGTTCGCGAATTCCGGGCCTTGTGGCTCTCCGAAGTGCTATCCGTGGCCGGTGACCGGCTGGCCCTTGTCGCGCTTGTGCTGCTGGTCTTCGACCGGACCCATAACTCGCTGTATACCGGCTTGACCTACGCGGCCGGTTACCTGCCGTGGGTGATCGGCGGCTTGTTCCTGGCCGACCTGGCCGACCGGCGGCCGCGCCGTTCGGTCATGGTCGTCTGCGACGTGGTCCGGATGGTCCTGGTGGCCGCCATGGTGATTCCGCGGCTGCCGTGGCAGGCGCTGGTCGGGCTGTTGTTCGCGACCATGATGTTCGCGGCGCCGTTCGAATCGGCCCGCGCCTCCATCACGCCCGACATCTTGCCGGGCGAGCGCTACGCGCTTGGTACGGCGGTGATCCAGACGACGTTCCTGGCCTGCCAGGTGGTCGGCGCGGTGGGCGCGGGCGTGGCGGTGATCTTCATCGGGGTACCGCGCTCGCTGGCCGTCGACGCCGGGACGTTCGCGCTGTCCGGCTTGTTAATAGGGCTGGGTATCCGGGCCAGGCCCGCGGCCAGGTCCGATGCGGCCAGGCCGTCCCCGCTGGCGCAGCTGCGGGACGGATTCCGGCTGGTCTTCGGCGATGAGGCGCGACGCACCTTGTTGCTGTTCGGCTGGCTGGTGGCGTTCTACACGATTCCCGAGGGCGTCGCCGCGCCCTACGCGACCAAACTCGGCGGCGGCTCCATCGCGATCGTCCTGGTGCTTGCGTCCACCGCGTTCAGCACCACGATCGCCACGCCGCTGTTCACCAAGTTCGTCCGCCCTCGGCAGCGGAACGAGTGGATGGGGCCGCTGGCCGTGCTCACCTGCGCGACACTGGTCCTCACGGCCCTCCACCCCGGTCTCGCCGTCTCCCTGGTGATCTTTTCCTTCTCGGCCGCGTTCGGGGTTTACCAGCTCGCGGCCAACACCGCCTTCGTCGTGCGGGTGCCGAACGAACGGCGGGCTCAGGCCTTCGGCCTGGCCAACATGGGGGTTATCGTTGGCCAGGGCATCGCCTTCGTGGCCGCCAGCGCCGCGGTGCAGGAGTTTCACCGTCCGGCGGCGGTCATTGCGGTTGGTGGTGGTATCGGTACCGTCATAGCTTTGGTGCTGACGCTCAGGTGGCGTCAGGTGTCACCGCCCGGCGGGCGTCATGCCGCGGGCCGACGTCAGGCCAGCACCACGACGGCACGTTCTGTGCCGCTGCGCGAATCACATAACAGCGGCCGCTGAGTTGGCTCAAGTCCAGGTGTCTCGCATGGCGAATTCCTCTCTCCAGTAGCCCGTCTGGATGTGCTTGAGGGTCAGCCCCAGATGACGCGCATCGCCCGGACGCCTCCCTTCAGGTTTCGGCATATAACGGTGCGAAAGCCACCCGGCGTATCGGCACTCCGGGTAATCGTGGCTCGTTAAAGACCATTTAGCGCCTCTTTCTCGGGAGATGTGGGCGAATCGGCGGCAATAGTGCCCAAGATGACCATGGATGGGTTAAGGTAGCTATACGGAGCTAGTCCTTTACGGTGAGCTGCCGACTAGACAGGAGTTCGTCCAGTCCCATCCGGAACGGTGGAGTATGGAAGCCTCGTCCGTCACGCACCGACTAGCGACGCGCGCTGCCTTCTGGGACTGGGCCTGGTGGCGGCTTCCTGTCGTTGTCCGCTGCTACGTCGGCGCCGTTCCGCTGCTGGCCGTGGTGTTCATCGGATACGCCGCGTCGCAGACCTCCTGGAGCACCGCTGATCTGGTGAAGTTCCTGCTGCTGCTGGGCTGCGGCCTGATCTCGGTGGCGGCGACGCCGCGGACGGCCTACGCTCAGGGCGCGCTGGTGCGCGACTTCATCACCGCGTGGGTGCTGCCGATAGCGATCTTGCTCCCGCCGGTGTACGCGATGGTCACCCCCATCCCGCTGCTCGTGCTCACCCAATGGCGAATTCACAAGGGAGTCGTGTACCGCCGCGCGTTCACGGCCGGCGCCATGGGGCTGGCCTACGGCGCGGCGTCTCTGGTCTTCCGCGCGTTTCCCGCCTCCATTGCGGGCGGCTCCATCGGCACCGGGATGCACGCGTTCACGTGGGCGATGGTCGTTGCCCTGTGCGAGATCATGGGCGGGCGGGGGCACAACGCCATCATCGTGATCGCGGTCAAGCTCTCCGACCCCACCGCGCGGCTGGCGGACCAGGAGCTGAGCCGGGAGGCCCTGCAAGCCGACCTGACCGAGTTCAACCTCGGCGTGCTGATCACGGTGGTGGTGGCGGTCACGCCCGCGCTCGCGGTGTTCGCCGTGCCCATGTGGCTCATGGTCCGGCGGTTCATGATGCACGCGCAGCTGCTCGCCCAGTCAAGGATCGACACCAAGACCGGCCTGCTCAACGCGTCCACCTGGGAACGGGAGGCGACGATCGAGATCGCCCGGGCGCTGCGGACGAACACCCCGCTCGCCCTGGCGCTGGTCGATATCGATCACTTCAAGATGGTCAACGACACCTACGGGCACCTGGTGGGGGACAAGGCGCTCCGGGCGGTGACCGACGGCCTGCGCAGCCAGCTGCGGATCTACGACCTGGCCGGCCGCTTCGGCGGTGAGGAGTTCGTGATCCTGCTGCCGCACGCCCGGGAGGCCGACGCGCTGAGCGTCGCCGAGCGGCTGCGCGCGCACGTCGCCGCGCTGTCCATCCCGGTCAACGACGCGGACGAGTCAGGCCCGTGTGTCAAGCTCACCATCTCGGTCGGCGTGTCCGCCCTGGACGGTGACGGTCGCGAGCTCACCGACATGCTCACCGCCGCCGACGCCGCCCTGTACTACGCCAAGGAAACCGGCCGCAACAAGACCCACATGATCAGCTCGGCCGCCCGGGTGCCGAGCCCCTAACTCGCCCGCCCGGCTCCTGCGCCCGGTCCGGTGAGGGTGGCGTCCGGCCGGGAAAGAGGTCGCGGTGCCCGCGCACCCCGTCTTGGGGGTGCAAGGGCCCCATGCCCCCCCTCGCCCCCGCCCTTGGGCTGCGGGGGCGGCTGGTCAACTACCTAGAGTGCATGTAAGAATACTTATAGCCACTGGATGGGCGTGGGGGGGCGAAGGGGCCGCTATGCTTGATACGGACGACAAATAGTCAGGAATCCTGCCCGGTTCCGGGCAGGATTCTTGCTCATATGGCCGACGGCTAGTAAGAAGTAGTCATGCCCGAACCCGTCGACCCTGTCCTGCAGGATCTCGTTCGCTACCTGGCGGCGTCGACCGGGCTGCCGCCGCCTACTGCGGTCCGGGTCATCGCCGACGTAACGACGTACTTCAACGAGACGATCGAGGAGTTCATTCGCAGGCGCCACGCCGAGCTGCAGCAGCGCCAGCGCACGAACGATGAGATCTGGCCGCTGATCGCGGCCGAGCTCGAGCAGCGCAGGTTCGCCGCGCCCCGGCTGTCCGAGCGGCAGCTCAGGCGCGTCGTCTACGGATAGCGGGTAAGCGCCAACCGACGGGAGACCATCACGTGTGCGGAATCGTGGGATACATCGGCCGCAGGGACGCCGTCCCTGTCATCCTCGAGGGCCTGAGGAGCCTGGAGTACCGCGGCTACGACTCGGCCGGACTGGCCGTCATCTACCGGAACAAGTTGCAGGTCATCAAGACCGCGGGCCGGGTCCAGGACCTCAGGGACCGGGTCAGCGAGCGGACCAGGGCCACGATCGGCATCGGCCACACCCGATGGGCCACCCACGGTGAGCCCAACGAGGTCAACGCCCACCCGCATATGGACACCAAGGGCAACATCGCCGTCGTGCACAACGGCATCATCGAGAACGCCGAGCAGCTCAGGGACGCCCTGCAGGCCCGGGGGGTCAAGCTGGTCAGCGACACGGACACAGAAGCGCTGGCCCACCTGATCGCGGCCGAGTCGCAGGACGACGACAACCCGGGCAGCCTGGAAGAGGCGGTCCGCCGGGCGCTTCGCCACGTGGAGGGCACCTACGGCCTGGTGGTTCTTGACATCAGGCACCCGAACGAGCTCGTGGTGGCCCGCAACGGCAGCCCCATCGTGCTCGGCATCGGCGAGTCCGAGATGTTCATCGCCTCCGATATCGCCGCGCTGGTCCGCTACACCAAGCAGGTGGTGTACCTGGACGACGCGGAGATCGCCACGGTGCACGCCGCGGACTATACGACGGGGTCGCTCGACGAGCGGGACCGGCGCGGCGGCGGCCACCGCAAGATGCCCACCACCGTGGAGACCGAAGCCGACGACTACGAGCTCGGCCCGTACGAGGACTTCATGCGCAAGGAGATCTACGAGCAGCCGGAGGCGCTGCGCCGGGCCCTGCGCGGACGGCTGGACGAGCGCTTCTCGACCGCCCGGCTGGGCGGGATCAACCTGGACGCGCGGGAGCTCAGGTCGATCAGGCAGGTGAAGTTCCTCGGCTGCGGCTCGGCCTACTACGCCGGCCAGATGGGCGCGATGCTGACCGAGGAGCTGGCCAGGATACCGTCCGACGCCGAGCCGGCCTCGGAGTTCAGGTACCGCAACCCGGTGGTGGACCCCGGCACGCTGTACGTGGCGGTCAGCCAGTCCGGCGAGACGCTGGACACGCTGATGGCGGTGCAGGAACTGCACCGCAAGGGAGGCCAGGTCATCGGGGCGGTCAACGTGGTGGGCAGCGCGATCGGCCGGGAGTGCGGCCGCGGGGTCTTCCTGCACGCGGGCCCGGAGATCGCGGTGGCGTCCACCAAGGCGCTGACCAACATGGCGGCCTCGTTCGCCCTGTTCGCCCTGCTCCTCGGCCGGGTGCGGGACCTGTCCTCGGCGTCCGGTCAGCGGATCGTGGACGGCCTGCGCGCGCTGCCCGGGCAGATCGAGGAGGTGCTGGCGACCGAGGATCACATCGCCAAGGTCGCCCGCGAGTTCGCCGGCGCCGAGCACATGTTCTTCATCGGCCGGGTCCGGGGCTGGCCGGTGGCCCGTGAGGGCGCCCAGAAGCTCAAGGAGGTCTCCTACGTCCACGCGGAGGCCTACCAGGCGGCCGAGCTCAAGCACGGCCCGCTCGCGCTGATTAACCAGTCCATGCCGAGCGTGGTCGTCGTGCCCGCCGACGAGCTGCTGGCCAAGAACATCTCCACGATCGAGCAGATCAAGGCCCGCAGCGGCCCTGTCATCGCGGTGACGAGCGCTGACCTGCCCGCTGGCCTGGCCGACGCGGTGATCCGCGTTCCCGGCGGCGAACCGGAACTCGACCCCCTGCTGCTGAACATCCCGCTGCAGCTGTTCGCCTACCACGTCGCGGCGACCCTGAACCGGGACATCGACAAGCCCCGCAACCTGGCCAAGAGCGTCACCGTGGAGTAGCGCCCCGGCCGGCCGCGACCCGGCGCCCCCCGGACGGCTCCGCAGCGGAGCCGGCCCGGGCGGTCGTGGTCATTGTCGCCATCTCGGATAGTAGAGCTTGGATGAGTAGAGCTCAGCCCCAGGTAGAACGCATGAACCGTTCCTCCTCTCGGCAGCTGGATGCCGTTAGCCGTGACGTACCCCGGCAGCAGCACGCCCGGTCATCATGGCGTGTCATCACATTTAGCTCTTACTTGCCGTGGCGATGTTGTCAAACCCGAACCAATAGCTCACGGAATGCGTATAGATGGGTTAAGGTAGCTATGCGAATCTAGTTCTTTACGGTGGGCTGTCGACTAGACCGGAGACCTGTCGCGCCCCATCCGGAACGGTGGAGTATGCCAGCCTCGTCCATCACTCGCCACCTGCGAGCGAGCGCGGTCGTCCGGCACTGGACGTGGTGGGAGCTGCCCCGGCCGCTTCGCGGCTACGTCGCGGCCATCCCGCTGATCGCGCTGGTCATGCTTGGCCTGGTCGCCTCCAGGATGACCTGGCATGTCGCGGACGCGGTGAAGTTCGGCCTGCTGGTGGGCTGCGGCCTGGTCTCGGTCGCGGCGACGTCGCGCATCGCCTACGGCCAGGGTGCCATCGTGCGGGACTTCCTGACCGTGTGGGTACTCCCGATCGCGATCCTGCTGCCGCCCGGCTACGCCATGCTGGCGCCGATCCCGCTGCTCGTGCTCACCCAGTGGCGCGTGCACCGGGGGCTCGTCTACCGGCGGGTCTTCACCGCCGGGGCCCTCGGCCTGGCCTACGGCGCGGCGTCCCTGACGTTCCGGGCGGTGCCCGCCGCCTTCGCCGGTGCCGCCATCGGTACCGGCAGGCACGCCCTGACCTGGGTGGTGGCGGTGGCGATGAGTGAGATCGTCGGCTGGCTCGGCCACCACTCGCTCATCGTCGGCGCGATCAAGCTGACCGACCCGGCCGCCCGGCTCGCGGACATGGAGTTCAACCGCGAGGCGCTGAAGGCTGACTTCGCGCAGGTTGACCTGGGCATCCTGGTGACCGTGGTGGTGGCCGTCAACCCGGTGCTCGCGGTCTTCGCCGTCCCCACCGTGTTGCTGGCCCGGCGCTTCATGATGCACGCGCAGCTTCTCGCCAAGACCCGGATCGACGCCAAGACCGGCCTGCTCAACGCGGCCACCTGGGAGAGCGAGGCGGCCGCGGAGATCTCCCGGGCGGTCAGGACGCTGAGCCCGCTGTCGGTGGCCCTGATCGACATCGATCACTTCAAGGCGGTGAACGACACCTACGGTCACCTGGTCGGGGACAAGGTGCTGCGCGCGCTCAGCGACGCCCTGCGGGAACAGTTGCGCGGTTACGACCTGACCGGGCGGTTCGGCGGCGAGGAGTTCGTCGTCCTGCTGCCGCAGACCGACGAGGCGGACGCCGTCGTGATCGCCGACCGGCTGCGCCTCGGCATCGCCGCGATGTCGGTGCCCGTGGATGAGGACAGGGGCGACTGGATCAGCCTGACCGTCTCCATCGGCGTGGCCGGGCTCGGCGACGCGGGCACGGAACTGACCGATCTGCTCACCGCCGCCGACGCCGCTCTCTATCACGCCAAGCAAACCGGCCGTAACAAGGTCCACGCGGCCACGGCCACTATCCCGCTGGCTCACATGGTCCCCGCGGCCAGGCCAGCCTCGGGGGATATCCCGGATTCTTCGCTGCGTTAACGGGTGACGTGTTAGTGCAGCGGCGGGAAGTCGTCCATGAAACCGGCCCCCGGCAGCGGCTGCTCGCACCAGACGACCTTGCCGGTCGCGGTCCGGCGGGCGCCCCAGCGGTGCGCGAGCTGGCGGACCACCTGAAGGCCGCGGCCGTTCTCGTCGTCGCTGCTGGCCTGGCGCAGCCTCGGCAGCGCGCCCGAGGAGTCCAGCACCTCGCAGACCAGCGCCTTTTCGTTGACCAGCCGGAGCGTGACGTCGCCGCGTGAGTACTTGACCGCATTGGTCACCAGCTCGGAGACGAGCAGCTCGGTCGTCGGGATCAGGTCTTCCAGATCCCAGCGCTTCATCGGCTCGGCCAGCACCGCGCGGGCCTCGCGCACCGAGGTCAGCTTGGGCGCGAACGTCCACGAGGCGTAGCAGTCCGGCGACAGCCGGCTGAGCCGGGCGATGAGCACCGCGATGTCGTCGCGCTGATGATCGGAGTACACCCCGTCCAGGCTGGCCTTGCACAGGTCCTCGAGCGGTCGCTCGGGCGATCCCGGGCCGAAGATGTTCGTCAGCCGGGCCAGCCCGTCGCTGATGTCCCTGCCCTTGTTTTCCACCAGGCCGTCGGTGTACAGGACGAACAGGCTGCCGTCCTCGATGGTGAACGTCCGGCTTTCCACCTCGCCGTCGCCGATGCCAAGCGGCGGCGCGGGCGGCACGTCGAGGTACTCGTTGCTGCCATCCGGGTGCACGAGCAGCGGCGGCAGGTGCCCGGCCACGGCGATCTCGCACTCGCCGCTGACCGCGTCGTAGACGGCGTACGCGCAGGTGGCGAAATGCGGCTCGCGTTCGCCGAGGGTGTGCATGAGCTCGTCGAGCTGTTGCAGCGAGTCGGCGGGCGCCAGCTCGAGCATGGCCAGGGTGTGGATGGCGGTGCGCAGCCGGCCCATGGTGACCGCGGCGCGCACGCCGTGCCCGGCCACGTCGCCGACCACGAGCGCGACCCGGCCGCCGGGCAGCGCGATCGACTCGTACCAGTCGCCGCCGACCTCGATGAGCTTGCTCCCCGGCAGGTAGCGGTGCTTGACCTCGACCGAGGAGGGGTAGGACAGGCCGGTCGGCAGCATGCTGCGCTGCAGGGTCAGCGCGGTCGCGTGCTCCCGGCTGTACCGGCGCGCGTTGTCGATGAAGACAGCGGCGCGGGAGGCGAAGTCCATCCCGATCTCGACGTCGTACGCGTCGAACCGCCGGAACCCCTCCTGCCTGGTGCAGGCGAAGAAGCCCAGCATGGTGCCCCGGGCGATGAGCGGCAGCATCAGCATGGAGGCACCGGAAAGCAGCTTGCCCACCGGCTTGCGTCGCCACGCCTTGGCGATCTTGCCCGCCTGGTCCTGGCTGATCGTGGTCTCGAGCACCGGCGCGCCGGTGTCCATGCAGCGGAAGTACGGCGAGGTCGCCGGGTACCGCAGGATCTCCCCGGTGGGGAAGGCCGCCTCCCAGGCGGGATCCTTCCGGTCGTGCAGCAGCGCGATCCGCCGCAGCGGGAGCGACCCGTCGGGTCCGTGCGAGGGAAGCTCGTCGTCGCCGATCAGGCTCTCGAGCAGCAGCAGGTCACCGGCGTTGCAGAAATGCGGAACGAGGGCGTCGATCAGCTCGCGCGCCAGGTGATCGATGTCGAGCGAGTCGCCGATCCGGGTGAACGTGTCGTCGAGCATCTGCCTGCGCATCAGCGCGGGGTCGACGAACCTCTCGGCCCTCGGCGCCGGGATCCGCAGCAACGCGAGCGCGGCCAGGTTGGTCCCGCCCGCGCGCATCGGGTACACGGTCACCACGGCATCGGCCCGGTACCCGTCGCGGGTGTCGATGGTCAGCATCGCGCTGCCCTCGCGATCGGAGCGGATCGCTTCGAGCAGCCCGCTGACCGCGGCCGCCCCGTCCGTCACCCGGGCGGAGTGTGAGTTCCCCGCCGCGCCCGCGGCGTCGGCTCCCAGGCCGGCGCCGGTTCCCAGGGCGGCGCCGGCTCCCTGTGGCACGCCCGCGGTCAGGTCGCTCAGCTGCGCGCCGAGCAGGTCCTCCGGCTCCCGGGCCAGGATCTGCGGCGCGTTCCTGTCGTGCTGCACGATCCGGCCGTCGTAGTCGATGCCGAGGATGATGGTCCGGACGGAGGAAGCCAGGGCTGGATGCGACCCTTCCGCCGCGATGCGGCGGCCCGAGGCCTCGGTGGTGTCTGCGATTCCGGCCTCCTGGGAGTTCACGTTGGCCTTCACGGCACGGCTTCGCTTGGTCCCGTTGCCCGCGGTCCCCGGGGTCCGGGCGGTCGGGGCACGGTTGGACGGGACACCGCTCCCGGGAACGCTGGCCCCGAGAGCACCGCCCTTCGCCGACATGCCGGATGTCACGTGCTGTCTCCTGATGCCATCGCAGGCTGTGCTCCGTGTCAATTATGGGTTACCGACGGCACGTTCGGACGGGAGTTCCGATGACTCACCTTTGTGGTTAATAATACCTTTTGTACGCGGGTGACTAAGTTCCAGTAAAGACCTGGGACTGAAGTGACGCTGGGCTCCGGTCAATACGCGGATCATCTCCTCGGCTGCACCGTCAGGAGCTCCATTTTTAGCTGTACGAGAGCACGTGGTTACTCAAATGCCTCACGGGATAGCCGCCCGCCGGCGTCTTGATCCCGGCCTGGGCCCCGGCCCGCACCCCGCAGCTAGGCTCGCAGCGAGTCCGGTAGCGCGGCCCGGATCTTCGCCGCGTACGACTCGGCCGGGTGGTCGGCATCGTAGGGGTGCCGCGGGCCCAGCCACAGCCGCAGCCCATCCTTGCGGTTCCTCGGG
>JBEKGC010000165.1:0-13845 GCA_050013055.1 Streptosporangiaceae bacterium
CTGACCGCGGCGGTGGGCGAGCAGGCCAGGGTGCTCAACCCGGGACCGCCCACCGGGCTGACCGCGACCGCGGGCGATGGCCAGCTGAGCCTGTCGTGGACCGCGCCCGCCTCCGACGGCGGCGCGGCGATCATCGGCTACGACGTCTACCTGGGCACAACTTCCCGCGGCGAGTCCGCCACCCCGGCCACAACCGTCAGCGGGACGAGCGCCACGGTGACCGGCCTGACCAACGGCACGACCTACTATGTCACCGTGGATGCGGTCAACGACGCTGACCTGCACAGTGCGGCCTCGGCCGAGGCGTCGGCCACCCCGGCAACCACCCCGGGCGCGCCTGCCGGGCTGACCGCCACGGCGGGCGATGGCCAGGTGAGCTTGTCCTGGACCGCCCCCGCCGCGACCGGCGGCGCGCAGGTCACCGGTTACGACGTCTACGCGGGGACCACGGCCGACGTTAAGCTCGGCACTCCGGTCGCCACGTCCGCGGGCACCAGCGTCACCGTCAAGAAGCTGGCCAACGGCACCACCTACTTCTTCGCGGTGACCGCGGTCAACCAGGTCGGCCAGGGGCCCGCGTCCGGCACCGCCTCGGCCATCCCGGCGTCCGCGATCACCCAGCCCGGGCCGCCCACCGGGCTGACCGCGACGCCGGGTCATGGCCAGGTGACCTTGTCCTGGACCGCGCCCGCCTCCGACGGGGGCGCGGTGATCACCGGCTACCTGGTCTATGCCGGCACCAGCCCGGGCGGGGAGCTGGCGGCTCCGGTCAACGGCACGCCGTCCGACGCCACGAGCTACACCGTGACCGGCCTGACCGTCGGCACCACCTACTACTTCAAGGTGGCCGCGGTCAACGCCGCCAAGCACCAGGGGAGTGATTCTGGCGAGGTCTCGGCCAGGCCGGTGACGGCTACCGCTTCGCCGTCCGCCACTGCCACTGCCACTGCCACTGCCCCCGCCTCCGCCTCCGCCTCCGCCGCCCCGACCTCGGGTGCCGGGGCCGTCGCTTCACCCACCGGGGTGAGCAGTGTCACCCCGGCGCCCAAGCCGGCCCTGGCGGCCAGGAAGGTCCCGAAGCCGGTCATCATCTCGCTGGCCGCCGTCGCCGTCGGGGCCACGGCCGGTGCCTTGACGCTGGGGGTCTGGCGGCTGCGCCCGCTGCGGCCAGGCCCGCGGTCACGTCCGCCGATGGCACCTCCGCCGGATGTGCGAGCCGTGCCTGACCTGGGGCCGCCCGGCCGGGTCACCGTGCACGAGGTCGGCGTGGACGAGACCTACACGGTGCGCCTTGAGCCGCGGCCCGGAGCCGTCATCACGACCGTCGAGGAGATCCGCACATGACGATCGATGAGCAGGACCGTCCGCTGACTGCCGCGGATCTGCTCTTTGGCCAGGCGCAGGACGCGCCCAAGACGCTGACCAGTCACATCATGTCGGCCGGTCAGACGAAGAGCATGGGCCGCGCGCTGACCCACCTGCCGCGTGTGACCCGTGAAGCGGCCGCCAGGGAGGCGGCGGCCGCCGCCGTCGGGCTGCTGAAGATGGACCTGGCCGAGATGCTCGTGGCCGGATGGCGCGAGCACAGGGAGATCATCGCCGCGGCCCGTCGCACGCTGGCCACGCCGGCCAGCAAGGAGCTGGTCGGCCTGGGTGCGCACCGGATCACCACGGTCCAGACGCCCGCGGTCGGCATCCTGCTTGATGGCCGCCGGGTTCACACCCTCCAAATCGGCGTGTCGATCATCTTCGACGTCACCGCCCTGGTGGCCGGGGTCAGCGTCGGCCGGCTCTCCGGCGTCCACTCCGGGCGGTGCGACGTCGGCGTCGCCCTGACCATCCACGACGTCGAGGTTCTCACCAAACGGGCGCACCTGGAACTGCCCGGGGTCAAGGCGCTCAGATCCGGTGTCCGGCTGCTGCCCGCCAGCGAGTACCCGGACGGCCCGGACAGCCCCGACAGCCCCGACAGCCCGGACAGCCCGGACAGCCTGCACCAGGAGAGCCAGTTTCCCGCCGTCGAGCTGGCCGGCCCCGCGTAGGCCGCCTGCGGATATCGGGTGGGGTACGGCGAGCCTGCTTGCTGGCGTCCGACCCAGGCCATAGAGTCCAAGCCAGGTTCCGTGGGCATCGTCGCGGCCTTAGCACGGAGGTTCAGCACTGGTGGCATCAATCCGCACGACAGAGCACCAGGCGGGCGAGGTTGGTCCGACCGGGCGGCCGTTGCCCGCCCTCCCGGATCCCGAGCCGCTCATGTCCCATGGTCCCGCGCGCATCATAGCGGTCTGTAACCAAAAGGGCGGCGTGGGCAAGACCACGACCACGATCAACCTCGGTGCGGCCCTGGCCGAGCAGGGCCGGCGTGTCCTGCTCGTCGACTTCGACCCGCAGGGAGCACTGTCGGTCGGGCTCGGCATCCAGCCGCACGACATCGACTACACGGTCTACAACCTGCTCCTGGAGCGCGGCGTCACCGTCCATGACGTGCTGCACAAGACCGGCGTCAACGGGATGGACCTGCTGCCGAGCAACATCGACCTGTCCGGCGCCGAGGTCCAGCTCGTGCACGAGGTCGGCCGCGAGTACGTGCTCGGCGGAGTGCTCGAGCCGATGGTGGCGGAGTACGACATGATCATGATCGACTGCCAGCCCTCCCTGGGCCTGCTGACGATCAACGCCCTGGCCTGCGCGGACAGCGTGCTCATCCCGCTGGAGTGCGAGTACTTCGCGATGCGCGGCGTGGCCTTGCTGATGGAGACCATCGAGAAGGTGTCGCGCCGGCTGAACACCAAGCTCACCATCGACGGCCTGCTGGCCACCATGTACGACTCCCGGACGCTCCATACCCGCGAGGTGCTGGCCCGCATGGTCAACGGCTTCGGCGACAAGGTTTTTCATACTGTAATCAACCGCACGGTGAGGTTCCCTGACGCTACGGTGGCCGGAGAGCCTATTACCAGCTTCGATTCCGGGTCAATGGGGGCGAATGCCTACCGGGAGCTGGCCAAGGAGGTACTGGAGCGGTGGCGACAGGCAGGGGACGATCACGAAGGGTAAGTCTTCCTGGGGTCGCTGAGCTCTTGCGTCCCGCTGCTGCCGGCCCGGACGGGGGCGATCAGCGCCCGGCCAGCGGCCGGGAAAAGCACACCCAGAAGATCACCGTCTACCTGTCCGCCGAGGAACTCCTTGACCTGGAACGCGCCCGGCTCGCACTGCTGCGCTACGGCGCCGCCGCCGACCGCGGCCGGATCGTCCGCGAGGCGATCGCCGTCCTGCTCGCCGACCTCGACGCGCAAGGCCAGGAAAGTCTGCTGGCTCGCCGCATCGCCGCCGCGGGTCCGCTCGGCCCGGGGAGTGCCAACGGGCGAGCGGACGTATCCGGGCGCTAGCCGGCTCGCGATACCGTCATGACCGTGAGCGTGCACGACCCAGATCTGGCGGGCGACCCGGACGGCGCGGCGCGGTCCAGTGCCTTCGAGGTGCACCTGGCTGTGTTCGAGGGGCCGTTCGACCTGCTGCTCGCGCTCATCTCCAAGCACAAGCTGGACATCACGGAAGTCGCTCTCTCCCAGGTCACCGACGAGTTCATCGCCTATATCTCGCATCGCGCCGACGGCTGGGACCTGGATCAGGTCAGCTATTTCCTGGTGGTCGCGGCCACCCTGCTCGACCTCAAGGCCGCCCGGCTGCTGCCCTCGGGTGAGGTGGAGGACGAGGAGGATCTCGCCCTGCTCGAAGCCAGGGACCTGCTCTTCGCCCGGCTGCTGCAGTACCGCGCGTACAAGGAGGTGGCGGCCACCTTCGCCGCCCGGATGACCGCTGCGGCCCGCCGCTTCCCGCGGCGGGTCCCGCTCGAGCCGCGCTTCGCGCAGCTGCTGCCCGAGGTTTTGCTCGGACTTGGCCCGGCGGAATTCGCCCGGCTGGCGGCGCTCACGCTCGCCCCCAGGGTGCCGCCGAAGGTATCGACCGAGCACATTCACTCGCCGGTGATCAGCGTCAGGGACCAGGCCCAGGTCATCGCGGCCCTGCTGGCCGAGCTCGGCCGGGCCAGCTTCCGGCAGCTGACCGCGCGCGCGGCCGGCAGCTACGAGGTGGTGGCGTCGTTCCTCGCGCTGCTCGACCTGTACCGGGAGGATGCGGTGTCCTTCGAGCAGGTGGCCCCGCTCGGTGAGCTGTACGTGACGTGGAACGGTCCCCGGACAGAAAGCGGAGAGGAACCATGAGCACCGGACCTGGGCTGCGGGCCAGCCTGGAGGCGATCCTGCTGGTGGCCGACGAACCGGTGCCTGCGGTCCTGCTGGCCCAGGTCCTCGAGTGTCCCAGGAACGAGGTGTCGGCCGAGCTGCGGGACCTGGCCGCGGCCTATGTCGCCGAGGGCCGTGGTTTCGAGCTGCGCGAGATAGCCGGCGGCTGGCGGTTCTATACCCGCGAGGATTGCGCCCCGCTGGTCGAGCGTTTCGTCAGTGACGGGCAGGAGGTCCGGCTGACCCAGGCGGCGCTGGAGACCCTGGCCGTGGTCGCCTACCGCCAGCCGGTGAGCCGGGCCCGCGTATCGGCCGTGCGCGGGGTCAACTGCGACGGGGTCATGCGTACGCTGGTGCTGCGCGGCCTCACCGAGGAGGCGGGGACGGACCCGGAGACCGGTGCCATCCTGTACCGGACCACCAGGTATTTCCTGGAACGCCTGGGACTGGCGAGCCTGGAGGAACTGCCGGATCTCGCGCCCTTCCTGCCGGAGAACATTGAGGATATCGAGGATGAGAACGCCCGACCGTAACCGCATGGTCCACGACGACGACGACGAGGGCGAGCGGGACTCGCTGACCGACGTCCCGGGTGGGGTCCGGCTGCAGAAGGTACTGGCCGAAGCCGGGATCGGCAGCCGCAGGCACTGCGAGGAACTGATCGGCGCGGGCCGGATCGAGGTGGACGGCGAGACCGTCCGCCGGTTCGGCGCCCGGGTCGATCCCGAGCATCAGGTGATCAGGGTGGACGGCAAGCGGATCCCGGCCAAGGCCGGTCAGGTCTACCTGGCCTTCAACAAGCCGCCGCAGGTGCTCACCGCGATGTCGGACTCACGCGGTCGGCGGACGGTGGCCGACTTTCTCGGCGACCGGCCCGAGCGGCTCTTCCACATCGGCCGGCTGGACTACGACACCGAGGGCCTCATGCTGCTCACCAACGACGGTGAGCTCGCGCACCGGCTCGCCCACCCGAGCTTCGAGGTGGCCAAGACCTACCTGGCCGAGGTGACCGGCCAGGTGCCGAAGGACCTGGGCCGTCGCCTCACCGCCGGGATCGAGCTCGACGACGGCGTGGCCACGGCGGACAAATACCGGCTGATCGACCGGTCGGGCCCGCGGACGCTGGTGGAGATCACCTTGCACGAGGGCCGCAAGCACATCGTGCGGCGGATGCTGGCCGCGGCGGGACATCCGGTCAAGCGGCTGGTCCGCACCGACGTCGGCCCGGTCAGGCTCGGCCAGCTCGAGCCGGGGACCTCGCGCCAGCTGACCGTCGCCGAAATCGGCGAGCTCTTCGCGGCGGTCGGCCTCTAAGGTCGGTAACCTGTGGCGATGGGGAGGTGCTAGCCGATGGCAGTCAGAGCGGTTCGCGGCGCGGTACAGGTCGGTTCCGCCGACCGGGACGCGATACTGGAAGCGACGGCCGAGCTGGTCGCCGAGGTGATGAGCCGCAACGAGCTCACCACCGATGACGTGATCAGCGTCCTGTTCACCGCGACGCCCGACCTGACCGCGGAGTTCCCCGCGCTGGCCGCGCGCAAGATCGGCTTCCACGACGTGCCGCTGATCTGCGCGTCCGAGATCGCCGTCCCTGGCGCCATGCCCCGCGTGGTGCGGCTGATGGCGCACATCCAGACGGACCGCCCGCGGTCAGCCATCCAGCACGTGTACCTGCGCGGCGCGGCCGCGCTCAGGCTCGACATCGCCCAGTGAGGGTAACGGTCATCGGGACGGGGCTGATCGGGACCTCGATCGCGCTCGCGCTGCGCGAGCACGGCTCCAGCGTCTGGCTCGCCGACACCGATCAGGCCGCGGCCCGGCTCGCCGCCGATCTGGGCGCGGGCGACCTGCTGCCCGAATCGCCAGGGGACCCGTGCGACGTGGCGGTGATCGCCGTCCCCCCGGCCGCGGTGGCGGCCGTGCTGGCCGCCGCGCAGGCTCGTCACCTGGCCCGCTGCTACACCGACGTGGCCAGCGTGAAGCAGCTCCCGGTCGCGCAGGCCCGGGCGCGCGGCTGCGACATGACCAGCTACGTGCCCGGGCATCCGCTGGCGGGCCGGGAGAAGAACGGACCCGCGGCGGCGCGCGCCGACCTGTTCCTCGGCCGGACCTGGGCGCTGTGCCCGGCGGCCGAGACCTCGGAGGCGGCCACCGCCCTGGTGACGGTGCTGGTCCGCGAGTGCGGCGCGGTGCCGGTGCGGACCGAGGCGGCCGCGCACGACCGCTGGGTCGGGCTGATCTCGCACGCCCCGCACCTGGTGGCCGCGGCGATGGCGGCCCGGCTGGAGGCGGCTCCGGCCGAGGCCCTCGGCCTGGCCGGGCCGGGGCTGCGCGACGTGACCAGGATCGCGGCCGGCGACACGGGTCTGTGGACCCAGATCCTGTCCGCCAACGCCGTGCCGGTCGCCGAGGTGCTGGCCGCGGTGGCCGCGGACCTGGCCGAGGCCGCGGGCGTGCTGGCCGGCGGCGAGGACCTCAAGCCGGTCGCGGCGCTGCTCGACCGCGGTCAGGCGGGCGTGGCCAGGATTCCCGGCAAGCACGGCGGCGCCCCGCGCGAGTTCACCGCCGTCCAGGTGGTCATCCCGGACCGGCCCGGCGAGCTGGCCCGGCTGTTCGCCGCGACCGGGGAGGCGGGTGTCAACATCGAGGATGTCAGGATCGAGCACTCACCTGGGCTGCCGGTCGGCGTCGCGGAGCTGTCCGTGCGCCCGGCCGAGGCGGCCCGGCTGCTGGCCGCCCTGGACCGGGGCGGCTGGCCGGTCCGCGGCTGGCCGGTCCGTGGCTAGCGGCCGGGACGGGCTCGTTCCTGCACCGCTCCGCCGGTAGCATCGCACGAGTGAAGACTTCAGCAGGCCGCCAGAGCGATACGGGTGAGGTGAACGATACGGGCCCGGGGCTTGTCGTCGCGGTGGACGGGCCTTCCGGGGCGGGTAAATCGAGCGCCTCCCGTGGCGTGGCGGTCGCCCTCGGCCTGCAGTATCTGGACACTGGGGCGATGTACCGTGCCCTGACCTGGTGGTTGCTCGACCGGGGGGCGGACGTCAGCGACCCGGGCGCCCTCGCCGGGCTGGCCGCCTGGCCCGTCATCGAGGTCAGCACCGACCCGCGGGCCCCGTGGACCAGGGTGGGCGGGACGGACGTGTCCGCGGCCATCAGGACCCGGGAGGTCACCGGCGCGGTCAGCGCCGTCGCGGCCGTCCCGGCCGTCCGCGCGCACCTGATCGCGATGCAGCGGGACATCATCGCCGCCGCGCCCGGCATCGTGGCCGAAGGCCGTGATATCGGCACGGTGGTCGCGCCGGAGGCACCGGTCAAGGTCTTCCTGACGGCCGATGGCGCCGCCCGCGCCAGCCGCCGGGCCGCCGAAGCCAGCTGGTCTGCGGCCTCGACCCGGGCCGACCAGGACCGGCGTGACCGCCTTGACGCGGCGCAGAGTGAGAAGGCCACCGACGCGGTCGTGATAGATTCCACCGGGCTGGCCCTTGATGAGGTGGTCGACACCATCGTCCGGCTGGCCCGTCAGCACGCGGATATCCCTTTCCCGCGGCAGAAGAGCAGATCATGATACCGAACGACGCTGAACTCAACCCCGACCTCAACCCCGATTCCAGCCATGGTCCTGTCCCCGTGGTGGCCGTGGTCGGCCGCCCGAACGTGGGTAAGTCCACGCTGGTGAACCGGATCCTGGGGAGCAGGCAAGCCGTGGTGGAGGACGTCCCCGGGGTGACCAGGGACCGGGTCACCTACGACGCCTTGTGGAGCGGCCGGGAGTTCACGCTGGTGGACACCGGCGGCTGGGAGCCCGCGATCGAGGGCACGCAGAGCCTGGCCGCCCGGGTCGCCGCCCAGGCCAGGGTCGCGGTCGACGCCGCCGACGCGGTGCTGTTCGTGGTCGACGCCACGGTGGGCGTGACCGACGCGGACGCGGCGGTGGCCAGCGTGCTGCGCCGATCGGGCAAGCCGGTCGTGGTCGCCGCCAACAAGGTTGATGACACCAAGGGCGAATCCGAGGTGGCCGCGCTGTGGTCACTGGGCCTCGGCGAGCCCGCGCCGGTCAGCGCGCTGCACGGGCGCGGCAGCGGCGACCTGCTTGACCTGATCCTCCAAGCGCTGCCTGACGCGCCGCGCAACACCGCAGAAGCCGAGGGCGGCCCGCGCCGGGTGGCCCTGATCGGCCGCCCGAACGTCGGTAAGTCCAGCCTGCTGAACAAGCTGGCCGGCTCCGAGCGCGCACTGGTCGACGCGGTGGCGGGCACCACCAGGGACCCGGTCGACGAGCTGATCGAGCTGGGCGGCATCACCTGGCGGTTCGTGGACACGGCGGGGATCAGGCGGCGGTTCAGGGAGAACCAGGGCGCGGACTACTACGCGGCGCTGCGCACCGCAGGCGCGCTTGACCGGGCCGAGGTCGCCGTGGTGCTGGTGGACGCGAGCGACCCGCTGACCGAGCAGGACCTGCGGATCGTCTCCATGGTCATCGAGGCGGGCCGGGCGCTGGTCATCGCCTACAACAAGTGGGACATGGTCGACGAAGAGCGGCAGCACTTCCTGGAACGCGAGATCGACCGGCAGCTCTACACCGCCCGCTGGGCGCCCCGGGTCAACATCTCCGCGACCACCGGGCGGCATACCGACCGGCTGGTGCCCGCCATCGAGCAGGCGCTGGCGGGCTGGGAGACCCGGGTGCCGACCGGGCGGCTCAACGCGTGGCTGACCGGGCTGGTCGCGGCGACCCCGCCGCCTGTGCGCGGCGGCAAGCAGCCGAAGATCCTCTTCGCCACCCAGGCCGGGGTGCGTCCGCCGCACTTCGTGCTGTTTACCTCGGGCTTCCTTGAGGCGGCCTACCGCCGGTTCATCGAGCGGAGGCTGCGGGAGGAGTTCGGCTTCGACGGCAGCCCGGTCCAGGTGTCGGTGCGGGTCCGGGCCAAGCGGGAATCCCGGGGCGGACGCCGTCCGGCGCGGGCCGACGGCCGACACTGAGGGTGTCACCACCGTCCGTTCCGCCTGCTGATCTTCTCGACGCCGATCGCCGGCACGTCTGGCATCCCTACGGGCCCATGCCCGGGCAGACGGAACCGCTGGTGGTCGAGTCGGCGGCCGGGGTGCGGCTGCGGCTGGTGCGGCCGGCCGGCGGGGTGCGTGAGCTCGTCGACGGCATGTCGTCGTGGTGGGCGGCCATCCACGGCTACCGGCACCCCGTGCTCGATGCGGCGGCGGCGCGCCAGCTGGCAAAGATGAGCCACGTGATGTTTGGCGGGCTGACCCATGAGCCCGCGATCCGGTTGTGCGAGCGGCTCGTCGCGCTGGCGCCGGCCGGGCTCGAGCACGTCTTCCTGTGCGACTCTGGGTCGGTCAGCGTCGAGGTGGCGGTCAAGATGTGCCTGCAGTACTGGCGGTCGGCCGGGCGCCCGGCCAAGCGCCGGCTGCTGACCTGGCGCGGCGGGTATCACGGCGACACGTTCATGGCGATGTCGGTGTGTGACCCCGAGGGCGGCATGCACGCGCTGTGGGACGGTGTGCTCGCGGACCAGGTGTTCGCCGCCGCGCCGCCGGCTGGCTTCGGGGCCGGACTTGACCCCGCGTACGCGGCGTCGCTGACCGCCCTGATCGAGGAGCATGCGGACTCCCTCGCCGCGGTGATCGTGGAGCCCGTGATCCAGGGCGCGGGCGGGATGCGCTTCCACGACCCCGGCTACCTGCGGGTGCTGCGCGAGGCCTGCAGCGCCCACGGCGTACTGCTCATCTTTGATGAGATCGCGACCGGGTTCGGCCGGAGCGGCTCGCTTTTCGCGGCCGGCCACGCCGGCGTCAGTCCCGACGTGATGTGCGTGGGCAAGGCGCTGACCGGCGGCTACGTATCGCTGGCGGCCACCTTGTGCACCCCGGCGGTGGCGTCGGGGATCTCAGCGGGCTCGGTTCCCGTGCTCGCGCACGGGCCGACGTTCATGGCTAACCCGCTGGCCTGCGCGCTGGCGCTCGCGTCGCTTTCTGTGCTGTTCGATCCGCAGTGGTACCCGGGCGGGTGGCAGTCCTGCGTGGCCCGGCTGGCGGCGGGGCTGACCGCCGGGCTGGCCCCGGCCCGGGAGCTGCCCGGGGTGACGGACGTCCGGGTCCTCGGCGCGGTGGGCGTGGTCCAGCTGGACCGCGACGTCGACGTGCCGGCCGCGACCGCGGCCGCGGTGCGGGCCGGGGTCTGGCTGCGGCCGTTCCGCGACCTGATCTACACCATGCCGCCGTATCTGACCCCGGATTCCGATCTCGCCCTCATCTGCCGGGGGGTGCTGGCCGCGGCCCAGGCCTAACGCGAACGCTCCGGGCGGCGGGGCGGGGGAGGGCGTGGCGGTCGCGTCGGTGACCGGTTTGGCCCCGCCCGTGAAGCGCACCAGGTCGCGGCCGTGCACCACCCGCCCCGGCATCGGATCCGAGGCCGCCCGCCGGGTCAGCGCGGCCACGTCAAGCTCGCGGTCGCTGCCCGCCAGCACCAGGTTGCCGAACCTGCGGCCGCGCAGCACCCCGGCGTCCGCGATCAGGACGGTCTGCGGAAAGACCGCCTGGATCGTCGCGACCTGGGCCCGGGCGTGCCGCAGCGGCGGGCCGTCGGCCACGTTGACGGCGTAGATCCCGCCGGAGTCAAGCGCGCGGCGGGCCGCGACCGCGAACTCCGTCGAGGTCAGGTGGGCCGGCGTGCGACCGCCGGCGAAGACGTCCGCGATGATCACGTCGAAGCTGCCCGCCGTCATCCGCTCGAGCACGGCCCTGGCGTCGCCGATGTGCAGCCGGATCCGCCCGCCGCGCAGCGGCAACCTGAGCCGGATCAGCCGCCACAGGGACTCATCCACCTCGACGGCCACCTGCGCCGACGCCGGGCGGGTCGCCGTCACGTAACGGGCCAGCGTGAGCGCCCCGGCGCCCAGGTGCAGCACCCGCAGCGGCTGACCCGCGGGCGCGGCCAGGTCGATCAGGTGCCCCAGCCGCCTGACGTACTCGAAGTCGAGGTAGCCGGGGTCGTCCAGGTCGACGTGCGATTGCGGGACGCCGTCGATCAGCAGCATCCACGCCGCCCGCCGGTCGGCGTCGCGCAGCAGCTCGGCCCGGCCCTCCTCCTGCCTCAGCGGCCTGGATCGGGTCATGACCGCCATTATCCGTGGCGTGCGGGCCTGACCGGGTGGCGGCTGGAAAGAATCCGGTCCGGTGTGCAAGGCTGTAGTGGGTACGTCCCACGCCGCAGGAGGCCCGCATGGCTGTTGATCAAACCAAGCCCGTCGGTGATCATGCCGACGGCGAGCCCCAGCCTGATCCGGCCCAGCCTGATCCGGCCCAGCCCGATCCGGCCCAGCCCGATTCGGCGGGACCCGACCTCGATGAGATGAAGCGCAAGTTCCGGGCGGCGCTCGACCGCAAGCGCGGGGCGCACGCCACCGCGAACGCCGACGGGACCCAGGAGACGGGCAAGGTGCACGGCTCCCACGGCCCGGCGGCTAGCCGCCGGTCGTTCCGCCGCAAGAGCGGCGGCTAACCCGAGCCGGGGACCGCGCGGAGCCACTGGCGGTCATCGGTGAGGTACCGGTCCAGCCGGAGTCCCGCGTCGGCCAGCACGGCCGACAGCTCGCGGTCATCCAGCCGGGTCGCGGTGAACGTCTGCGTCCAGCGCTTGTCGCCGTCCACGTACTCCACCGTGGCCGACAGCAGGTTCGGCGCGGGCCGTGACACGTCCCGCATCCGGAAGACGATGCCGTCCCACGTGCTCTCGGCCGCCGCCGCGGTCGCGAACCACTGCGGCGGGTGCTGCTCGATGACCACGCAGCCGTCGTCGGCGACGTGCCGACGGCAGGCCGCGAGGAACGCCGCCCGCGTCGGCGGGTCCGAGTTGATCAGGTGCGACGCGAGCAGGACCAGGTCGAAACGCCGGCCAAGCGCGAGATCCTCGATCCGCGCGCACACCGTCTCCGCGCCGCGGACATGCGCGAGCATGTCCGCGGACTCATCGACCGCGACGACCGGATGGCCGAGCGCGACCAGCGGATGCGTGACTCGTCCCGCTCCGCAGCCAAGCTCGAGGATCGAGGCGCCCGGTCCGGTCGCGGCGTGCACGATGGCGGGTTCGCCCCTCGCGGGCATCCGGGCGTAGAACTCGACGGCACAGCCGTCCGGCGTGATCGCCCCGGGTCCGGTCCCAGGTACTGGGTTGGTCATCCCCTCATTCTGCCGAACGACCGCGCCCCTTGCTGAGCGTGCGCCGCCGCGACTCGCAGCGGCGCCGACCGGTCCAGCTGCGCCTGGCAGGCCTCCGCCAGGTGGAACCAGACGGTGGTGCCGCCCGTGTTTCTGAGGTATCCCCACTGGGCGGCGAGTTCCTGGACGAGGAACAGCCCGTGTCCCCCGGTCGCGTACAGATCGCCCTTCACGACCGGAGCGCCGGCCGAGCCGTTGTCGCTGACCTCGACCAGGATGCCGTGCGTGATGCTGATCACCACGATCGTCACGGTGCCGCCTTCGCCGCCCGACCTGGTGTGCGCGATGGCGTTGGTGACGATCTCCGACGTCAGTAAGGTCGCTGTGTCGTGATCGCTGTCGGTGCCGATCTCGTGGGCGCTGAGCGTCTGCGAGACGAAGGCCCTGGCCGAGGAGACCTGCTCCGGACATCCAGGGATAGTCAGCGTGTCCAGGACCGTAGCACGCGGGCCGCCGACGCCCGCCCATCCCTCCCGTGGTCCTGGCCGGTGCGTCGACCTGGACCATCTTTGTCGGGAATTACCTTCCGGCGTTGCCATCTTCAGACCCTCCACTTGCCGAGATCGTTTTCGCAGTTGTTCGTGACCCGTGGCCCATCTGGCACATCAACTTTATAAATAACATCAGGTACCCAATAGCGGTGAGATCATGACTCGCGCCAGCGCCTCTAAGCACCACCAATCGCGAAAGATGCACATAGGGCGATGCGTCTTTCCTCCATCCCACATTCCCCCAATTCGCCCATATGTCCGATTTTGTACCTTGTGATTGACTGCGGGACTAGTATTCAAACGATGATGGGGTGCATACCCGCTTGACGCAAGTGCGTGGAGCAAATTTCCCAAATGAAATCCCGGATGGGATTTCATCGTGGACGTCAGTGCTGTATCGTACTGCTTGTTAGAGACGGTACGGAGTGCTCTGGTTACACACTGATGATCGACTGCGGATCATGGCTGATGGGTCCCGGTTCTCCCCGCACCGTCATGAGTACTAAATCCTCTGCAGCATCGGGAGGGGAGCTTCTCGTGCCCATTGGACCGACGGTTCGTAGACGTAGGCTTGGCGTTGAGCTTCGGCATCTGCGCGAAGCGCACTCGCTCAAGCTCGAGGAAGTGGCCGAGAGACTCGGCTTAGCGGCCTCCACGCTCTCGCGCATCGAGACAGGAAAGGCGCCGACCAAGTCGGCGTACCTGACCGCCATGCTGGCGATGTACGAGGTCGACGATCCGGGTGTGCGCAAGGTCCTGGTCGACATGGCCCGCGAGGGCCACCGCAAGGGCTGGTGGTCGATCTACGACGACGTGCTGCCCAGCGGATTCGGCATCTACGTGGGGCTGGAAGCGGAGGCCTCGGGCCTGCGCGTTTA